>JADIME010000010.1 GCA_017694935.1 Candidatus Merdivivens pullistercoris
GACAGGCTTCCGCGCAGGTTTTTGTCGTTTTTTGAGGAGAATAGCAGCGCTATTTTACGATAAAAACGGCGAAAACGTGCCGGAAGGATGCCACAAAGAACTTTTGAAAAAATTTTAAACAGCTTCTAAGGCGGAAATTATTTAAAATTATCTAACTTTGGCACGAATTGCATTAAATGTTTTTGCAGGAAATAACGATACGTCACATAATAGGCATTATGTTAAATAGACCATGGTTGTTTTAGAAAATATTCACAAAACATACAACAACGGCTCGCCTCTTCATGTCCTGAAAGGAATCAATCTCGAAATCAAGGAAGGCGAACTTCTTTCGATAATGGGCGCGTCAGGCTCGGGAAAATCCACTCTCCTGAATATTCTCGGGATTCTCGACGATTATGACAGCGGCAATTATTATCTTTCCGGAAAACTCATCAAAGGAATGAGCGAAACCGAAGCCGCCGCCACACGGAACAAGATGATCGGCTTCATATTCCAGTCCTTTAACCTTATCAGCTATAAGACAGCACTTGAAAATGTCGCGCTCCCGCTGTATTACAAGGGCGTATCGCGCAAAAAGCGCAATGCCATGGCTTTGGAGTTTCTGGACAGGCTCGGCCTCAAGGACTGGGCCGACCATAAGCCGAACGAGATGTCCGGAGGCCAGAAACAGCGCGTGGCCATAGCGAGGGCGCTTATAACCCGTCCGAAACTGATACTTGCGGACGAGCCTACGGGAGCTTTGGACAGTGTTACGTCACAGGAAGTGATGGATTTGCTGAAAAAAGTGAACAGAGATTACGGCATGACCATAGTATGTGTCACCCATGAAAAAGGCATAGCGCTTCAGACACAGAGGATTATCCACATCAAAGACGGCATAATCGATGAGGGAACTGTTGATTGAGATATTCGAGTCCTTGCGTAAGAACAGGCTGCGGACTTTCCTGACAGGATTTTCCGTGGCATGGGGCATTTTCATGCTGGTAGTGTTGCTTGGCGCGGGCAACGGCCTGATGCACGGCATGTTGGCCAATTTCGGCTCGATGATGGTGAACAGCGGCCAGATTTGGGGCGGATATACTTCCGTAGGCTATGGAGGTTTTGACAAGTACCGTTGGGTTACAATGGACGGTAAGGACTTGGAAATCATTCGCAACGAGTTTTCGGACTATGTGACGGACAACATCTGCCCCCAGAAATATTTTACATACGATACGGCAGCATTCAAGACCCGGACGATGGAAGTAAGCCTTCGCGGAGTTGTCCCGGGATACATGGCGATCTCAGGTTCGAAACTTTCTAAAGGACGGTATATCAATGATTTGGATATGAAGCTCAAACGAAAGTCCTGCGTGATTGACGAGAATCTTGAAAAAGTCCTGTTCAAGGACGGCGAAGACCCTGTCGGCAAGCGCATCTTCATAGGAAAATTCACCTATACCGTGGTCGGTGTCGTGAAAAATGAAGGCTACGGGGCTTATAGTGAAGTGCTTGTCCCGTTCGACACGGGAGTGTTGCTATACAGCGGCGGAGACAATTCGGTTTCCAACATAGTATTTGAATTCAGGTCAGGTATCGGCGAGAAGGATGTGGCCCTTTTCGAACAGTTGCTACGGGAGCGCCTCTCAAAAAGGCACGGCTTCTCCCCTGACGATGTGAACGCATTCTATATCAGCAATAACATGCAGTTTTACAAAGAACTGATGACTGTGTTCAGGGCTTTGGACATATTTATCTGGATGATAGGTTTCGGGACATTGTTTGCAGGCATAGTCGGGGTTTCCAATATAATGCTGGTCTCTGTCAGGGAAAGGACGGCCGAGATAGGTATCAGGAAAGCCCTCGGGGCCTCTCCCCGCTCGGTCGTAATGATGGTGATAGTCGAAGCCGTCACGATTACCGCCCTGTTCGGCTATATCGGGATGTGCCTCGGTGTCGGGACAATGGAAGGCCTGAACGCATATCTTGTCAGCCGGGGCGACGTGTATGCCGGGACTATCTTCGAGGGGGCCGACATCTTCAAGGATCCGACGGTAGAGATTCCTATCGTGCTGAGCGCTACTATAGTGCTTGTAATATCGGGGATAATAGCAGGCTACATTCCGGCAAGGAAGGCCGCCATGGTAAAAACGATTGATGCATTGAGGGACGGGATATGATCAGGATATTCGACATAGAATGGTGGCGTGAAATCTTCCAGAGCCTCGGCAGGAATAAAAAGAGGAGTATTTTTACTTCGCTCGGCGTAATCTGGGGCACTTTCATGCTTGTGCTCCTGCTCGGTGCCGGCATGGGCATATCGGGGATAGTCACAAAACAGCTCGGTGATTCTTCCCAGAAAATATCTTTCATAAGTACCGACGTCACTTCCATATCATACAAGGGTATGCCTGCCGGAAGGTGGTGGGACATGCAATACAGGGATCTGGAGGAAATAAAGAAAATACCGGGAATAAAGCTGGCCGGTGCCGCAGGTTACAGCAACTGGGGCGGCAAGATGGTATGCGACGGTATTTCATACGACATTTCATATACCGGCTATGATGCCGCCTTTCAGGAGATAGACAAAATAGGCATGTTGGCAGGAAGGCTGTTGAATGACATAGACATGGACATGCGCCGGAAAGTCTGCCTGCTGTCGAAAAGGACGGCTGAAAACATTTTGGGGGACAATGACTATCAGCGTGTTCTCGGGAAAAAGGTCGGGATAGACGGCATATACTATACGGTTGTCGGGGTGTACGAGAAAGGGCAGAGCGGTTTTACTTTCACCTCCCCGCACACCGTGATAGCCCCCTACTCTACCGTTGACTACCTGCACAACAAAGGCCGCTCGGAAATAATGATGTTGGGCATAATGGGCGAAAGATACGCTGACATGAAAGCGTTGGAATCGGCGTGCAGGATGGTCATTTCCGAGATTCACACCGTATCTCCGGAAGATGACAAGGCTCTGATGATATTCAATACAGAGGAATTGCGCCGGATGGTGGAAGGCCTGTTTTCGGGAGTGATTTTCCTGACATGGTTCGTGGGGGCCGGAACTCTGCTGGCAGGTATCATAGGCATAACCAATATCATGCTCATCATTGTGCGCGAACGGCGGCAGGAAATAGGCGTGCGCAGGGCTTTGGGGGCAAACCCCGTCGAGATTGTCGGACAGATACTGGCTGAAAGTTCAGTTCTTACGCTTTTGGCTGGCATATTGGGGATGACGGCGGCATTGTTGGTACAGGGACTCCTTGACAAGGTATTGCTTCCGGTTATTTTTGAAGAAGATATAGATATGGCTTATAATCTCGGGATAAGTTTGCAGTTGCCTTTCGGGACAGCTTTGCTCGCTTTCGGGATAATCTTTGCCGGAAGTCTGGCAGCCGGAGCATTGCCAGCATACAAGGCTATTAAAATCAGTGCTGTCGATGCACTAAGGGAAGAATAATAATATAATGAGATATGAAAAGGTTTTTCAAGATTTTTTGGATCGTTTTATTGATTGCGGTTTTTTTGGGAACCATGGTTTTCCTGTTTTTGAAATCAAGACCGAAAGTTATTGAATACGAGTTAATCTCGCCTTCAAACCGTGACCTTGTCAATTCTATTATAGCAACTGGAAAAGTAGAGCCTGGCAATGAAGTGCTGATAAAGCCTCAGATTTCGGGCATTATCGAGGCAATCCATTGCAAGCCAGGCGAAGACATAAAAGAAGGCGATATCATAGCAACGATTAAAGTCGTTCCGGAAATGAGTTCGCTGAATAGCGCGGAAGGCCGTCTGCGAGTGGCCGGAATCAATCTGGACAAGGCTGTCAAGGATTTCGAGCGCAGCAAGGAACTTCACGACAAGGGTATCATTTCCGATGAAGAGTTCGAGACCGCGCAGACCAATCTGGACAATGCCGAAGAGGAGGTCGAAAACGCGGAAGACGCCCTTAAAATCGTCACCGACGGAGTTTCGGAAAGATACGCCCATCTCAGCAACACGCAGGTAAGATCCACAATTACCGGAAAGATACTCGACATCCCCGTGGAAGTCGGCAATTCGGTCATCCAGGCGAATACCTTCAATGACGGTACTACGATAGCCGAAGTGGCGGACTTGGGCAACATGCTCTTTAAAGGGGACGTGGATGAAGCCGATGTGGGGAAAATAAGTACCGGGGTGCCGGTAAAAGTCACTATCGGTGCGCTGCAGGGATACGAGTTCGATGCCGTCCTGACGTATATTTCACCGAAATCCACGGAAGAAAACAATGTGGTGATGTTCGAAATAGAGGCGGTAATGGATATTCCGGATTCGGTTTTCGTGCGGGCCGGATACAGTGCCAATGCTGAGATAGTGACGGAGCGTAAGACGGGAGTGCTGGCCATCGAGGAAAGCGCGGTCAAATTCGCCGGGGATACGGCGTACGTCAATATTTTCACGGGCATGTCAGGCAAAGAGCAGCTGTTTGAAAGGCGCGACATTGAAATCGGCATGTCCGACGGGGTATATATAGAAGTCCGTTCCGGGCTCGGGACGGATGACAAGGTACAAGGCTTGTTGAAACTTAATTGATTGTGAATCATGAAAAGACGTTTGATATGCAGCAGTGCCGCAGTGCCGGTTTTCACAATATTGTTTTCCTTGCTTTCTTCCTCTTCCCTTGCGGCTCAGGAACAGCGGGGTCAGGAGCAATGGACATTGGACAGATGCATCGGATATGCCTTGGAGCACAGCAATGAAGTCAGGCAACAGCAGCTTCAGGTCGAAAGCGGTGAAATCAATATAAATACTGCAAGGATGTCCCGTCTTCCCGACCTGTCCGCATCGCTCGGAGGGAACATATATTTCGGCCGCGGGCCTTCAAGGGACGGGACGTATATAGACAATTCCCAGATTTCAGGTTCATTCGGCGTGTCCACGTCCATTCCGGTTTTTCAGGGATTGAGGATAAAACATGAAATCGACCGTTCCAAGCTCGATTTCGAGGCCGCCACGAGCCAGTTGGAGCTTGTAAAGGAAAACATTTCGCTGCAGATTACTTCGTTTTTCCTGCAGGCGCTCTATACGCGGGAACTCGTGAAGATTTCCGAGAGCCAGCTGGAACTCAGCACTTCGCAGTTGGAACTTGCGCGCGGCCGCTACGAGAGCGGGAAATCCTCGCATAGCGATGTCATAGACAATGAATCAGTAGTGGCTTCCGATCAGGCTTCCCTGACACAGAGCAAGAACAATTACATACTTGCCCTTCTGGATTTGAGGCAGGCCATGAATCTTCCCGATTCCGTCGCCTTCGAACCATACGTGGAACTGGAAAAGGACGAACTTCCCGAATACCGCCTTTTGCCTTCATTGGAAGAAGTTTACGAGGCATCGTTATTACTACACCCGTCGATTAAGGTGGCGCAGTTGAACCTCGAAAGCAGCCATGCCGCATTGAAAGGGGCTAAAAGTTCATATTATCCCAGCCTTCATTTTACAGCCGGTTACGGGAACAGCGCCTTTTCAAACCTGACGGACAGGTCGCTGAACAGCAGTTTCTGGACACAGCTGTCCAATAACGGCAATGAATATGTCGGCCTGTCGCTGTCGATTCCTATTTTCAGCAGGAATGCGGTCAGGAACAATGTGAAACTGTCCGAATTGAATGTGCGCAACTACGAGATAGCCCTTAACGAATCCCAAAAAGCGTTGAAAAAAGAAATAGAACAGGCTTATTGGGGCGCAATGACGGCGTACGATGCGATGGTTGCCGCGAAAAAGGCCCTGGACGCGGCTCGGCTTGCCTTTGAAAATGAACTTGTTAAGTATCAGGCCGGGAAATCAGGGGTTTATGATTATTCGAACGCCAAAGCCAACCTCGACAAGGCGGAGGCCACATTGTCGCACAGCAAGTACGACTATATATTAAAATACCGGATTCTGGAATTTTACATGTAAGAAGCTGTTTAAAATGCTCCGGAAGGCATGTGATGCGCATTGGTCATGAGGCTGCCTATTATTGTGCTGACTTCGGCTGGTTGATGAAAATGGAATTTGCCGGAGCGGCAGAACTTAATTTATTGTGCTGTAACTTTATGATAATGCGCGAGTTGTAAAATATTGCCAATTTTCAGTTGCTCCAGCAGGTGTGTTTTTGCATGTCTGCTGGAGCATGCCGACTTAACTTGCACCGGTGTGATGTGTTGATTTACAATGTTTTATGCAAATTTAACAATTTGCTGCTGCTCCAGGAATTTTCATAAATAGCATCTGCCAGTGCAATGTTGTATTCTTGGGGGGGAAGTGAATCGATTTGCCGTGAAACCGTAGCACTTTCCCCCGTGGTATAATCGCGCTCTCGGCTCTACGGCCATTCTGCCTGCATCCCTCGCCTGTCCTTCCGTGGGAAGTGAACCGATTTGCAGCGAAACCGTAGCACTTTCCTCCGGTACAAACCGGGCACTCGTCCCTTCCTTGCGAGGCACGCCATGCCACTCTCGGCTTCTGCGATGTTTGCCTTCGGCAGAAATACGGTTCACGCCTCGGCCATTGCAAATTTATTTGCATGGCTCTCGGCTTCTGCGTATTTTTGTAAGATTTTTAACGAGTAAAACAGAAGTCAGGATGTTGATACCTCTCCCGGAAAGGATGCGGCCTTCGTCTTTGGACGATTATGTAGGCCAGAAGCATTTGGTAGGCAAGGGTTCCGTACTCAGAAACATGATTGAGGGCGGAAACCTTTCGTCGTTTATCTTGTGGGGGCCTCCCGGTGTGGGCAAAACCACATTGGCGCGCATCGTGGCTTCCGCATTGGACAGGGAATTCTATACTCTGTCGGCTATAAGTTCCGGCGTCAAGGATGTCAGGGAGGTAATCGAAAGGGCAAAGTCCGGAGCGATGTTCTCAAAAGGTGCCCCGATACTGTTCATCGACGAGATACATCGTTTCAACAAGGCCCAGCAGGACGCGCTGCTCGGCGCGGTGGAGAGCGGCATCATCATTTTGATAGGTGCCACGACGGAAAATCCTTCTTTCGAAGTCATTACCCCTCTCCTTTCGCGTTGTCAGGTGTTCGTGCTGAAATCCCTCGGTCCCGAAGATCTGGACATATTGCTTCAAAGGGCTATACATGAGGACGCATATTTAAAGACAAGGGACATTACTGTACGGGAAAAGGAAGCCCTGTTCCGTTTTTCCGGTGGAGATGCGCGCAAGTTGTTGAACATACTTGAAATAACAGTCGGCACCTTCCCTCAGGATGCTCCTGTCGTAATAGACAACAAGGTGGTACAGGACAGCCTGCAGGAAAACATAGCAATCTACGACAAAGGCGGCGAGATGCATTACGACATCATTTCCGCATTCATAAAAAGCGTAAGGGGTTCCGATCCCAACGGGGCGATATATTGGATGGCCAGGATGCTTGACGGCGGAGAGGATCCGCTGTTCATCGCCCGCAGGCTTGCCATACTTGCATCCGAAGACATAGGGCTGGCCAATCCGAACGCAATGCTGCTTGCCTCGGCCTGTTTCGATACGGTTCACAGGATAGGGATGCCCGAAGCGAGGATTCCGCTTGCGGAAACAGCCATTTATCTTGCCGCTTCGCCAAAGAGCAACAGCGCATATATGGCCATAGACAGTGCCTTGCAGGCGGCAAAAGACACAAAGGACGCCCCGGTCCCACTGCATCTGAGGAATGCTCCGACAAAACTGATGAAGGATCTCGGTTACAGCGACGGATACAGGTACGCCCATGATTATGAAGGGAATTTTGTGGATCAGGAATTTTTGCCGGAAAAAATGTCAGGGACGAGGTTTTACGATCCCGGGAAAAACAAAAAGGAAGAAGAGATACGCCGAAGGCTGTCTGCGGAATGGAAAAAATACGGATATTGATTATTAATTTTTAAATAATTTATGAAATTCTTAAAAATCTCTTTAGCAACGATGCTTGCGGCGTTTGCGCTTAACGCCAATGCGCAGGAAAATCCTTTGTGGACACGTTATCCTGCCATCTCCCCTGACGGGAAAAGCATAGCTTTTTCGTACAAGGGGGACATTTACAAAGTATCGGCCGATGGCGGTGTAGCCCAGCAGCTGACAACGAATGAGGCCCATGATTATGCCCCGGTATGGTCTCCTGACGGAAAGACCATCGCTTTCGCTTCGAACAGGTACGGCAATTTCGACATTTTCACGATGCCTGCCGAAGGCGGCGAGCCGACAAGGCTGACCTATTGGTCTTTGGGCGAGAAGCCTCTTGCGTTCAGCAATGACGGAAAGACACTCTACATCGAAACCAACAACATGGCGGACAAGGATTTCGCCCAAAGTCCCGAAGCCGGATTCCAGCAGGTTTATGCAGTTCCCGTAACCGGAGGACGTCCTGAACTGTTTTCTTCGGTATGCATGGAAAGCATTTCATTCAACTCCACCGGCGACAAACTTGTTTATCAGGACAAGAAAGGCTATGAAGACAATTGGCGCAAGCACCATACTTCATCAGTTACAAGGGATATCTGGCTTTACGAGCCTGCAACCGGAAAACATACGATGCTGTCCGATTTCAACGGAGAGGACATGAATGCGGTATTCGTTCCGGGAAACGATGATGAATTTTACTGGCTGTCTGAAAAAAGCGGCTCCTTCAATATCTGGAAGCACTCCATTTCCACCGGCAAGGATACTCAGGTGACCAGGCACGAGACACATCCTGTACGCTTCCTTTCAATCTCCGATGACGGCACGATGGCCTACTTCTATGACGGTGAGATTTATACGGTGAAAGACGGCGCGGAGCCGGTGAAAGTCTCCATGGAGATACGTTCGGACCGTACCGAGCCTGACTATATAGTACAATACCGTTCTGCAGGAGTGTCTTCTATGGCAGTCTCGCCGAGCGGCAAGGAAGTGGCTTTCATAATGCGCGGCGATGTTTACGTGGCTTCTACCGAATACGGGACTACGGTAAGGATTACCGATACTCCTGAACAGGAACGCGACATAGACTTCTCTCCTGACGGCCGCAGCATAGTATATTCTGCAGAAAGAAACGGCTGTTGGAATGTGTACATGTCGGAAATAGTCAAGAAAGACGAAACCATGTTCACGTACGCCACCGAGATTGAGGAAAAACCTGTGACGGAAGGCAATGTGGCACGTTTCCAGCCTTCGTTCTCTCCTGACGGCAAAGAGGTGGCTTTCCTTGAGGCAAGGACGACCCTCCGTGTAATAAACCTCAAGAGCGGGAAAATCCGTACAATCCTCGACGGGAATTACAATTACTCATACTCTGACGGCGACCAGTGGTACCAATGGTCACCTGACGGGAAATGGTTCGCTGTAAACTTCTTTGAGAAAGGCGGATGGAACTATGTGGACCTCGGGCTTGTGAAAGCGGACGGAAGCGGAGAACTCCATAACCTTACCGAAAGCGGTTATTCCGACAGCGGCGCGCATTTCGTATTGGACGGCAATGCAATCCTTTGGTATACAGACAAGAACGGTTACCGCAGCCACGGAAGCTGGGGCTCGTATACCGACATCTACATCATGTTCTTCAATAAAGAGTCATACGATTCGTTCATGAGGGACAAAGAGGAAGGCGAAGTATATGCCATGATGCAGGAAGCTTCCAAGAAAAACAAGAAAGACGACAAGAAGGACAAGGATTCCACCAAGGCGGATCTCCCCGAGGTTGAATACGACTTCGACAATATTGAAGACAGGATGGTAAGGCTGACTGTCAATTCGGCCACTTACGGTGATTGCTATCTCAACAATGACGGTTCGAAACTTTACTATCTCGCCGCATTTGAAGGAGGATATGATCTCTGGACACGCGATTTGAAAGAAGGCGACACCCGTCTGGTCGCGAAACTGAACACATACAGCGGCATGTTCGATACGGACGAGACCGGAAACCAGGTATACATCCTTTCTTCGGGACGTATCAGTTCCCTCGACCTGAACAGCGGCATGATGAAACCTGTAGGCATTAGCGCCGAATTCAATTATCGTCCGGCTTTGGAAAGGGAATACATATTCAACCATGCATGGCAGCAGGTTGTGGACAAGTTCTACGATCCGGACATTCACGGAATCGACTGGGCGATGTACAAGGAGGCTTATTCGAGGTTCCTTCCGTATATCAACAACAATTTCGATTTCTCTGAAATGCTCAGCGAGCTTCTCGGGGAACTCAATGCGTCGCATACCGGTTCGAGGTTCTATAACTATGGCGGCGGGGATGCCACTGCCGTATTCGGGGTGTTCTTCGACAATGATTATGAAGGCGACGGCCTCATGGTTGCCGAAGTAATCGAGGACAACCCTATGATTTCATCGGATTCCAAGATAAAGCCGGGTGTCATCATAGAAAAGATAGACGGCAATCCAGTCAAGGCAGGTGAAGACTATTACCGTTTCCTTAACCACAAGGCAGGCAAAAATGTCGTTCTCGCGCTCCGCAAGGGCGGCAAGACTTGGGAAGAAGTCGTGAAACCTATTTCATACGGTACCCAGCAGGCGCTCCTTTATGACCGTTGGGTTAAACAACGCGAGCATCTTGTCGATTCGCTTTCCGGCGGGCGCGTAGGTTATGTTCATGTACAGGGCATGGACAGCCCGAGCTTCAGGGAAGTGTTCTCGAAGGCACTCGGCAAGTACCGCAATTGCGATGCGCTTATCGTCGATACACGTTTCAACGGCGGAGGATGGCTGCATGACGACCTTGCCACATTCCTGAACGGCAAGCATTACGCGGACATGACACCGAGAGGACAGTATATCGGCTCTGAGCCTTTGAACAAATGGTACAAACCGTCCTGTGTCATTGTGGGTGAAGGCAACTATTCGGATGCCCACGGATTCCCGTTTGCATACCGTGCCCTTGGAATCGGCAAGATCATAGGCATGCCTGTGCCGGGCACGATGACGGCAGTATGGTGGGAAAGCCAGATAGACCCTACCCTCATTTTCGGAATACCTCAGATCGGCATGAAGGACAATGAGGGCAAGTATCAGGAAAACAAGCAGCTCAATCCTGACATAATGGTACGTAACGATCCCGAAAGCCTGGTTCAGGGACGGGATCTTCAGATTGAAGCGGCCGTCAAGGAGATGCTCAGGGAAATAGAGGCATCCGACGCCGAATAGACCCATTACTACTTCAAATTACAATCATAATACAGTTTCAGAGGACAGTCCGTCATGGGCTGTCCCCTGTTTTCTGTAATCGGGAACTGCTTGGAATTCATCACGGAAAAATTTTAAACAACTTCTAAAAAAACTTCGGATTGTCGCATGACAGCACAGGCAACATACAGGAAAAAGGATATTTGGAAGATAGCGTACCCTATAATGATAAGCCTTCTCATGGAGCAGCTTATCGGCATGACGGATACGGCATTCATGGGACGTGTCGGGGAAGTAGAATTGGGAGCGTCGGCTATCGGGGCCGTGTTCTACATGATGATTTTCATGATGGGATTCGGTTTCAGCGTAGGGGCTCAGATAATCATCGCCCGCCGCAACGGTGAAGGCAATTACCGGGACATAGGCAATGTGTTTTTCCAGGGCCTTTATATCATATCGGCCATCGCATTGGTCATGTCGGGACTGTCCTTATGGTTTTCCGACAGCCTGATAGAGATGGCCGTATCGTCTCCGGATGTGGCACGGGCGGCGGAAGATTACATAAACTACAGAGTATTCGGGCTTCTGTTCGCTTTTGCGGCTGCAATGTTCCGTGCTTTCTTTGTCGGGACGACACAGACCAGGACATTGACACTTAATTCCATTGTCATGGTTTTGTCGAATGTCCTGTTCAACTGGATTCTGGTTTTCGGCAAATTCGGTTTTCCGGCTTTGGGCATAGCCGGGGCGGCTATCGGTTCCGTGCTGGCGGAGGCCGTGTCCCTTATGTTTTTCATACTTTATACGAGATTCCGGGTTGATTGCCGCAAATACGGGTTGGACAGGATATACAGGCCGTCGGTTCACGGGCAGCGAAGCATATTGAAAGTGTCTTTCTGGACAATGATACAGAATTTCATATCATTTTCCACATGGTTCGCTTTTATCATTTTCGTAGAGCATCTTGGGGAACACTCCCTTGCCGTAACCAATATCGTTAGAAATATAGGAAGTCTGATATTTATGATAATCAGCGCTTTCGCTTCAACATGCAGTTCTGTGACAAGCAACCTCATAGGAGCGGGAAGGCAGGAAGAAGTCATGCCTACGATCAAACGTATCATAGTGATGGGCTACATGTTCGTCATACCGCTTGCCCTGCTTTTTTCGGCGTTTCCGGAATTGTTCGCCCGCATCTATACAAACATACCTTCGTTATATGAAGATGTCGCCCCGTCCGTATGGGTGTTTTGCACCTCATTGATCTTCACGGTCCCCGGAAACATATTATTTCAGGCTGTTTCAGGTACCGGCAATACGCGCAAGGCTTTCGCTCTCGAAATAGGCACTTTGATGGTGTATCTGGCATATAGCGCGTTCATCACCATGCACTTGAGACTGGACGTTTCGTTGTGCTGGACTACCGAGCATGTATATTACTTACTGATAGGCATATTGTGCTATTCTTATATTAAAAAGGGTAAATGGGAAACCATGCTGTAAGGGCTGTTTAATTTTTTTCAAAAAAAAGAAACTTGTTTTAAATTTCTTTATATTTGTAGCGGTTTCTATGAAACTTTTGAAATAAGAGCAGTGCCTTTCCATAAAAATCGCCAAATTTTCATGCTATGCGGGCACTTCCCCTCCGTTCAATCAGACGGAGATGTGTCGTGTTTTATGCATAGTATGACAGCGTTTTGAATACCGGTAACCAGATTTAGAGGCAAGGGGTGTTCCGCTGTTCATTTTGTTTATTTTCCCGCAGGACACAGGGAAACAAACTTTTTTTAATGAAATCTAAAACTTCATTTTTACTGTCTGTCATGTCAGTTGCCGGACTGTTGTGGTCTGTTTCGTGTACCAAGTCGCCTATTGACAACGGAGAGGATCCCCTGACCCCTCCGGAAGATTCGCTCTCTACTCCCGGGGACACTACGGCGATACCGTTGTCATTGAATCTCGGCGACAGTGCAATATGGCTTTTAAGGAACGAGAGTTCCGTATTGTCATGCCAGACTACGCCCGAAGACACTTTGGTCGAACTGTCGTGGAGCATAGATGACGAGTCTGTTGCAAAGGTGGACCAAAACGGAAATGTAACTGCACTGTCTCCCGGGAAAGCGGTCGTTAGAGTATCCTGCGGCGATGTTTATGCCGAATGCAAAGTGACTGTATTCATCGGCGACAAGAAGCCACAGAATGCCTATGTAGGTGACTATTATCTGTCAGACGGTTCAATACTGTCTCAAAGCTCATCGACTGCGGAAATAGCTTCCATGCCGGTGATAGGCATAGTTTTTTGCACGGATGCGAGCCGGATGGGCGAGGCTGAAAAGGAAGCATTGAAATTAAAAGGAGTCGAACAACCGAACGGCCTCGTAATGTCCGCAAGGCAGGCTCCGGAGCCTCTGAGATGGTATTTCATTGAGAGCGACTTTGATTTTTCACTCAACGAAGAAGAAATCGGCATGCCTAACATCATAGTATACGGTGACCCTTACGAGACATATCGGATGGCGAACAACGATCTGAACGGTTACCGATATTACCAGTCGATAAAGGAATTGCGCAAAGACGAACTTGCGGCAGGATATTATCAGGTATTCAGCTGGGTGGATGAATTCGAAACTCTCGTCCCTTCGCCGGAAATTTCGACAGGATGGTATCTTCCTTCCAACGGTCAGTGGTTTGATATCATAAGGGGCCTTGCAAAAGGCAATGTGGAAGAAAGCAATCTCGTAAAGGAAGGGGAAGAAGATTTCTACTGGATGAATTTAGGGCCTTTGTCCTCTAACATGAATGATATCCTATCGCCTCTTTCTTCCGAAAACAAGTCTGAATTTATCGGAAGCGGCATGATGTTTTGGACTTCATCGGTGGCCTCTCCTTCCGAAACCAGATTCATTTCATTGGATGACAACGGTTTCGTATGCTGTTACAGATATTATAAAATGGAATACATGAATGTCCTCTGCGTACTAGGATTCTAAATATGGTGGTATATGGAAAATATGTTGTCTGCAATAAAATATTTCATGGCAGTTACGGCTGTTTTTGCCTATGTTGTTTCATGTACAGAACATACCGTAGAGGTAACGTCCGTCGAACTCAACCAGACAGAACTCGAATTGGAGCCGGGGCAAACAGCCTTGCTTGAGGCCGATGTCGTTCCCGACAATGCTACTGACAAATCCGTTTCATGGCGTTCAGCTAACGATGCTGTTGCCACTGTGGATCAAAGCGGTCTTGTCACAGCAGTATCGGAAGGGATAACCGAGATTATAGCAAAGGCCGGGGAAGTGGAGGATGTTTGCACTTTATCGGTTCGGACAAGTCTCAATCTCCCGTCATTGATAAATATAGGCGATTTCCTTTTGGCCGACGGAACCATACTTTCCAAGGACACGGATGAAGCCATAGTAAGGCAGGCCGATGTGATAGGCATTGTATTCAGTAAGAACATCGCAGGGATGAGCGATTATGACAAAGACTATCTTGAAAGCAAAGGCGCAAAATACCCCAGAGGCTTCGCCATGGCTTTGAAAGACGCTGCCGACAATTTATCCGTAGCATGGTATTCCGATTTGGAAACAGGGGCCTACCTCAGGGATGAAACGGAAATAGGCTTCACCGATGCATTGGTAGAAGGGGATTCTTACGGGACTTTCGAACTTTCAGATGCGGATTTCAGCGGGTTTGAAAAAACATGCCTTGTAAAAGAATTCCGGACGGATGCATATAATGCGGGATATTATCCAGCCATGCTGGCGGCCGATGAGTACAATGACTATGTCCCAGTACCTGAAAATGCCACGCCATGGTACCTCCCGTCATGCGGCCAGTTCTTTGAAATCATACGCAATTTCGCCGATATCAGGTTTGACGAAAGCAATATGCTGCCGATCAACGATGATGATTTTATGTGGGAAAACATAACAGGCATAGTGGAGGCGATAAATGCTTCCATGGATAAAGTTTCCGATAACCTGAAGGATCCTGTTAATGATACTGGGGTGTATTGGACTTCCACGACATCTTCATCTACCCAGGCCCGTTATGTATATCTTGATAACGGATGGAGTGTAATATGCATGAAAGCAAATAAAAACGAGTCATATCTGGTAAGGCCTATACTGACATTCGGCTCATTTTGACAACAAACACAACTTGACAACAAGCACGACCGCGTCAGTCATTATTTTTAAACCGCAAGCCGGGAGCAGAGGACAAATTTGTTTGAACCAAGCCGAGGCCGGGCGCGAATAACAAGAACAGTTTAAAATCAATTCACATTATTAAAATCATTTTGATATGAAAAAGTCATTATTTATCATTGCAATCGCATTCATTGCCGTTTCATTGTCGACAATATCCTGCGAAAAGAATAACACGGAAAAACCGGGACCGGAAGTTCCCGGAGGCGATACTACCGAGGTAGAAGAACCTGTTGAAATCGAGTCCATATCAGTGGAGCCGACTTCGGCCGAGATGCTTATCGGAGACAATCTTACACTGATGGTGACAGTCTTGCCTGAAAATGCGGAGGTTGAGAATATATCATATACCAGCGATGACACCTCAATTGCCACTGTGGACGAAAACGGTACAGTAACCGCGACAGGTTCCGGCAGGACATCCATATTCGTTGAATCTGCCAATGTAAAAGATACATGTGTCGTGCAGGTGTACGGCGGCAACAAATTTCCGTCGCAGGCGACCGTGGGAGATTTTTATCTGTCAGACGGCTCATTGCTTGATGTATCGACGGATGCGGCCACTGTAGCTTCCCACGATGTTATCGGCATAGTCTATTCAACAGACACGACACGCATGGGGGCGGCGGAGAAGCAGGCTCTCATTGATAAAGGTATTGAGCCTCACGGTTCGGTAATGGCCACAAAGCACGTCGGAGATATCACATACAGCAATATGTGGTTTTATGATGCGGCGACCCAAGGATGGGACCGTGATGAAAGGGAAATAGGAATCCCGTATGCCTATGTCGTGGATGATTATTACGCATCTTACGAACTTTCGGATGCTGACATAGAAGGATATCTATACACTAAACTGATCCGAGAGAAAAGAGCGGATGATTTTGAAAACGGCATGTATCCGATATTCAGGGATGCAGTGGCTTTCAATGAAACGGTGCCGGCTCCCGGGACAAGTACGGGATGGTATCTTCCTGCCACCGGACAATGGTTCGATATTCTGAGGAATCTTGCAGGTGCGACACTTAATACCACTTCTTCATTTTTCGACGGTGAAACTGGAAACTTTTTCTGGTTGGGGAAAGGAGACGTTCCTGAACTCATGAATGCTAACTTTGAGAAAGTGGCGGACGATGACAAGACAATGTTCGATCCTGTGACTAATCAATTGTGGACTTCGTCTCAGGCATCATCAAATCAGGCAAGAGTGATAATATTCGACAATGCATCATTCATCCATTCATTTTGGTACTACAAGTATTATTACTTTGGAGCGCGCTGCGTTTTGGGATTTTAAAGGAGCTATTTCCTGAAATATCTTCGAAGTAGCCAAATCAAAGAGAGGGCGGGTCAAAAGTCAGACTCGCCCTCTTTAAAACTTCTTGGAAGCTGTTATTTTATCCTTTTGTACCCGTATACCGCCCTGTCGCCGAGTTCTTCTTCGATTCTGAGAAGCTGGTTGTATTTGGCCATCCTGTCTGAACGGCTGAGGGAGCCGGTCTTGATCTGGCCGCTGTTGGTAGCCACTGCTATGTCTGCAATAGTTGCATCCTCTGTTTCTCCTGAACGGTGCGAAGTGACGGTAGTATATCCGTGACGGTGAGCCATCTCGATTGCATCAAGAGTTTCGCTGAGCGAGCCTATCTGATTGACTTTGATAAGGATTGAGTTTGCACAGCCCATTGCGATGCCTTTTGACAGGAAATCCACATTGGTTACGAACAGGTCATCCCCTACCAGCTGGCACCTTGAACCTATCCTTTCAGTGAGGGCTTTCCAGCCTTCCCAGTCGTTTTCGCTCATGCCGTCCTCTATAGAGTCGATAGGATATTTGTCTATAAGGCTTTCAAGATAGTCTACCTGTTCTGCCGAAGTGCGTTTTTTGCCTTTTTCGCCTTCGAAGATGGTATAATCGTAGATGCCGTCCTTGTAAAATTCGGAAGAAGCACAGTCAAGTCCGATCATTACGTCCTTTCCCGGTTCATAACCTGCCGCCTTGATAGCTGCAATGATTGATTCCAATGCGTCTTCTGTACCGTTAAGAGTCGGCGCGAAACCTCCTTCGTCGCCTACCGCCGTACTGAGGCCGCGGTCATGAAGCACTTTCTTCAAGGCATGGAATACTTCAGCACCCATGCGGAGGCCTTCCCTGAAACAAGGTGCGCCTACCGGACGGATCATGAATTCCTGGAAAGCTATCGGGGCGTCGCTGTGCGAACCGCCGTTGATGATATTCATCATAGGAACTGGCAGAACGTATGTATTGACACCTCCGATGTACCTGTAAAGCGGGATGTCAAGATAGTTGGCCGCAGCTTTTGCCACCGCAAGGGAAACTCCGAGAATGGCATTGGCCCCGAGTTTGGATTTTGTCTTGGTGCCGTCCAGCGCAATCATCTTCATGTCGATAGCCCTTTGCTCGAGAGCCGAACAGCCGCGAAGTGCGGGAGCTATTACATTGTTTACATTGGCAACCGCTTTCAACACACCTTTTCCGCCATAACGTTTCTTGTCGCCATCCCTCAATTCCAATGCTTCATGTTCTCCTGTGGATGCTCCGGAAGGCACTGACGCACGGCCAATGATGCCGGACTCAAGTTTTACTTCGACTTCGACTGTAGGGTTTCCGCGCGAATCGAGTATCTCGCGTGCAACGATTTCTTTGATCTTCATAATCTGATTTGAAAAAACTTTTATATTAATTAAAATTTACCTGTCTGTCAATGCCCTTATTCCCGCCGGTTACGTGCCGGCCGTCAAATGCCGGGATATGGCAACCCGCGCCGCCATCTCTCAAATATCATGCCTGCATCCTCTACAAGGACTATTTGTCATGGAATTTAAAATAAATGATTATCCGCAAAATTTAATCCCAGGGCTTTTAGAACGGGTAACCTACGCCGAAATGTATTGCGAATGTGTTCTTACCGAACCATCTTGACGGGCTTATCCAGCCGACTCTTCTGTACAACGGATCCTCATCCGTGCCCTGATTCATCAATGAAGGGTCATGCAATCTTATACCCATGTCCAGGCGCAACAGTACAAAATCCAGATCGAGCCTCAGCCCGAGTCCCCAATTGAGGGCTATGCTTTGAAAGAAAGTGTCTTTGCGGAGCACTCCCGGATCGCCTTCGTATGAAGAGCGCAGGTTCCATACGTTTCCGGCATCCACAAAGAGAGCGCCTGCTATCTTCCAGAAGACACGGAAACGGTATTCGAGATTGGCTTCAAGCTTAATGTCTCCTGTCTGGTTCGGTATTACGAAGTTTTCATTCATCGGGGACATTCCCGGGCCTACGGCCCTTGACTGCCATCCGCGCAGGCTGCTTGCCCCTCCGGCATAAAACTGTTTTTCAAAAGGCATCGCATCCGAGTTTCCGTATGAATATCCGATTCCCCCGGTTCCCCTGAGAGCTATCGAATGGTTGCCCTTGTCTCCGAATACCCATGTCTTTACTATGGAAAGTTCCGCCCTTGCGAACTGTGAATAAGGAGTGTTCCAGATCATCCTGTTCCCGGCGGCGTCCGTGGGCATGAGCGGATTGAAAAGGCTCAGGAAATTTCCGGCTAGATCCACTTGCAGGCGGGAGTAGAAATAACTCCTTTTGGGATTCATCGAATTGTCGGTCGTATAGTATACCGAGCCTCCCAAACCCAGGTCGAAGTGATTCTGGTATGCGCTCTGGAGATAAGGGTTGTTGCTCAGGTCGGCGTAAAATTCGGGGTCGAGATTGAACAGCCTGATGATGTTCAACTGTACGGGTGTCAATGTGTAGTAAAATTTCTCCCCTGTGTTCCAACTGTAACCGAAAGAAGTGGAAATGATGTTTCTCGTATATTCGGGCCGGCTTTGATAATTGTATGAAAGGTTCAGGTCGCTGCGCGGCACGGTGCTTCCGAAAAGGCTGTCCGGCAGGAAAAGGAATTCGGGAAAGCTTATCCCGGCCGAAATTCCGAGTTCCGTAGAACGGATGGGATCGTTGAACTTGAATTGGAAATTGCCCATGAAACCCAATGTGAACCATTCTCCTCCCCTGAAAATGTTCTTGTTGTAGTAAGACAGCGAAGGCGATACGCCGAACAGTCCCGATGAGTTGGTGGACGCTTCCATGTTCAGTTTCATTCCCTGTATCTTGGATTGCGTGAGGGAGATGTCGCAATCCACTCTGTCGCCTTCTGTTTCTGTAAGGTTTATATTGACGCTTCCGAACAGGCGGACACCCGAGAATCTCGAATACGTGGTATTTATGTCCTGCTCGTCGTACAGGGCTCCCGGGGTTATCCTGTTCAGCCTTTTCAACAGGCTTTCCCTTACTTTCATGTCTTCGGGATATTTTATGCGCACTTTTCCTATCCTGTATCTGCGGTGCCGCGTGGAATCCGCCGGCTGACTTCCTCTTGTGTGGTTCCTGATGCTTATCTCAAGCAAGGCGCTGTCCCTGACAAGGGTCGTATCGGCCTCGAAAAAAACATAGTTCTTTGAGAATCCGTAATATCCGTTGTTCCTGTATATTGAACTGAGTCTCTGGGACTCGCTTTCAAGGGACGATTCGCTCAGATAATCTCCTTCCCGCACGAGGGAGCCTGAAATATCCGCCATTGCAAGGGAAAGCATCAGCGAATCCGCTATGTCGTATGTAATCTCCTTTATCGGGAACCGTTTTCCCGGGAATACCTCATACCGCACTTTCGCCCTTCTTTTCCGGTATATCACTGTGTCTTGGACACAAGAACCGTAAAACCCCTTGTATTTAAGATGCGAGATGATGTTTTCCTTGCTGCTTTCAATCGCTGACGGATCGAATTGCACAGGGGGAACTCCTATCTTTTTTACAAACCGGTCCCATCCGTCGCCTTTGCCGTTGCTCCAGTTGTATATGTTCAGGAACGGATTCCATCCGAAAACGAAGTATTTGTTAGGGGACTGTTTTATGTATTGTTCCAATTCGGAAACGCTCAGGTTCTTTTTGTCCTCTTTTCCGGCAGTGATTTCCACGGTATTTTTTGCCAATCGGTAGGTGCCTTCGGGCAAAACCTTTGTCGTACTGCAAGATATGGCAAGCAGCAACGCCATGAAGGCGGCAATTGTCATGTATGTGCTTCTTCTTTTCATCCGAAAAACTCTACCGATTGGAAATCGCTTTTAGTCAAATATGCAAATTTAGACTATTTTTGCAGATAATCCTATATGAGGAATTTTTATGGTGCTGTCAAAAAACGAAATTAAACGTATACGTTCGCTTTCGCAGAAAAAATTCAGGGACGAAACCGGGCTTTTCGTATGCGAGGGTGAAAAACTTGTCGCGGAGGCCGTCGCATCCGGCTTCAGGGTCGAGAGTGTCTATTACAGGGACGAAATCGGCGAAGAAGCGATGTCGCGCATATCCGGCCTGTCTACCCCCTCTCCGGTGCTCG
Organism: Candidatus Merdivivens pullistercoris; assembly: GCA_017694935.1. Taxonomy (GTDB): domain Bacteria; phylum Bacteroidota; class Bacteroidia; order Bacteroidales; family UBA932; genus Merdivivens; species Merdivivens pullistercoris. The sequence goes on from JADIME010000010.1 coordinate 20,736, forward strand.
CCGTAGTCGGAATGCCGGCGGGAAGAGGAGCCGTCACCCCTGAAAAGGCTTTGGAAATCATAAGGAAGCAGGACAGAAGCATGTCTGTGCCGCCACTGTTTCTCGGCTTGGACGGCATACATGATCCTGGGAATGCCGGCACTATCATAAGGATTGCCGACTGGTTCGGGATAAATGCGGTATTCGCTTCGTCCGGGACAGTGGATATATACAGCCCGAAAGTAGTACAGGCAACTATGGGAGCCGTTTTCAGGGTGAAATTCCATTATACCGGGCTTGAAACACTGTGCTCTCTCCTGCAGCAGGAAGGGATTCCGGTATTCGGCACTTTCCTGGACGGCGAGAATATTTATGGCGCGGACCTTGCGGCGGATGGTCCCGCCATGGTAGTCATGGGGTCCGAGTCCGATGGGATATCCCGGGAAACGGCACGCCATACGGACAGGAAGCTGTTCATACCGTCTTTCGGCGACAGCGGCAGCGAGTCCCTCAATGTAGCTGTGGCCGCGGCCATATCCTGTTCCGAATTCAGGCGGCGCTGTTCCGGGGCGCGGTAGCATCATATCAGGTCCGAGATTGCCCCATCCCAGGCTCCTGTTTTTATGCATACTGGAGTTTTGCTGTTGAGTCCCGGTGTTTCAGGGATGGAAAAATATTCGAAGGCGTGTGCCGGAATCCTTATGGCCATTTCGGTATCCAATCCTGAGAAATTGGCCGCCACGAGTTTCAGTTCTCCGGGACAATATTTGAGGAACGCGAAATGCCTGCCGGGATCGAATCCCGGATTGCCGTAATTGGCATAGCACAAATCGAAAGTCTTTCCGTGAGACAATGCCTTGCTTGCGGCCAAAGAGGCAAGGAGCGATACGTATTTTTCATAAACGGCGTTTTCCTCTCCTGTGGACTGTCCGGTCAGGGCGCGTCTCAGGGAGCCGACACTCCAGAAATCGTAAATGGTGCTTCTGCCGTCCCTCCCGCTGAAGCCTTCTTCGTCCATGCCCCTTTCGCCGTATTCCTGTCCTGAATAAATCATGAATGCGGCATCGTTGAACATAAGCGATACATACAACGCCGCGTAAGATTTGCGTGCGTCGCCGCAGAAGAAACCGGATGCAATCCTCTGCTCGTCATGGTTTTCAAGAAAATTCAGCATTTTGGGCTGCAATTCCCCGAGCATCTGCCAGTTGCGTGTAATCCCGCTTGCCGGCATGACGGAGGTGCATATCCCGCGCAAAGTGTCATAAAGGCCCGATTTGTCATACAGCAGGTCGAAACCGGCATCGGAATACTCTTTGTAGCGGGACATCCCGTAGACTTCGGCTATGAAAGATATGTCTCGTCCCGCTTCAGTCTTGACTTTGGGAATCAGCCATGCGAAAAATGCGACAGGGACCATTTCAACCATGTCGCACCTGAAACCGTCGATGCCCGCGGCCGCCCAGAAACTTATTATCTCCGCCATCTTGTCCCATGTACCGGTATGCCTGGAGCCATAGTTCAGCTTGACTGTATCATACCAGTCATTTACAGACGGATATGCACTGTAACAATTGTTGCCGGTTACTTTGGCCGGATACTCGTGGTAATCATCGTATCCGGGTACGCATTCGGGAAGGTGCAGATGTTCTCCCGGCAAGTAAATGAAATCGTTAAGGTCGTTTTCCCCTAAGGACGGATCGTCGTCAGCCCCGAGGTTCCGTTCCTTAGCCGCATAAGATGAAGCGTATTCACGTGCCACGTGGTTGGGAACAAAATCGATTATTGCTTTCAGTCCTGCCTCATGGGTGCGTTTGACCAACTCCTTGAACTCTTCAAAACGTTGTTCCGGATTGTCGGCAAGATACGGTGCAATGTCAAAGTAGTCCCGTACCGCATACGGAGAGCCTGCCCTGCCTTTTACCACGGCAACGGAAGACGACGGTTTCCCGGGAAAAGAAACCGTCGTCGCGTGATCCAATACTCCGGTATACCAGATATCGGTAATTTTCAGTTCATCCCTGAGGCGTTCCAGGATTGCCGGCGTAATGTCGGAAAATTTTCCGCATCCGTTTTCATCCAAAGAGCCTGAAGGCCTGCAATTGCCGTTCACATTCCCGAAATACCTCGGGAGCATCTGGTATATTATCCTTTTTACCATCTGTCCAGGAAGCCTGACTACCAGCCCAATATCTTGAGAAAATCGAATTTTTCCGGCTCGGGGACGTATTTTCTGGCTGCCTCATAATCTTCCGGCGTCACGTATTGCACGATATTTTCGTAAAAGCCTGTGGCAAGGCCGCCTCCGATGTCTACTTTGCGCGGAGGTATTTTCCCCGATGCGTCCTGAAGGTCTTTCAGATAGAGCGGGGATACTTTCCCGGATGCGTCCACATATACCATGCAGCCTGTCTCGCCTTTCGAATAGAGGCTGTATACCCCCATGCCCAGTTGCGAGCAGTATGTAAGGTCGTACCCCACAGGGTCGATGCATCTTACGTCATAGCCGATTTCAACGGGACGGGTCTTGACCTTTATTCCGAGTTCTTTGAGCTCTTTCTCCATGATGTCGTTGAACAGCACGGCCTTGGATACTTTCCCGAGTTCCGGGTGCCCGTGTTCGTCGTATGAGAAGCGGATTCCCCTTGCCACGAGTTCTTCCGTGTCAAGCTCATGGAAGACCCCTTCCGAAATCATGATGGCGCCGTAGTCTATCCCGAGGATTTTCCTTTTGATTATGGCGGAAATCGACAAGGCTATGATTTTTTCAACCGTTATGGTCGTCCTGTTGAACATTTCCGGTATGATGATCATCGGATAATGGCATGCCGCCCCTATGCCCAGGGCCAGATGTCCTGCCGAGCGTCCCATTGCCGCAACAAGCATCCAGTTGCCGGAAGTCCGTGCATCCTCATATATAGTGCGAGCTATGCGTGCTCCTTCGTCTTTCGCCGAATTGAACCCGAAAGTGGGGGCGTTGTCGGGAAGCGGAAGGTCGTTGTCTATCGTTTTGGGAACGTGGATGTTGCGGATAGGATAACTGCGGGATTCCAGAAATCTGGCGACCCTGTTCGCCGTTGATGCGGTGTCGTCCCCTCCTATCGTTACCAGCAGCTTGATATTGTTGTCCTTGAACAGTGACAGATTGAAATTGTCTTCAAAATCCTTGTCCGTAGGCTTGAACCTGCTCATTTGAAGATACGAGCCGCCACGGTTGAAATACCGGTCGGCTATTTTAAAGTCGAGCTCTTCGAAATCGGCCTTTTCGGAAAACAGTCCCGAATATCCTTTGTGGAGTCCGAGCACACGGAATCCCTTGGAAAGGAATGTCTTTGTAATACTTCCGATTACGGTGTTTATGCCCGGCGCGGGCCCTCCGCCGGCGAGGATGATGACAGATTCTTTCATTTCAGTATTGTTGATGCGTTAATTGTTTTTATGATGCAAAAATAATATTTTTGTAGTTTATTTCGGCATAAAGAAGCCGCGAGGTAATATTTTGTTTTATGGATAAAAAAGAGGCAAAAAGAAGGATAGACGAACTGAGGACGGAGATAAACGGGCACAACAGAAGGTATTATGTGGAAAATGCCCCCGTCATATCCGATTTCGAGTATGACATGCTGATGCAGGAACTTTCTTCGCTTGAAAAGAAATATCCCGAATTCGCCTCTGCTGACTCCCCTACCGTAAAGGTCGGAAGCGATCTGGAACCGGGAAACGGAGGTACCGGTGTAAAAGCCGGCGGAGCCGTAAGAAAAGAATTCGCGCAACGCCGCCACCGTTACCCTATGCTGTCGCTCGGCAATACATACGACATGGGCGAAGTGGATGCGTTTTTCGGCCGGGTGCGCGAAATCGAGCCTGTGTTCACGATGTCGGCCGAATTGAAATTCGACGGTACGGCCATCTGCCTTACATATAAAAAAGGCGAATTGTCCATGGCGCTTACCCGGGGGGACGGCATAGAAGGGGACGATGTCACTGACAATGTGCGCCGCATCCGGTCGATCCCGGTCAGACTGAAACATTCCGATGTCCCTGTTCCCGAAGAATTCGAAATAAGGGGCGAGATATACATGCCTTACGAGGCTTTCGACAGGCTGAACGAGGAAAGGGAAATAGACGGGGAACAGCCGTTTGCCAATCCGCGCAATGCAGCCTCGGGGTCATTGAAACTGCTGGATCCCGAAGAGGTGGGACGGCGGGGGCTTGAATGCACGCTATATCATCTGATAGGCGAAAACCTTGCGTTCAAGACCCATATAGAGGCTCTTGAAGCTGCCAGATCATGGGGGCTCCCGGTTTCCGAACATATAAGGCTGTGCCGTGCCATGGAAGAAGTGGACGGGTACATACGCGAATGGGATGTCCGCAGGAAATTCCTTCCTTTCGCTACGGACGGGATAGTCATAAAGGTAAACGAGCTGGATATCCAGAGACGGCTGGGATACACGGCAAAGTCCCCCCGCTGGGCCACTGCATTCAAGTTCAAGGCAGAGAGGGCATTGACGAAGCTTCTTTCGATAGATTACCAGGTCGGCCGCACGGGAGCGGTCACCCCCGTGGCCAACCTCGAACCGGTCCAGCTTTCGGGAACGGTCGTAAAGCGCGCCTCCTTGCACAATGCGGATCAGATGGAACAGTTGGATATCCATATAGGGGATTACGTATATGTGGAAAAGGGCGGGGAAATAATCCCCAAGATAACGGGGGTCGAGCTGGCAAAGCGTACCTCCGGCATACTTCCCCCTGCCTTTCCCGAATATTGTCCTTCCTGCGGTGCCAGATTGGTAAGAGTCGAAGGCGAGGCAAAGTATTTCTGTCCCAACTCCGACGGGTGTCCGCCTCAGATAAAAGCCGGGATATTGCATTTCATCAGCCGCAAGGCCATGAATATCAATGCCGGGGAGGCAACCGTGGAGCAGTTGTACGATGCCGGTTTCATAAAAGACAGCGCCGATTTGTACACATTGGATGCCGGACGGCTTCTTACGCTCGACGGATGGAAGGAGCGTTCTGTCGAAAAATTCCTTGCAAGTATCGGGGCATCGAGGTCGGTGCCGTTCCGCAGGGTGCTGTTCGCCATAGGCATACGTTATGTCGGGGAAACGACGGCAAAGGCAATAGCCGCCCATTTCAAAAGCATGGATGCCATAGTTGCGGCGACAAGGGAGGAATTGATGGACGTGGACGAGGTCGGCGAAACCATTGCCGATTCGATAATCTCGTATTTCTCGGACATAAGGCATCTTGAATTCCTGCTGAAACTGAAAAACGCGGGATTGGCCATGGAAACGTTTCCTGATGAAAGCGGGAAGGTCTCGGATGTGTTAGGCGGGGCATCGATAGTGGTCACCGGCAATTTTTCCATCCCGAGGGAAGAAATGAAGAAAAAGATAGAGGCTTACGGGGGGAAGAACGCAAGTTCCGTAAGCGGCAGGACGGCCTATTTGCTCGCCGGTGAAAAATGCGGTCCCGAAAAGATGAAGAAAGCCGAAAAATTAGGCATCAGGGTCATCGGCGAAAATGATTTTTACGAAATGATAGGTGAAAATAAAATTTAAAATATCAAAATAATATGGAAGATTTGAAAACAGGAATGACAAACAGGTCCGAAATGACCGTTACTGACGACACGACTGCAATCCGTTATGACTCAGGGGCCCTGCCCGTATACTCCACCCCGGCGATGCTCGCGCTGATGGAGGGCGCGTGCTGGCATTTGGTCAAGAATGTCAGCGGCCTCGACACTGTAGGCACTTTGGTGAACATAGAACACCTGCGTGCATGCAAGGTAGGCACGAAGGTGTGGGCCGACGCGGAACTTGCAGCCATAGACGGCAGGAAACTTTCATTCAATGTGGCTGCGTATGACGATAAAGGAGTTATAGGAAAGGGATACCATGAAAGGTTCATCGTGGATCCGGAACGTTTCATGGCCAAATTGGGATAATGGCGAAATAGTTCTGACACATGGGGCTGAAATCCGCGATACAGAAAGTAAAGAACTTCTTCCTGCACGATATCTGGCATCTTGACACAGGCTCGATAGGCCGTGCCAAGGCGAGGTTCGTGCGGTATATGCGCGTGCTTTTCATCACCATCAAGACTTTTTCAACGGAGAGGATCGGCAACCAGGCCGTGTGCCTGAGTTTTTTCGGCACCATGGCCGTCGTCCCTTTTATTGCCGTGACTTTCGCGATTACCGACGGTTTCGGGCTGCGGGGACATCTTCAGGACATGATTTATGAATATTTCGACACGAGCGAGGAAGTCATAGACCAGGTCATATGCTATGCGGACAATATCATAAACGCCGCCCAGTCCAATGCGGTAGGGCTGATAAGCGCATTATTGTTCGTTTGGTTGATATTCTGGATGATGCTGAACGTGGAGTCCGCCTTCAACCATGTATGGAGGGTGAAGAAATCGAGGAATTTTTTCAGAAGGCTTGCTGCCTATTGCACTATCCTGATGATAGCCCCGTTCGTCGTGCTGATAATGTTTTCCGCGATATTCATGTATGCCAATGCCTTCGATTCCATAGGCTTCGGGGCTGAAGTCACGGATACCTTGAAATCCGGGATAGCGTGGATAGCCGTGTACATCCTTACGGCGGGCGTACTGACAGCCATGTACAAATTCATCCCGAATAAAAAAGTGTTTTTCGGCCCGGCGTTCAAGGCGGCATTGATTTCGGCGCTGTTTTTTGTAATTTTGCAGTACCTTTACATTGAAACGCAATTGTTCGTGGCAAGGCTGAGTGCCGTTTACGGTGCGGTCGCGGCCATACCGCTTTTCATGTTCTGGATGAATTTCTGCTGGTTCATCATCCTGTTCGGGGCGGAAATTTCATACGCTTTTCAAAATGTGGACAATTATAATCTTGACGACTGAATATGACTGAATTTACCAAGGAAGACCATGACATGATCCAGGCCGCCTACGAGGATCTTCTTGAAGCCGCGAAAAAGAGGGTGAGCAACTCCAAAGAGATGGAAATGATAAAGAAGGCCTTCGAGTTCGCCAATGAAGCCCATAAAGGGGTAAGGAGGCGATCAGGAGAACCGTATATAATGCATCCTCTGGCCGTGGCGAAAATCGTCGTAAGCGAAATAGGCCTCGGTTACAAATCGATCGTGGCCGCATTGCTGCACGATGTCGTGGAAGATACCGACTATACGGTAGAGGATATACGCAATCATTTTACCGAAAAGATAGCTTCTTTGGTAGACGGCCTTACGAAGATAAAGGTGGCCTTGGACAACGAGGGGACGGCCACGCAGACCTCGCTTCAGGCGGAAAATTTCAAAAGGATACTGTACACGCTCAATGACGACATACGTGTGGTGCTCATAAAACTTGCCGACAGGCTTCACAACATAAGGACCATCGGGGCCATGCCGGAGTACAAGCGCGACAAGATACTCGGCGAAACGATGTACATATTCATCCCCCTCGCCCATCGTCTCGGCCTTTACGGCATAAAGTCGGAGATGGAGGATACGTGGCTTAAATACAAGGAGCCGGAAGCGTATAACGACATTCTGGAAAAATTGTCCGAACTGCAAAGCGGCAATTTCAACAAATTGGACGAATTCATCAGTCCCATAAAGAAGGCCCTTGAAGAAAAGGCGGCGAAGGACAAAGGTTTCGGTTTTACCATATTAAAAAGGCTGAAATCGCCTTATTCGATATGGTACAAGATGAAAAACAAAGGTGTTTCATTCGACCAGATTTATGATCTTTTTGCCGTGAGGATTATTTTCACGCCGAGCGCGGCCGACAAGGAGTTTTCGGAATGCTTTGAAATATATTCCATCCTGAAAAAGATTTTCCCTCCGAAGAGCTTCAAGCCGGACAGGTACAGGGACTGGGTCGGAAATCCTAAGAGCAATGGCTACGAAGCCCTGCATTGCACCATCATGTGCCCTGACAAGAGCCGGGGGTTCTGGGTTGAAGTGCAGATACGCAGCGAGAGGATGAACAATATCGCGGAGAAAGGAATCGCCGCCCACTGGCTTTACAAAAAAGACGGGGTGATACTTCCCGACATGGAATATGAAATGGATGCCATGCTGCAGCGTGTCAGGGAAATCATAAACAACCCCGACGCTTCGTCGATAGAGCTTCTGGACGAGTTCCACAAAGAGATGACAAGCCCCAACATAACTGTTTTCACTCCTAAGGGAGAGCAGAAAACGCTGATAAAGGGGGCTACCGCCTTAGATTACGCCTACATGATCCATACCCATATCGGGAACAAGGCCATAGCGGCCAAGATAAACCAGAAACTCTTCCCTCTTTCACAGGAACTCCGCAGCGGCGACCAGGTGGAAATCATCACGGCCGACAATGCAAGTCCGCAGGTGGAATGGTTGGAGTTCCTTAAAACCGCCAAAGCCATCAATATCGTAAAATCCTATCTGAAAGGCGAAAGGCAGGAGTATATAAAGAAGGGCAAGGAAACGGTTCTGGAAAAATTACAGCAGAACGGGATAAAGGCGAACGACAAGAATGTCCGCGCGCTGTACAGGGGATACAAACTGAACACTCCCGAGGACCTGTACTATAATGTCGGTTCCGGAATGCTGAATCTGAGCGACATAGAGTACGTATTGAAGCGCAATTCCTCCAACCAGTCCTGGCTGAGCTGGTTCCGCAATTCTTCAAAAAACGACAATGTATTCGTGGATGAAGCCTCGAAAGGCATGAATTTCGTTATATCCCCGTGCTGCAATCCGATACCCGGAGACCCTATCATAGGTTTTAAGGACAAGGACAATGTGATACATATCCACAAGAAGAGTTGCAAGAAAGCCACCGAGCTGGAGTCCAAATTGGGCTATACCATAGTCAAGGATCCTGTTTGGAACACGGACAACCATGACAATTCCTATCCGGTGCGTGTCTCGGTCTATGGCATGGACAGATTGGGACTGCTGAGCGATGTGACGAAATACATATCATTCGTCATGGCCGTGAACATCAGGCATCTGGAATTCGAAAGCAACGGCGGCGTGTTTACCGGCACCATGGACTTGCTGGTTACCAATAAGAAAGATTTGGATACCATAATAAAGAAAATATCCAAAATCGACGGGATAGAAAAGGTGCGTCGTGAGGATATAATAGAAAACTGACAATAAATCAAATCATACGCGATGCGCGATTTTAATGTTTTTATAAAAAAGACCTATCCGGTCCTGATAGCATGCATGATACTTGCCGGCAGTCTGTCCGTCAAATCATGCGCCAATACGACGACCCCTCCTTCCGGAGGATGGAAAGACACCATCCCTCCTGTCCTGCTGTACGTGGAGCCGCAGGACATGGCCACAAATGTGTCGAGGGACAAGGGCTATATCAAGATGACATTCGACGAATATGTGGTCGTCAAGACCGCGACCGATATTTTCCTTTCCCCTCCCATGGAAAAACGCCCTGTCCACAAGATCCGCGGCAAGAGCATCATAGTATCCTTTGACGGCAGGCTGGACTCCAACCGCACATACGTTTTAGACATGGGGCAGTCCATAGCCGACAACAACGAAGGCAACATATATCCGGGGTTCGTAATAGCGTTTTCCACAGGAAACGCAGTGGATTCCATGTACCTGACCGGAACTGTTTCCGATTGCAACACTCTTGAGCCGTTCAAAGGAGCCACCGTGGGGCTTTACATATCCGACGACGATTCGGTAGTATTCAAGGAAAGGCCGGTGGCGGCCGCCAAGGCCGACGACTGGGGCTTTTTTGCCATAAGGAACATAAAGGACACCCTGTACAGGATGTACGCCTTCAACGACCTTAACAATGACAACAAGTTCAATCCCGAATCGGAGGAAGTGGCGTTCATAGACTCGCTGGTGCGTCCGACGAAGGTCGTTGCGGACAATGTGCTCGAACTCCTGAAACTGGACATGACGGACACGCTCGCCTGCCTTACCAGAAGTTCCGACTATGAACTGTCGATGTTCAAGGAAGCCACTTCGAGACAGTACCTTGTAAATAAGGAACGTACAGGGGAAAAGACATTCTACATAACGTTCTCGTCGCCTTACACGCAGATAGACTCCCTGTGGTTCGAAGGCATACCGAATGAAAAGGTCATCACGCAGTTCAATGACATGCAGGACAGCCTTCTGATATGGATCAACGACGGCACCAAGATCCAGCCGGATTCGTTATGGCTGAATGTCACCTACATGAAGACCGACGATTCTTTGAAAATCCGTGTCCCGACCACGGAGCGCATAGGAATGCATAAAAGCCGCGCCATGATACAGAATGCCAGAAGGTACAAGCCGAGGAACGAGATGTCGGCAGAAGACACTTCCACTGTGTTCAAGCTGACCGCCACGGGCGAGACTTTCGATCAGGACGGCTTCGTACTTGAATTTACATACCCTCTCGTGGAAGCCCATTTCGACTCCCTTCAGATGACGATCCTTAACCCGAGGCAGGAGGAAAGTCCCGAAAAATTCTATGTCGTGCATGATACCACGGACGTGCGGCGTTATAAGATATATCCCGAAAAACCGCTGCTTCCAGGCTACGAATGCAATCTGAAGATTCCGTACGGTGTTTTTTTCGATATAAACAGGATGCCTAACGACAGTACCAAGACAAAGGTTTCGCTCCCGACATCGGAAGATCTGAGTACATTGAGATTAAGCCTTACCGAAGTACACAGCCGGTATCTGGTGGAACTTGTAAATGAAAAGAGGACTTCCGTATTGAGGAAATACGATATAAACACCGATACTCTCCTGACTTTCCCGTATATCAAGGAAGGGCGTTATTCCGTAAGGATTACCCAGGACAGGAACAACAACGGCATAGTGGATACGGGAGTGTTGCTCGAAAAAAAACAGCCGGAGAAAGTCAAGTTCTTGGAACTTACCGATGGCACGTATATGATAAACATTCCGGCGGCCACCGAAATAGATCAGGAAGTTAATCTTATGGAAATGTTCAGGTAATGAAAAAATATCGCATAGCGGCCCTGATTGCCGTGACCGTCATGATATTCTCGGTGCGGGGGATTCTTCCCGTCTCGGCCCAGGAATTTACCGTGGGGCTTACCCCCGGACTCACATTCAATGATTCCACGGAAGTCATAAAGAAACCCAAGCCTGTGGAAAGATGCCATCTCATAGGCGTGAATTACAGTGTTGGCTTCGGAGGACTGTATGTGACGACTTCCACTTCGATCCAGAGGGAATTTTCTCCTTTCGGGGTCGGGATTACGTATACTTATCTGCAGGATTTGTGGGGCACCATGTCTTATTTCGGTCTTCAGACGGGGTTGCGGTACTCTAAAGAAGGGTTTTCGTATGAAAATTCGAGATTGGAGCCATACAATACCACATTTTACGAAGTCGCCGAATTGCCTTTCACCTCGCTCTTCCATTTTGAGATACTGGACGGGTACGTAAGGCTTCTCGTGAACGGAGGCCTGTATGTGGGCTACCGTATGAAAGTGGACAGGCCGTACATGGAGACCGACGATTTCGCGGCCACCGACTGGGAAGACACGGACATACGTTTCGATTACGGAATCCGTGCAGGAGGCGGTTTCGCCATTGTCCTGCCACCGGTGGAAATACACATCGAATGCACTTACAAGCATTCGTTCTCCCCTATTTACCAGCCTTCGAGGGACAGTGAATATTATTATACGTATGAGTACCCCAACCAGATACTCATTTCGGTCGGAGTCCATTTCCAGTTAGGCCGCAAGTTTTTTCTGAAAGATAATTAAGAAATTATTTAAAACCGCCTGTAATTACAGCAAGTTCATAAAAACCGTTGTTTATGGCAGTCAGAATCATGCAGAACGAAAAGGCATTCAAAACCATATCGGCCACGGTCGGCCGCGCGGACAGCCCTTCCAAGGTAATCATAGGTGCAGGGCATCCGATAGTGATACAGACAATGTGCAATACACACACTGCCGATGTGTACGCTTCTGTCGCCCAATGTGCAAGGCTTGCCGCGTGCGGGGCGCAGATGATAAGGCTTACGACACAAGGGATGCGCGAAGTGGAAGCCCTTGCCGCAATCAGGGAAAGACTCCACGCTCAAGGGATATTCACGCCGCTTGTAGCCGATGTGCATTTCTCGGCGGACGTGGCCTTGGCGGTGGCCGGGATAGCCGACAAGGTAAGGATAAACCCGGGCAATTTCGCAAAAGAGCATGATACCGCATGCAGGAAACTTTCAGAACTCATAGAAGTCTGCCGCAAAAATGGTACGGCAATCCGTATCGGCTTGAATCACGGTTCATTGGGTGAAAGGATAACCGGTCTTTACGGAGATACGCCACGGGGAATGGAAGAGGCTGCCATGGAATGGATCAGGATGTGCATCGGGCAAGGGTTTTTCAATGTAGTGGTCTCGTTGAAGTCAAGCAACACTCTGGTCATGGTGCAGGCGTACAGGATGCTGTATGAGGCCATGAAAAAGGAAGGCTTCCTGTTCCCCATGCATTTGGGGGTGACCGAGGCCGGCAACGGGGACAGCGGGCGTATCAAGTCCGTGGTAGGCATCTCCTCCCTGCTGGAAGACGGCATCGGGGATACGATAAGGGTCTCTCTGACGGAAGACCCTGTGTACGAACTGCCTGTGGCCGCTTATCTGGCAAGACGGTACAGCAAGGGGCGGGCAGTCTACGCAAGGGAAGAGGAAGATTCCTGCGCTGAATGGGACAAAGCCATGCAGGCATCCAAGGACAAGGAAAGGGAGACGATGATTGCCGATCTTGCCTGTCTGTACGGGAAGAAACTGTTGGACAAAGAGATAGATGACTTCTCCCCCGCTTCCTCGTATCCCTGTCTTACGGAAGAAGAGTCCGCGTATCTGAAAGACGAGATAATGCAGGCCGCACGCCGGAGATTCTATAAGCCGGAATACATAGCCTGCCCCGGCTGCGGAAGGACGATGTACGACCTTGAAAGGGTTTTCGATGAAGTGAAACGCCGTACCGCCCATCTGAAAGGCCTGCGGATAGCCGTGATGGGCTGCATAGTAAACGGCCCGGGAGAAATGGCGGATGCCGACTGGGGCTATGTCGGCGAAGGCGGCGGCAAGGTAACCATATACAAAGGCAAGGAACCTGTCCTCCGCCATGTCCCTCAGGACGAAGCCATAGACAGGCTGCTCGAACTTATCGGCTTCTAAAAAAGCCGTCCTGCGAATGGGCAGGACAGCTTTTCCCTAATCAATATTGCAAAAAAGAGTTTATTTATCCAGTTTCAGCATTCTCCGGTCAGCCAACTTTAGTCCGCAACGGAAATGTTGCTTGCGGCCACATATTCATACGGCACGTATTTCTGTAACTGTGCGGCTGCCACTTTGCCGCTTTTTGTCTTGTACATTACCACCTGAAGGGTCGGTGCGGAGGATTTGCGGTAATTGTCGATTTGTGTGAAGTCCTTGTCCTCGATGCATTTCTTCAACCCGTATTCTTCGGTAAGGTCAAAATATTCGACGGATTTTTTCAACGGTGAATCTTCCGGGGTGAAAATGAACTGCTTGCCCAAAAGTTTGCGTTTTACTATTATCTTTCCGTTTGAAGCTTCTACTAATGAATTGTCTATGAGGTTCATAATCTGTTTTCTTTTGATTGGTTCGTATTACTTTCCGTATTGATAGAAAAAGTCTAATAATGAGGTTTTTTTAGGGATGTTATGTTCACCGTCTTTCAGCATCACTATATCTCCGCAAGGCTTGAAATGCATTTCGGAAACAGTGCATATCTGGGCACATACTACATTGCTTTTCGGGGCCTTGTACATTATGATGAGATATTGTTGTGAGTGGTTTCTCGGCATGTCCGCTATGGCTTGGAAATCCCCTTTGGCCAACAGGCCGGCTATCTTGTCCAGATTCCTTCCGTCAAAATAGAATTCGCATCTTTCCATCCAGTCGTGGGATGGCTTGAAGTATATCTTCTTGCTGTCCCCCGCCACATAGAATATAACGAGGCACAGGGCTATGGTAGCCGCAAGAATCAGCATTGTCACTGCAAAATCATAAAATCCCCCGTCTCTCAATGACGGCACGAGGATGGCTATGATAAAAGGCACTATGCATACAATGATGGATAGCAATGCCCACCTGTTGCCCGTGTGGCGGATTGAAAAGTCTTTTGAATATTTGTCTAAAGTCTTGTCTATATTTATCGTATTGGTCATGATTGTCTTTTTTCGTTAAACATGTTTGTGATGTCAGTGGTTTTTGACATGTTTGCAATGCACATGCTCCATGTTTCCTGTTTCCGATGCATTATCGGAACATCTCGGCATGGCAGTACCCGGTATGCGGCGGCATAGGCATTCGGGCCCTTTCAGGCCTGAGGCCGGCATTCCGGAAAATAAAAAAGACAATACGCTAAATGATGATCCGTTTTAAGGATGCGGTTATGTAATCGGACATGGAACCGGATATTACGCCGTTTCTTGTATTTGAAGTGAAGCGGTTTCGGCAGTAGAATTCACTGTCATGCCCGATCGTCCGCGAGGATGATTTCAGTATATCGATACTTTTGTAAGAATGATTCTGGACTTTTGCAGATTGAAGCGTGTATTGCCTTGCCGTCATTATCACATTGGCCGAAGAAGCCATCGCATCGCTGAGGTACTTCCTGCTTACGGCCTGCTGTTCCGCCCACGCGTCAAGCAGAGCGCTTTCCGTGGTCGTTTCCATGCTTTCTGTCCGGTCTTGTTGCGATGTCTCGACACCTTTTTCTATGAAAAAAAGTGACAATGAAACAGCTAATATGGCAAGCCAAAATCTCATGTTGTTAATATAATGCCTATTATATCATTCCGGCCATATACCCTGACCGAAAAACGGTGCAAATATACAGAGAAGCCGAGAGCAATGCAAATTTATTTGCATTTGCCTGTTCCGTCCGGAGAAGCCGGGAGGCCTTGGACTTCCGGATGCGACGGGCGGAACAGGCGGTGCAAGTCGTGAGACTTGCATTGCCGAGGCGTGAACCGTATTTCTGCCGCAAGGCAAATATCGCGGAAGCCTGAGGTCCGGGAAAGTGAACAGATTTTCCGTGTTTTCAATGCACTTTCTCCGTAACGAAATGATACCTTCGGCATCAGGAGCTATTCTATCGGCATCCTTTGAGCATCCTTGCCGGGAAAGTGAATATTTTTTCCAGCAAACCTGTTCACTTTCCCGGGGTGAGAAGACAGGTTTTCGTGCTGGTGTCGCCGTTTTCATTTCCGATCCTTTCGATTTTGCTCGCGGGCTCAGCCTTTGACCTATCAGTGCATACGAGGAACTGACGGAGAAAGTCGGTGCAGACTCCACGCCGGCCATGTTCCACAGGCAAGTAAGGCAAATAAAAAGTAGAAAAAGATAAGGTAGTAAACCTCGCAATACCATTAACAGTCTTTTCTATATTCTGATGGCGACAGATGAATCCGCTTTTGTACGTATCGGCTGAAATAAGACACGGAAGAAAAATTCATCCGTTCCGCGATTTCCGTCAGCGAGAGTTTTTTCTGCCGGAGCAGGCGGGTAATTTCCTGTATGGTAAAGCGGTCAATCCAGTAAGAAGCGGGCTTGCCACTAACCTTTTTACATATTTCAGAGAGATAATGCGGCGTAATGCAAAGGTGTGATGCATAAAATTCAAGGTCTCTGTTTCGGATGTATTCACCGTTATACAGCAATTCTATGAAATTCCGCAACAGGGAGGTGATGCGCTCTGACACTTGCAGCTCTTTGTTGCTGCGTGCGTGAATGTCGTACAGGTCAAGGATATGCGCGGTCAGCAAGCTGCCTAATAATTCTTCGCGGAAAAAATGCTTCTCATCTTCCATACGCATATGCAGATATTGCAAGGCAGCCTCGCATATCCGGAAGTCCCGTTCAGACAATTTCATGACAGGATTCCGTAAGAGCGACAAGTGTCCTATGATGCCATAGTTGCTGCGGATGGCAATCGAAGTGACGAATGCTTCCGATAGGTTCATCAGGATGCCTTGAAAATCATCCGATGCCGAGAAGTTAGAAGCAAGTGCAGCATTGGGCAGAATCACATAATCACCTGCAGAAATGTTATAATGGGTATCCTGGAAAGTAAATCCCATATTGCCTTTCCGGCAAAGGAATACCATGGATAACAACGGAAGAGCCGTTTCCTGCGATATCACGACCGTTGATGATTTTTCCGGCGAAGATATGACAATCGGTTCCATAAATTTCAGTTATGACGGAGAAAACCGTCTTACAAAGATAAGCAGTGCCGACAGCGATTTTGGTACAGTAGATATTTTCATCACATGGGAAGGCGGCAATATCACATTAATGGAAAGCAACTTTATGGGCGATGTCATGTCTGCATCTTCAAGGACATACGGGCAAATCCCTAACGATGCAAACATAGACCTTACATCTATCATTACATCTTCCAATCCTGCAGATCAAAGCAATTTCATGTTATTGGGGCTCGTAGGCGAATGCAATGCTGATATGACACAATCTGAAAACATAGACGGGATAACCTATACTTACAGCTACGCTTTTGATGATTCCGGGCGGGTGGTCAAAGCGGAAATCAACAGAGACGGTTCATTGGAAGCTACATACGAAATAAAGTACGCGGAATAACACGTGAAGACCTGATACTCCTCGCTTTGAACTAAGAAGCTGTTTAAAATTTTTTCTCAGAACATTTGAGACAGGCTTCCGCGCAGGTTTTTGTCGTTTTTTGAGGAGAATAGCAGCGCTATTTTACGATAAAAACGGCGAAAACGTGCCGGAAGGATGCC
>JADIME010000095.1 GCA_017694935.1 Candidatus Merdivivens pullistercoris
AGTATATCCCTCAGGTCTCGTAAAATGCTGCTCACTTTCGAATGTCCACAGGACATTCTCATAAACCGTTCACGACCCGTTCACGAGGCCACGGGCGGCCACGCTGTCCGTGACAATTACTGCATACACAATCATTTGGGGTAATTTTTCGGAGAATCATAAAATTTTTATTTTTTTCTTCCGTCTTCCTTGTCATTCATCCATTCGAAAGAGTAGATAATCGACTCTACCTGTCTGAGATAATTGCGTTTGTCAAATTTCGGGGCATAAACGAACGCTTGCAGCACTATCACGTTTTCACCTGTCTTGTCATAGAATGCATGTATGACGAAAGGCCCTCCCATGTAATCGTTCTGCACTTCCCAAAGTCCTCTTACCTCTACAAAGTCACGGTTGTTGTACCTTATCGACTTTATCTGCGGGACAGGCATGGCTGCCGTAATCATGTACGAGTCCTCGACCGGGCCGGGTACGTTCTGTTTCAGTATGGCGTTGCTTTCGGAGAGGATCCTGTCCAGCCCGAGATCGTCCACGCTCGTAGCCGGATATTTGTAGACAAAGACATACTGGCTTACGTATGTGGTTTCATAGCTTATCCAGATGAACTTGTCGTCGCTCTTCTTGATGGTGAATCCCATAGGGAAGTAAGGGGAGCCTCCGGTCATGTCCGCCACTACCTGCCGCACGTTTGCCTCCTGGTAGCGGATATTGTTGGCTATTATCCTGTCCCTTTCGGCCTGCTCGAATATGCTTTCTATTTTCTCGATGTTTTCTTCGACCGTCTTTACAGCCGAGTCATGATCCGTGGCATTGATTTTCACGACAGTCTGGGGGGATGCCCATACGTCTTTCGTCGCGATCATCCTGTTTTCCCGGTTTTCAGGGGAGATGTTTATGATCAGGATGTTGCGGTGTATCCAGAACAGGCTGGAAAAATTGTCCGGGTTTATGTTGAACAGGTTGAATTTGGGCTCTTTCTGGGGAAGCACCTGGTATTCGCCTTCAAGATTGTCCTGAAGTATTTCGCCGATCTGTGATTCCCATTCGTTGCCGTCTATGACGACGATGATTTCTCCGGGGCTGCCGCTGACGTTCTGGAGCATTTTAGTGTTGCTCTCGCATGATTTGCAGGAAGTCAGTGCGCAAAGGGCAAAAAGCGCGATGATTGGTTTTATGAAGCGTTCCATGTCTATGATGTTTGTTTGTGATTTGTACCTTTATAATTATATATTCCTATTGTGTCAGAAAATGAAGTTCCTCAAATCGTTCCAGAAAGCCAGCACCATGAGCATCAGCAGCAGGATCATGCCGATGGCTTGGGCGGCGATCAGGAATTTGTCGCTCGGCTTGCGGCGGGTGACCATCTCGTAAAGGGTGAACAGTATGTGTCCGCCGTCCAAGGCCGGTATAGGCAGCAGGTTCATGACCCCGAGCATGATGGACAGGAGGGCGGAAATGTTCCAGAATCTCATCCAGTCCCATTTTTCCGGGAAAATGCTTCCGATGGAGATGAATGTCCCGACTTCCTTGTATGCCTCGGTTTCGGGGTTGAAGATGAGTTTCAGCTCTTTGAGATATGAACCGATAGTGCTGAACGTCAGTTTTATCCCTGCCGGAATGGCCGTGAGCACGTTGTACTCTTTCGTCGTGATGACATCCGGCATCCTCGTGGTAACCTTTATCAGTCCGGACGTGTCCGTCCTTGCCTTCAGGTCTATGGGTGCCCCGTCCCTTACCACGGATATTGTCACTGTCGTGTCTTTATAGCCGGACAAGTATTGTCTTATGTCCTGGAAGTATGTCATTTCCTGACCGTTTACGGCGACAAGGCTGTCTCCGGGCAGAAATACGCCCTCGTTCAACGACCCTTCAATGACTTCATCCACCACGAAAGGCACCGCTATTCCGAATATGGGCTGTTTCTGTTGCAGTATCTTGGGTATGTAGTCATCCCCGAGGTCTATTTTTACCGTGTCGCCCCCGCGCAGGACAGTAGCCGTTTCAGCCTGTTCGTGAAGCAGGTCGGCGGACAGGGCGCTGAAGTCCTCGGGCGTGTAGTCATCGAAGCCTATGATTTTGTCCCCGTTCCGGAAGCCCATCTCGTAGGCGAGGGGGGAAGTGTAGACCGCGGCGTCGCTGTTTTTTATATAGCTCTTCCCCCATCCCAAAAGGAGGATTATGTAAATGACTATGGCAAGCAGGAAATTGAAAATAACGCCTCCGGCCATGACGAGCAGCCTTTGCCATGCCGGCTTTGAACGGAATTCCCACGGCTTGGGTTCGCTTTTCAAGGCATCGGTGTCCATCGATTCGTCCACCATGCCGGCTATCTTGCAATATCCGCCGAGGGGAAGCCAGCCTATGCCGTACTCCGTTTCGGATTTTTTCGGTTTCCATTTGAAAAGGGCGAAGCCCCAGTCGAAAAACAGGTAAAATTTCTCGACCCTGATCCGGAACATCTTAGCAAAGCAGAAATGTCCCAGTTCATGCACCAAGATAAGTATCGACAGTGCGAGCAGCACTTGTATGGTTTTAATGAGTATGTCCATGTCTTGCTATGATTTTCAAGGCGTATTCTCTGGACAGCCTGTCCGTTTCCAAAATATCTTCCAGTCCGGGGGATTTTATGTAAGTGATATTCTCCACGGTTTCCCCGATTATCCCGGCTATGTCGTTGAATCCTATTTTCCCGTTCAGGAATGCGTCCACCGCCACTTCGTCCGCCCCGCTCATGATGCAGCCGGTGTTGCCTCCTTTCTCAAGGGCGCGGTAGGCTATGCCGATGGCCGGGAACCTTTCAAGGTCGGGAGCCTGGAAGGTCAGTTTCCCGATTTCCGTAAAATCCATATAAGTCCCTTTCAAAGGCCTGCGGCGAGGGTATGTCAGGGCGTATTGTATCGGAATCCTCATGTCGGGCAGTCCCAGCTGTGCGAGTACCGCCCCGTCTTCGAACCGTACCATGGAGTGTATTATTGATTCGGGATGTACCAGGATGTTGATCTTGTGCGGCGGGGTGCGGAAAAACCAGTGGGCTTCCATGACTTCGAAGCCTTTGTTCATCATCGTGGCCGAGTCTATGGTGACTTTTTTCCCCATTTTCCATTTCGGATGCCGTAGCGCCTCCTCCGGGGTGACACGCGACATTTCTTCAACGGTATATTCCCTGAAAGGGCCTCCGGAAGCCGTGATCAGCAGCTCGGCTATTTCAGGACACGGAACCCCTTGAAGGCACTGGAAGATGGCGGAATGTTCCGAGTCCACCGGTATCAGCGGGACGGAGTGTTTGAATGCCTCTTCGGTCACAAGGGCGCCTGCCGCCACCAGTATTTCCTTGTTGGCCAACGCGATGGCGTTTCCTGCCCTGATTGCCGACAGAACAGGGCGCAGGCCGCTGAATCCCGACATGGCGGCAAGCACGATGTCGATATCCTCGCCGTTTGCCAATGAGCAGGCGGAGTCTGTCCCGGAGAAGAGTTTTACATTGCTCCCCGAAAGCAGGGACGCAGCCTTGTCATATAGTGCGGGGTCGCAGATTACCGCATTGTTCGCGTCGAATTCGACCGCCTGCCGGGCGAGCAGTTCATAATTGCTGTTGGCCACAAGCAGTTCGACTTCGAACAGATCCCTGTGCTCGCCGATTACTTCCAGGGCCTGCCTGCCTATCGACCCGGTGGAGCCGAGTATCGCTATCTTTCTTTTATGTTCTTGTCTTTCCATCCAGAAATCAGTCAGCTCAGAAATTAATGTATTTTTCAGGGTTCACGGCCTCCCCTTCGTACCACAGCTCGAAATGCAGATGCGGGGCCGTGCTCAGGCTCCCGGTATTCCCCGCGATTGCGACGGGCGTGCCGGCCTTGACCTTGTCCCCGGTCTGTTTCAACAGTTTTTCGTTATGCTTGTATACTGATACCATATTGTCGCTGTGCTGTATCTGAAGGGTATAGCCTGTCTCGTCGCTCCACCCGGAGCCTATCACCGTGCCGTCCAGTACGGCATATACCGTGGCTCCTTCGGTCGCGGCTATGTCGATGAAAGGATGTCCTATGCCCGGATTGTATTTTTCCGTTATAATCCCTTTCAGGGGCGGATAGAAACTCTTCCCTTCGATGCCCTTTATCTCCTTTCCTGCTCCGACTTCAAACCTTTCTTCCCGGGAAATCTCGGCCCTCAGCAATGAATCTTCCTTTGAATAGTCTTTGTAGTCAGGTATTTCTGTGTTTTCAGCCCTTGCCGCCGACACTATGGAGTCGATATTTGCCGGTTCGCCTCCCGTAAGGATGTTCTGCAGGTTTTCCGTATAGATGTCCCAGATGGCTATCTCCCGTTCCAGGGAGTCTATCTTTATCGCGTTTCTTATGGCTGTCCTTTTTGTGAGGGCGTCGGGATAGCCGGGAATGACTGTCCTGACCGGCGTGAACGCTATTATCGAAAAGATGACGGCTATGAAAATGACTGTCCCTGCTGTTATTATGGATATCAGTCCTGTTTTCGTGAATACTGTCTGCCATATCTGCTGGTGCGTCGAGTCCACTATCAGGGCAAGCCGGTAACGTTTAACTTTTTTATCTTTATTTTGTTTTCCCATATCAAAAAATTAACTTTGCATCTATGGACAGGATTGTAGGCATAGATTACGGCAGGAAGAGAGTAGGAGTGGCTGTGAGCGACCCCCTCGGAATCTTCGCCTCGGCCCTTGAAACCGTCCATTCTGCAAAGATAATAGATTATCTCAAAAATTATGCTTCGCAGGAAAGGATAGTGAGTTTCGTCGTAGGTTATCCTATGAATATGGACAACCGTCCGTCCGAAGCCGCTGCCGACGTGGATGTGTTTCTGAAGTTGCTGGCAAAGCATTTCCCCGATATTCCGGTAATCAAGGAGGACGAAAGGTTTACGTCGGTGCTGGCACTCAGGGCGATGATAGACGGCGGCATGAAGAAAAGCGACCGCCGGGAAAAGGGTGCGGCCGACAAGATCAGCGCGGCCCTGATATTGCAGACATATCTTGACAGAAAGAAAAACGGTTTAATTTAAAAAATATGATACTGCCTATATTTTTATATGGTACTGACGAGCTCAGGGAAACCGCAAAGGAAGCGGATCTTTCCGACAAAGAGGGTATAACAACCCTTGTGAACGACATGTATGAAACGATGCGCCATGCCGACGGATGCGGAATAGCGGCCCCTCAGGTGGGCCGTCTTCTGAGGATACTGATAGTGGACGGGAGCGATCTGAGCGATGTATATGATTATCTGAAAGACTTCAAGAGAATAATGATAAATCCGGTGCTTGTGGAAGAGAGCGAGGAAACGGAGACTTTTCAGGAAGGATGCCTTAGCCTTCCCAACCTGCATCTCGACGTGGTGCGGCCGGCAAAGATAAAAGTACGTTATTACGATGAGAATTTCGAGTTGAAAGAAGAGGCTTTCGACCGTTTCGCCTGCCGTATGGTGCAGCACGAGATGGATCATCTGGACGGGAAAGTGTTCGTGGACAGAGTGCCTCAGATACGCAGGAAACTCGTGCAGGGGCGGCTCAGCGGCATAGCGAGAGGTTGCGTGCGTACATCTTATAAAGTGAAATTCAATTCGAAGAAGGACAGGAAACATCAATAAAAAATCATTGCCATGGGAGCTTTTCATGCATACGACATACGCGGGGTGTACAACAAGGATTTTGACAAAGACACCGTATATAAAGTGGGCTATTTCATACCGAGACTGCTTTCGACAGACAAAGTGCTGGTTGGCAGGGATGTCCGTATTTCATCCCCGGAGATACACGAATATCTGACCAAAGGCATAACCGACGCGGGAGCGGATGTCTATGATTTGGGACTGAGCACCACGCCGATGGTATATTTTGCAACAGCCAAATATGCCTTCAAGGCTTCCGTGCAGATAACGGCATCCCACAACCCCAAAGAATACAACGGGCTTAAAGTTTCGGGAGAGAACGCATTGCCTGTCGGCCTTGACAATGGGCTCGGACGTATCAGGCAGTGGATAGACGACGGTGAGCCGACAGTTCCCGTGCAGTCTAAAGGGACGGTAAGGGAGATGGATGTCAGGGACGAGTATCTGCATTTCCTTTTGAGTTACAAGGAAGATTATTCCGACCTGAAGATCGGCATGGACGTTTCCAACGGGATGGCAGCCCTTTTCGTAAAGGACATATTCGGGGATTCCCCTTTGTATCTGTACGACGAGTTGGACGGGACGTTCCCTAACCACGAGGCCAATCCGTTAATCCCCGAAAATGTGGCCGACCTGAAAAGGCTGGTGGCCGACAACGGATGCGACATAGGCGTGATTTATGACGGGGATGCCGACAGGGTGATGTTCGTAGACGAGAAGTCCCGTTTCGTCTCTCCTGATCTGATGATAGCCGTGCTGGGACACTATTTCTTCGAGGAGAAAGGGGAAAAGGGAATAGTGCTGCAGGACATAAGAAGTTCGAAAGCTGTAGGGGAATACCTTGAACCGATGGGGGCGGAGATGCATACCTGGCGCGTGGGACGTGCGTATGCGGCGCGCAAACTCCGTGAACTCGGCGGGGTCTACGGTGGAGAACTTGCAGGACATTATTACTTCCGCGATTTCTTCTATTCGGACAGCGGACTTCTGGCGTCGTTGCTGATACTCAATGTGGTTTCGCGGATGAAACGCAAAGGCGTTTCGTTGTCGGAACTCATAGACCGTATTGCGAAATACCGCAATTCCGGAGAAATCAATTTCCGGCTGGAGCACAAGCAGGAGGCCATGGATGCCGTGCGCGATCATTTCATCGGAAAAGAAAAGCCTTCGGCATACTATGACTTTGACGGGTACCGCGTGGAGTTTCCGGACTGGTGGTTCAACATACGGCCGTCGAATACGGAGCCATATCTGCGTTTTATCTGCGAGGCGCGCACCCAGCAACTGTTGGACGAGAAGACGGCGGAGGCTTCGGCAATCATCGAATCGTACGATTGACACCGTCATGGGCAGGCATATACTAACTTAACTTATTATACATCATGTTAATCTTCGGTTACAGGCACATTTCAAGCGGTTACATACGTGCCGCCATAGCCATCATTCTCGGCCTTCTGCTGATGATATGGCCTAATTGGATTTCCTACATAATAGGAGGCATCATACTGCTTATAGGTGTGGTGTCCATAGTCACCGCATTCTACATGCGCGGCATGAGGACCATCGTGGCATCCCTTGTCAGCGCGTCGATTACTACGGTGGTAGGGCTCCTTATCATAATGCATTCGGACAAATTTCCCGAAGTCATAGTTTTCCTGCTGGGCATTCTCCTGGCTATTTTCGGACTTTATCAGTTTTTCTCTTTGTTGGTGGTGCGCAAGCTGACACATGTGCCGGTATACGATTTCATACTTTCAGCCGTCTCGGCTGCTGCCGGTTTCGTAATGTTGGCCTGGCCCGACAAGAGCTCGAAATTCCTCCTGATATTCATAGGTGCGTCAATCTTTGTCTACGGCATATCCACCCTTTTGGCCACGATGCGCATCCGCATGGCCATGAACGAAGAGGAAAAACAGACTTTCAGCCCTTACGAGGATGTATCCGGTGAGAAGAAGGACAAGGAAGACGAGGCTTCCCGGAAAGAAGAGCCTACGGAAAATGACGTGTGAGTGATTTAT
Organism: Candidatus Merdivivens pullistercoris; assembly: GCA_017694935.1. Taxonomy (GTDB): domain Bacteria; phylum Bacteroidota; class Bacteroidia; order Bacteroidales; family UBA932; genus Merdivivens; species Merdivivens pullistercoris. Next base: position 7,658 of record JADIME010000095.1, read on the forward strand.
GGCCTTCCGTGTAAGAAATATCGCCATCCTGTTTGCCTTTTGTCTCGTTTCAGGGAGACTGGCGGCTCAGGATGTGCTTGAGTATGTAAATCCTTTCGTGGGCACGTCCGATTACGGGGCTACCAATCCCGGAGCCTTGGTGCCGAACGGGATGATGTCTGTATCGCCTTTCAATGTGATGGGTTCCGACCTGAACAGATATGACAAGGATTCCCGTTGGTGGTCCACTCCGTATGATTTCACCAACAGGTATTTTACGGGCTTTTCGCATGTGAACCTGAGCGGTGTCGGCTGTCCGGACCTCGGTTCCATATTGATAATGCCGGTTACCGGCGATGTGATGCCGGATTACACGGTCTACGGTTCCGAGTATGATTCGCAGACGGCCTCTCCCGGATATTACTCGCTCAGGCTCGTCCGTTACGGGATAAAGGCGGAGGTTACGGCGACGCGAAGGACATCCGCTGAAAGATATGTTTTTCCCGGGGGCCGGGGAAATATACTTGTGAACCTCGGCGAAGGGCTTACAAACGAGTCCGGGGCATATCTGAGGAAGGTGAGCGATACGGAAATCGAAGGGATGAAACTTCTGGGGACGTTCTGCTACAATCCGCAGAAAGTTTTTCCGGTATATTTTGTCATAAGGGTGGACAGGCAGCCTTCGGAGACGGGATTCTGGAAAAAGCAGAGGCCGATGACAGGGGTGGAGGCCGCTTGGACTCCGGATAACGGGAAATATAAGCTATACACGGAATACGGACGGGATATTGCCGGCGACGACATCGGCTATTATTTCAGTTTCGACGGTCTGGCGGAAGGGGAGTCCGTACAGGTGCAGGTAGGGGTTTCATTCGTAAGCATGGACAATGCAAGGGAAAACCTCGATGCCGAGCAGCACGGTTTCGATTTCGATTCGGTGCGGACGGCGGCGGAAGCCCTATGGCGCAGGGATTTGTCCAAAATAAAGGTGCAAGGAGGGACCCGGGAGCAGAAAAGGGTTTTCTATACGGCGCTTTACCATACTCTGATACACCCGAACATACTGAATGACGTGAACGGGGAATACCCGCTCATGGAATCTTCCGGTACCGGCAAGGTAGAAGACGGGTGTGAAAGATATACCGTATTTTCCTTGTGGGACACTTACCGCAACCTGCATCAGCTTCTTACCCTTGTTTATCCTGAAAGACAGCTCGATATGGTCCGTTCCATGGTTTCCATTGCTCGGGAGTGGGGCTGGATGCCCCGGTGGGAACTGTACGGAAGGGAGACTTTCACTATGGAAGGGGATCCAGCCATACCTGTGATTACGGATACCTGGCTCAAAGGTCTGCGCGATTTCGATGTGGATGCCGCATATAAGGCCATGCGCCGCAGCGCCCTGACTCCGGGATGCGAAAATGTGTTGCGCCGGGACATCGATCCGTATCTTGAAAAAGGCTATATTCCTTTGGGCGTATATGCCCAGGATCTTGCCGGGGATGTTTCCGTGTCGCACGCCCTTGAATATTATGTGGCTGATCACGCGCTTTCCGTGCTTGCCGACTCTTTGGGACACAAGGAGGACTCGGAAATGTTCATGAGGCATTCGATGGGCTACAGGCATTATTACTGTCCTGATTACGGCACTTTGCGGCCGTTGAATCCCGACGGCTCGTTTTATGAGCCTTTTGATCCCGGGCAGGGGGCCGATTTCGAGACCGCTCCGGGTTTTCATGAAGGAAGCGCGTGGAATTACACGTTTTATGTTCCTCATGATATAAAAGGTCTTGCAAAGCTGATGGGCGGCAGGCGGGCATTCGTGGAAAAACTCCAGACGGTATTCGATTCCGGCCTTTACGATCCGGCCAACGAACCGGACATAGCCTATCCTTATCTTTTCAGTTATTTCAAAGGGGAGGAATGGCGTACCCAGGAGCAGGTGTCAAGGCTTCTCGATGAATATTACAGGGACGCGCCCGACGGGATACCGGGCAATGACGATACGGGAGCCATGTCCGCATGGGCAGTGTTCTCGATGATGGGTTTCTATCCGGACTGTCCCGGAGATCCGTACTATATCCTGACTACTCCCGTTTTCGACAGGGTGGAGATTGAACTCGACCCCGATTTTTACGGTACGGACGTGCTCGTCATTGAAAAAGACCCGGATACTTCGGGAAAATATATAGATGCTGTTTATTCCGGCGGGAAAAAATACGGCGGTTTCAGGATAGGGCACAAAGAACTTCTTGACGGGGGACATTTGGTTTTTAAATTGAAAGATGAAAAATAATGTGAGACTTATGGCTGTTCTGCCTGCCGTGGCGGCAGCCTTTTTTTGCATCTCGTGTTCTTCGGCACGGATAGAGGAAGGCAGTATGACTTCGTATGTGGACCCGTTGATAGGAAGCGGGGGGCACGGCCATGTGTTCGTAGGTGCCAATGTGCCTTTCGGCATGGTACAGTTAGGGCCGACAAGCATTCCGCAGGAATGGGACTGGACCTCGGGCTATCATGAAAGCGATTCCACGGTAATAGGGTTTTCGCACACCCATCTTAGCGGGACAGGCATAGGCGACCTGTTCGATATAACGGTCATGCCCGTTGTCGGGACGGTGGAATATGCGAGGGGCAGCGAGGATGTCCCCGGCTCGGGCCTGTGGTCATACGCCGACCGTACAAAGGAAATCGCAAGGCCAGGTTACTATTCCGTGCCTCTTGTCCGGTACGGTATCAATGCGGAAATGACGGCTACCGCCAGGGTCGGGATGCACAGATATACTTTCCCGGAAAGTGACAGCGCGGCAATCGTTTTCGATCTTGAAAACGGCGGTTGCTGGGACGGTACTACGGACTGCCGTTTCAATGTCACGGGCGATTCGTCTGTCTCGGGATACCGTTTTTCTTCGGGCTGGGCGAGCGACCAGAGGGTTTATTTCCATGCCGAATTTTCCAGACCGTTTGAAAGTTATGAAATAACCCCGGACGGGATGTACGCGCGGTTTTCGTTCAAGACTACGGAAAACGAGCGGATCATGCTGAAAGTCGCGCTTTCTCCGGTCAGCGAGGAAGGAGCCAAGGACAATATGGATGCGGAGCTTCCGGGCTGGGATTTCGATGCCACGGCCACGGCCGCAGACGAGGCATGGAACAGGGAGTTGTCCAAGATCTCCGTAGAGACAGCCGATGAAAGCCGCAAAAGGGTGTTCTATACTGCCCTTTACCATACGATGATAGCCCCGTCGGTATTCTGCGACACTGACGGCAGTTATTATGGAGCGGATCATGAAGTCCATGAAGGAGAGGGTTTTGTCAATTATACGACGTTTTCGCTCTGGGACACTTACAGGGCAGCCCATCCTCTCATGACCATCATTCACCCTGAAAAGATGCCCGATATGATTAATACCATGCTCGCAATCTACAGGCAGCAGGGAAAACTTCCGGTATGGCATCTGATGGGCTGCGAAACCAATTGCATGGTAGGCAATCCGGGCATTCCGGTAGTGGCCGACGCCATCCTGAAAGGATTCCGAGGTTTCGACAGGGACCTTGCCTACGAAGCGCTCGTAAATTCGGCTAAAGTGGCCGACAGGGGGCAACAGTACAGGATGGAATACGGTTACATCCCTTCCGACAGGATGCATGAGTCCGTGGCTTTCGACATGGAGTATGCGATTGCCGACTGGGCTGTTGCCCAGGTGGCAAAGTCTTTGGGCAAAGACGGGGACTATGCTTATTTTATTGAAAGGAGCCGTTCTTACCGTAATTATTTCGATAAGGCTACCGGATTCATACGCGGCAAGGACAGCCAAGGGAAATTCCGTGAGCCTTTCGACCCCTATTCTTCTTCGCACAGGAACGATGACTATTGCGAGGGGAACGCATGGCAGTACACATGGCTGGTACCACATGACATAGACGGGCTTATCGGCTGTTTCGGCTCCAAAGAAGCGTTCCTGGACAAATTGGATTCGCTTTTCATCGCCGATTCAAGGATTACTGGGGAAAACAGTTCTCCGGACATTTCCGGAATGATAGGCCAGTATGCGCATGGCAATGAACCGAGCCATCACGTGCTCTATCTTTATACTATGGCCGGCCGGCCGTGGAAAGCCGCCGACAAGATACGCTATGTATTGGACAGCCTTTACCATGATGCCCCGGACGGGCTTTCGGGCAATGAGGACGTAGGGCAGATGTCGGCGTGGTACGTGCTTTCGTCTCTCGGCTTTTATCAGGCGGAACCGGCAGGAGGACGGTACTATTTCGGCTCTCCTTTGTTCGACAGGGCCGACATAAAGGTCGGCGGAGGCATATTTTCCGTAATAGCGCACGGAAACAGCGACAGCGCGAGGTATATATCGTCCGTAAGGCTGAACGGGGACATTTATACCAAACCGTACATAGATTTTAAAGACATGGAGGCCGGAGGCACGCTCGAATTTGAAATGAGTGCCGATCCCGTGCTATGGTACTGCCCTGAGGAGCCTGATGAATATGTGTCAAAACGTCCCGAGCCCCGGTCAAGGCTGTTCGTGTCGCAGGCGGTGGAAGATGAATTGGCACGTATCGCCGGGATGCTCGACAATCCGCGCCTTGCATGGATGTTTGCCAATTGTTTTCCCAATACACTGGACACGACTGTGCATTATGAGGAAGACGGGGACGGGAATCCCGACACTTTCGTGTACACAGGGGACATACCGGCCATGTGGCTGAGGGACTCAGGGGCGCAGGTGTGGCCGTACGTCCCGTATGTCGGAAAAGATGAAAAATTGAGAAAAATGATCGCCGGGGTGATAAACCGGCAGTTCGCGCTTATACATGAAGACCCGTATGCCAATGCATTCAATCGGGGAGCGACCGGTGCAG
>JADIME010000011.1 GCA_017694935.1 Candidatus Merdivivens pullistercoris
TTGTTAATGTCATCGGTGTAGTCCTTTTGAAACTTAATATGATTTCGCTAACATACTAATTATAAATAAAATATAAAGATATGAAAAATTTTAAGGGACAAATGGGGGACAGAATTGACAGGCACGTGCGAAACTGTCTTTATTTCATGAAAACGGTGACAGGAAACTTTCGGATAAAGGCGCGCTTTCTCCATTTTATACACAAAAATATTGTATTTCAACACAATAAACTCAATATCCGGCATCAGGCAATGGCAAAGAGGATAGTTTACCTGCAAATATTCCAGGCAAAAGGGAAAAACTGTTACAGACATGATTATAAGTCACATCCGGCAGCGGGAACCGGAACAAACGGGGGACATAAAAGGGGACAAAACTGTCCATGACTCCCCACTGGCATGATTGCCCTTGTCCCAAAATCCTCGACAGGGCATGCCAACGCAATCATGGCACACAAAGAAAGGCCGCCTCAATTAAGAGACAGCCTTTTGCCGTTGTATATACTAACCTATCTTATTATGAAAACAATCCTCTAAAGCATATGCCAAATGCGTGCCAAAACAGCATCAGAAAGAGCTAAAAAATTCAAAACAGTTTCCTAAAACAGTTTTTTTGCCAGACCGCCCTGCGAGGTTTCCTTATAAAGGCTCGGGAGGTCATTCCCTGTCTGTTGCATGACGTCTACGACCTGATCGAAACTTACCCTGTGACGACCGTCGGAAAAATTGGAATACGTATTGGCATCCAGCGCACGCGCGGCGGCAAAGGCATTGCGTTCTATGCATGGTATCTGCACCAGCCCGCCGACCGGGTCGCAAGTCAGACCGAGGTGATGCTCCAATCCCATTTCGGCAGCATATTCTATCTGCGATACAGTGCCTCCGAACAACTGGCTCGAAGCGGCGGCGGCCATGGCGCATGCGACCCCCACTTCACCCTGACATCCGACGGCCGCTCCGGACACGGAAGCGTTCACCCTAACGACATTCCCGAACAGCCCGGCCGTGGCGAGGGCATGAAGTATCTTCGAGTCCGGAAAAGAACGGCTTTGCTTCAAATGATACAGGACAGCAGGCAATACTCCTGAAGAACCGCAAGTAGGGGCTGTCACGATTTCGCCGCCACAGGCATTTTCCTCGGAGACGGCAAGAGCGTACGCATATACCAGTCCCCTCCCCCTCACTGCATTGTTATAGCCTATTGCCTTTATATAATAGTCACCAGCCTTTCTTCTCAAGCCAAGGCCTCCGGGAAGCACGCCTTCCGTATTTATCCCACGTTCTACAGCCTCCTGCATACGTTTCCAGGCCTCGTTAAGATAATCCCAAATATCGCTATCCTCGAATTTGCCGACATACTCCCAGTACGAATATCCCGTACGGTTACACCATTTCTGGATTTCACTTATGCGGTCCATGTCATAAAGCTCGACCGTTCTGCGTTCATCCCAAGCATCGTCCGCAAGGGCCCCGCCCCCTATGCTATATGCACGCCAGGATGACAAAAGAACGCCGTCGGAAGCATAAAGCTTGAATATCATCCCATTGGGATGCAACGGCAGATTGGTTTCAGGATACCACGATATATCAGTCGGTGCGACCGGCTGCAAGACATCCAAAATGGCTACATCCGTCATGTGGCCTTTGCCAGTGGCGGCAAGAGAGCCATACAACTCGACTTCAAAACGGAAACTGCCTTCTCCCCCCGCGAGATTGTCTTTGTTTTTTTCAAGAAAAATCCTTGCTGCCCTCATCGGAGCCATGGTATGGCTGCTCGAAGGCCCGCGTCCGAAACGGAAAATATTTTTTATAGAATCCATACGATTATTTCTCCCTGTTAGGGTTAAGCACCGCTTTTCTCAATTCGAAATTGGTACCGAGATATTTACGGCGCACATCTTCATTGGCGGCAAGTTCCTCGGCTGTGCCGCTCTCCAGAATATTGCCCTCATAGAGCAGGTATGCCCTGTCGGTAATGGCCAAAGTCTCATGGACATTGTGATCCGTAATGATTATGCCTATATTTTTATACTTCAATTTGGCTATGATATGCTGTATGTCCTCGACAGCTATCGGGTCCACACCGGCAAACGGCTCGTCCAGCAATATGAATTTCGGGTCGATCGCAAGCGCGCGCGCTATTTCGCACCTGCGCCGCTCGCCTCCGGACAACTGTATGCCGTAACTTTTGCGGACCTTGTTCAATCCGAATTCATCTATCAGGGACTCAAGACGTTCCTTCCTTTCCTGCTTTGTAAAATCGGACATTTCCATTACGGACATTATATTGTCCTCGACACTCAGTTTCCTGAAAACCGAAGCCTCCTGGGCAAGATAGCCCAACCCGCGCTGGGCCCTTTTGTACATCGGAAGATCCGTTATATCCTCGTCATCGAGGAAAATTTTTCCTCCGTTTGGCTTGATAAGGCCGGTAATCATATAAAAGCTCGTGGTTTTCCCGGCCCCGTTAGGACCGAGAAGCCCTACAATCTCGCCTTGTTCGACATCGAAAGACACGCCTTTGACGACAGTGCGCATCCCGTATTTCTTCACAAGGTCCCTGCAATATAGTTTCATACCTGTTATTATTTGTCAATCATTTAAGGTCGAGGCCGAGATCGTCGCACAAATTTCGCACCTCGGGGGATTTTTCCATCATATATTTCGCTTTTTCCGATGGCATGTACGGGACAGCCTCGGTTTTTTCGTATGGTTCCACCTCTATTGCCAGCAATATGTCATGGATTCCGGAGTCCGTCCTCAACTTAGTTTCAAGTTCCCTGTGGAGCTTGTTCATGATCCATTCCTTCTGAGCCTCATTGACTACATAGAACCGTACTATATTCTTGTTACCGTCATGTTCCAGCTCGACCCGCGCCGTCGAAAGTGTGGAATAAAGGTTTTTCTTGGACTTGTATTGCTCAGCCATCGCCATCCAGAGCTGTTTCAATTTGTCCATGGTCAATTCAGCCTTGAGACCTTCATGGCCGCCCTGCGCATTGGCGGAAGTCTGCCCTGAAGCCGAGCCGTTCCCTGAAGCATTCCCTTCCATCATCGCCGATATGGAATATCCTGTCCGTTTCCTCTTTAATTCGGATGCAGCATCGGCAGGAACCCGTTTTGCAGGCACAGCATCGGCAGGAACCCGTTTTTCAAGTGCCGTATCTGCAAAGGCCTGTTTTCCTTGTGCTGCACCGGCCGGGACATGCCTTTCAGGTGCGGCCTGCCCGGATGCCGGTTTTTCAGCGGCAACGGCGGCAACATCCACAGGAGCCGAAAGGACGGAAAGCCTCATCAAGGCAAATTCGATAAGAAGCCTCTGGTTGATGCTTGTCTTATAGGCCATCTCGCATTTTACCGTAATATCGAGAGCCGCATAAAGGAATCCGAGAGACAGCCCCGCCGCCTGCTCCTCGTACCTTTTCTTCAACGAATCCGGCAGCTCTATGAGAGGCGCGGCAGAAGCGCTCTTGCTTACAATCAAATCCCTGATATGGCGGCTGAGGCCGGAAATGAAATAGAGGGCGTTGAAACCTTTCGACAGAACCTCGTCGAAGAGCAGCAAAGCCCCCACATGGTCCCCTGCCTTGAAAAAGTCAATAAGACGGAAATAATAATCATAGTCCAGCACATTCAGGTTGGATATGACCTCTTCGTAAGAAATATTCCTTCCGCAAAACGCCACCGACTGGTCGAACAAAGTCAAAGCGTCCCTCATCGCGCCGTCCGCCTTCGCGGCTATCACATGCAGGGCCTCATCCCCGATTTCCACGCCTTCCTTGGCCGCAATGCCCCTCAGGTTGCGCACTATGTCCTCGATTCCGATCCTGTTGAAATCGTAAGTCTGGCACCTTGACAGTATGGTAGGGAGTATCTTGTGCTTCTCAGTCGTGGCCAATACGAATATGGCATGCGCCGGGGGTTCCTCAAGAGTTTTAAGAAAGGCATTGAAGGCGGCCTGCGAAAGCATGTGTACCTCGTCGATGATATAGACACTGTATTTTCCAACCTGGGGAGGGATGCGCACCTTGTCCATCAGTTGCTTTATATCCTCCACACCGTTATTGGAAGCAGCGTCCAATTCATGGATGCAATACGAACGCCCCTCGTCGAAAGACACACACGACTCGCAATGCCCGCACGGCTCCATGTCGGGCGTCGGGGACATGCAGTTTATGGTTTTCGCGAAAATCCTCGCCGTACTCGTCTTCCCCACCCCCCGCGGGCCGCAAAACAGATATGCATGGGCAAGCTGGCCGCTGCGTATCGAATTTTTAAGTGTCTTTGCTATATTGTCTTGGCCTATAAGAGTCCCAAAACTGTCCGGCCTGTATTTTCTGGCCGATACGATATATTGCTCCATACTCAGAATCGTCAGACTAATTTTCCTCCAAATGGCAAATTTAGTCAAAAAATCCGTATTTTTGCCTGTTGTATCGCACAAACAGGCTACACACATGAAACAATATTTCATTACGGCCGTCATGATGCTCGTTTCCATAATCCCCGGGCACGGGCAGGCCGAACTCATGACAAAGAAAAAAGACATAGGGGACATATCCGGAAAAATCACGAAAATAGTGATTTCCGGGAACGACGCTTTCCTCAACATGGCCATAGAGGATGAAATCAAAAGGGGCTGGACGGTCTCCCCGTACGAATTCTGCGACATGGACGAATTCGAAAAGGCCAAATGCGACACCAATTATTTTTTCCTGATCCGCACCAAAGGACAGTACAAAGGCGAAAACGAGCCTTCCATAGAGTTCCTGTCATTGCTGCGCGGCGGCCCGAAAGCCGAAGAAGGCATCAGCTCCATGACCGAAGTAATATCCATCCCTTTCAAGCCCGCACGGAACGGAGACGGGAAATATGTGGCATTCATGCCGGCATTCATCGACATCATACAAGAACAGATTCCCAGAATCACCAAATCCGATGTTTCGGCATATACCGCGATGCATTCTTACACAAAAAGGATGTACAAAAGCAGGGAAATGCATATCCTGATGGGAGAACAGGACATATCCCGGGCCGTCGATGAGAAAACGGTCGGAAAATATTTCGATGAAAACATGAGAACAGCCTCAAGCGAGGAAATCGAGGCGGCAATGCAGGAAATGCGCCCCAACACCCTCGTTTCATACACCATAGTCCCGGAAAACGGAAAATACTGTTTCAAAATGCTTATTTCCACGGAAGACCACGGGCTATACTACTTCACGAAACACAGGATCTCCGACAAGAGACCCGGAGGCTTCATCCCCAAGGACATCCGCAAGATAGCAATCGCGAGGAAAAATGGAAAATAAGACTTTCACGACAACGCTGCCATGCGGCATCGGATTCGCGTTCAAACGTTCATATTCCGAAGTCGCATACTGCGCCCTCACCATAAAAAGCGGGACAAGAAATGAAAGCGGATACGGAAACGGGACGGCACATTTCACCGAGCATCTCCTGTTCAAAGGCACTCAGGGCAAAAGCGCCGAAGCCATAAACAATTGCATAGAACGCTCCGGCGGAGAACTCAATGCGTTCACCACCAAAGAAGAGACCGTAATACACGCCACCCTCCTGAAAGACGAGCTTCCCAAAGGCGCCGCGCTGCTCATGGAACTCGCGTTCAAGTCACTTTTCAGGGAGAACGACATAGAAACGGAGCGCAATGTAATCATCGATGAAATCCAATCGTACAAGGACTCCCCTCCCGAAACCATATACGACCATTTCGAAGAACTCCTGTTCGAGGGGACAGACCTTGCGCCGCAGATATTGGGTTCTATCAGAAGCGTGAAAGCCATAAAGAAAAAAGACATAGACGGTTACGTAAAGGAAAACTTCAGATTCGAAAACACCGTCCTGTCGATAGTGGCGGACATAGACTGCAAAAAGGCCCTGGACATCGCCACCAGGGCGGCATCCAAATGCGGGCTCACGCCGGACGGCGTCATCACCGGGGCTTCCGCCGGCTTGTGCCACACAAGGCCGCATATATTATGCAGGGAACTGAAAGAAGGAAAAACATTCGACCTTACCCTGAACAAAAGGAATCATCAGGCCAACTGCATAATAGGCTGCACCGGATACCCGATAGGTGCCGAGAAAGAAAGGATAGCCCTCATCCTGCTGTGCAACATACTCGGCGGACCGGCGGCAAACTCGGTACTCAACATGCGTCTCAGGGAAAAAAACGGATGGGTTTACGGAGTAGACGCGTCCTATACGCCATATACAGACAATGGCGCGGTGGCAATCTCGTTCGGATGCGACAAGGAAAAGATAGACAGGTGCATTGCGGAAATATCGTCAATCCTTGGAAGATTCAGGGAAAAACCGATATCCGACAGCCTCCTGAAAGCAGCGAAAAAACAATTGAAAGGCCAATTGCTCATATCCTCCGACAACGGGGAACAGAAGTGCATATCGATAGGGAAAAACCTCCTGTTTTTCGGGACGGACGCGGATGAAAGCAAGGCGCAGGAAATATTGGACGGGCTTGTCCCTCATGACATAACCGCATGTGCCAATGAAATCTTCGCTCCAGAAAGACTTTCAAGGCTGATTTACATATAATTACAACGAACACTCATTCAAAAACGGGGCTTTCAACAAGATGAACAGAGACCTTCCTCCGGAAACAGATGAATACATATCAAGGCACACAGGCAATATCGGCAACGGGGCACTGGAGTGGCTCACCCGGCAGACCAATCTCCGCACCAACCATGCCCGTATGCTCACCGGCAGGCTGCAAGGAAATTTCCTGGCCATGGTATCGAAAATGGTGTCACCCTCCAAGATACTTGAAATAGGCACATTTACAGGATACAGCGCGATCTGCCTCGCCCAGGGGCTGAAAGACGGAGGCACATTGGACACATTGGAAATAAACGACGAATTGGAAGACCTCATACTCGAAGCATTCGAGAGAGCCGGGCTTCAGGACAGGATCAGGCTCCACATAGGCGACGCAAAGGAAAGCATCCTTTCTTTGGAAGGCCCCTATGATCTCGTTTACATAGATGCCGACAAACGCGAATACTGCGAATACTACAGGCTCGTTTTCGACAAGGTGCGCCCGGGCGGGTTCATACTTGCCGACAATGTGTTATGGGACGGGAAGGTATTTTTCCCGCAACAGTACAAAGACAGGCAAAGCGAAGGCATAATGGCTTTCAACGACATGGTCGCGGCCGACGGACGCGCCGAATCGATGATACTGCCCCTGAGGGACGGCCTGACCATTATCCGCAAAAAATAATGCCTCGTCAGGAAATCTTGTGCCTCGTCAGGAAACCTTGCCGGCGGCGGACACGGCTTTCATCGCGCCGTCATAGAGTTTTACGGCATAGATGCTGTCCACACTGCTTTTATAGACCCCCATCACTGCGCGGAACTCATCCATATTGTCCTTTTTCAGCGGCTCGGCCGAAGGAGACTCCATCTTGAGAGGATTGATAGGCGTGCCGTTTTTCCATATACGGTAGTCCAGATGCGGCCCGGTAGAACGTCCGGTACTGCCGACATAGCCTATCACATCCCCCTGGCGGACCCGTTTCCCGACATACATGCCCTTGGCAAAGCGGGACAAATGCAGGTAAGCCGTCGTATATACTGAATTGTGCTTGATTTTCACTATATTGCCATTGGCTCCGCGATAACGGCACTCTATCACGGTACCGTCTCCTACAGTCATCACCGGAGTCCCGGTCGGAGCGGCATAGTCCACTCCTGTATGAGGCTGCACCTTGCGTGTCACTGGATGTTTGCGGGCATATGAGAACCCGGAGCTTATCCTCGAATAATTCAGCGGCGCTTTCAGGAACGCCTTCCTCATGCTCTCGCCCTTATCGTTCCAGTATATATTTCCTCCGTCCCCCTGGTCGAACATCACGGACGGGAACATCTCCCCGTCATGGGTAAATTCCACATACCGGACATCCCCTATGGCGAACACCTCGCCATCGCACCTCACTTCATCATAAAGCACCTTGAAGACATCACCTTTCTGGAGAGCGAAAAAATCCACTGTCCAGGCATATATGTCGGACAATTTCAGAATAAGCAACGGGGAAACCCCGGCGGAGACCATGTCGTACCACAGAGAGTTTTCTATGGTAACGTCCGCATAGCATGGCACAGTCTGCATCCGCTTGCGGAAAATCATGGATCCGACCGAATCGGCATTCCTCAGGTCGAGTATCAGATAACGCTGCCTGTCTATGCAATAGACCCAATAATGCAGGGTGGTGTCGGCTTCCGACACGAAAGACGTATACTCGTTGCCCACCCTTATGTCCCGTATGTCGAAAGTGTCCTTTATCGCTTCCGATATACGGTATATCTCTTGATTCGTAATCCCGTATTCATTCAATATGTTGGAAAAGAAATCCCCGCGTCCGACCTGCTTCGTTTCCACTTCATATCCGGCCACGGGAATACCGAACTCGTTAAGTTCCAACGTATCGCCGACACTTGCTTCCGCGCTTTCCGTTCCGGACGGATTCTTTCCTCCGCCGCAAGAACAAAGCCCGGATACTATCACTATGGCAAACAACACCGTTTTAATTCTGACTGACATCTCCGACCTGTTTTCATTCATACTCTTTGTTTCAGGGCGCAAGTTATTCCAAATCCGGGAGCTTTCAAAGATTTTAGTGGAAATTTTTGTAAAATTTTGTAATAAAGTGGAAAATTATACCTAATTTTGCACTGTATATACACGACAATATTACAGGAGCGCATAATGGTCAAATTCATAGGTGAATACAGAGCGAAAATGGACGACAAGGGAAGGCTGGTATTTCCCTCGGCGTTCAAGGCTTTGCTGCCGGAAGGGAAGCCACAGCTTTTTGTAATAAAGAAAGACATATTCGAAGACTGCCTCGAAATGTACACATACGAAGAGTGGGAAAGACAGTCAGAAGAAGTCAAATCCAGACTTAATTTCTTCAACAGGGCGCACGCCACCTTCTGGAGGGAGTACATGAGAAACCGCGCGGTAGTGGAACCCGACCCCAAACTCGGGCGCATAGCCATACCGAAAAAACTGTCGGAATCCATCGGTATCATAAAAGATGTCGTATTCAGCGGAAACGACCACAAGATAGAAATCTGGCCCGCTGAGAAATACGAGATGTCCGAAATAAGCAGTGAAAGTTTCATCGCCTTGTCCGGCATCCTTTCAGGGCAAAACCAATAGGAGGCGCACCATGAGCGAATACCACGTTCCAGTAATGCTTCAAGAAAGCGTCTCAATGCTTGTAACCGACCCTGACGGAATATATGTGGATGCCACGTTCGGCGGAGGCGGGCACAGCCGGGGCATTTTGTCCATGCTGTCTGAAAAAGGAAGACTTATCGCCTTCGATACTGACGAGGACGCACGCGCAAACCTTCCCGAAGACAACAGGATTACACTTATACACAACAATTTCCGTTTCATACACAACTTCCTTCTGTCCGAAGGGTACAGCGGTGGCGTAAACGGGATACTGGCCGACCTCGGGGTCTCCTCCCATCAATTCGATACCGCCGAAAGGGGATTTTCTTTCAGGTTCGACAGCAGGCTCGACATGAGGATGAACTCCAAGGGCGAAAACGATGCAGAAAATGTAATAAACAGTTATAGTAAAGAAGAGTTGGAAAGGCTTTTCCGGGTTTACGGCGAGCTGAAAGAGAGCGGCAAGATAGCCGCCGCCATCTGCCTCGCAAGGGAAAGCGGGCCGATAAGGACGACCGGGGAACTCGGAAAAGCCATAGAAAGACTCTTGCCGAAATTCGAGGAACACAAATTCCTCGCGAAAATCTACCAGGCGCTGCGCATAGAAGTGAACAAGGAGATGCGCTCGCTGGAAAAATTCCTCTGCGGTTCGCTTAAATCGCTAAAGACGGGAGGAAGGATAGCCGTAATAACATACCATTCATTAGAAGACAGGATGGTGAAGAATTTCTTCAAAAGCGGCACGACTGACGGAGAGGCAAAAAGCGACGCGCTGTACGGCAGGCTTCCGTCCCCTTTCAGGGCGGTGACGAAAAAGCCTGTAGTCCCGGCCGAGGAAGAAATAAAGTCCAACACAAGGGCGCGCAGCGCCAAACTCAGGGTGGCCGAGAAGATATAGACAGTCATGGGAAAAGCGGGAAAATACATAAAGAGCATATTCAGAGGGGATTTCCTCACAGCCATAAAGGCGGACAGGAACATTCCCTTCATCTTGTATGTATTTGTCCTCGTCATACTGTACATCACGCTTAACCTGCTCATAGAGAAATCCATGACAATCAGGCAGGAAAACGACAGGATCATAGAAGAGCTACGGATCGACTACACACAGAAAAGCCTTGAACTCGTAAGCATCGACACACGCAGCAAGGTCAAGGAAATGCTGGAAAAAACAGGCTCCGACCTTGAAGAACCCCGGCAGGCGCCTGTTAAAATCGAGGATAACCGGAAATGAAAAGCATTAAAAATACCGCTTCGCCCAAAAGGCTGCTCATCATATACTGCATAATGATGTGCGCGGCAATCGTCGCCATCTTCCGGATAGCCTATCTTCAGATATTCTATAAGCCGGATGAAAGCTACGGGGTCAAGGACAAAAGCGAGATCCTCGAACCGACAAGGGGCGACATACTCGCATGCGACGGAAGGCCGATAGCGGTATCGTCCCCGAGGTACGACATACACTTGGACTGCAAGGTTGCCGGAGACGAACAATTCGAAGCCGGGGTGGACGGCCTTGCCGAAAGCCTCGCCGGACTGTTCAAAGACAAGAGCAAGGAACGCTACAAGTCCGACCTGATAAAGGCACGCCGCGAGGGCAAGCGTTATTATTCCATAGGGAACAGGGATATTTCCCACGATGAAATGAATCTTCTGAAAGGTTTTCCCATCTTCAATCTCGGGCGCGGCAAAGGGGGAGTCATCATCGAAAAGCACGACAGCCGCATATATCCATACGGGAAATTGGCCCGCAGAACAGTCGGTTATGTAAAAGACAACGCCTACTCCGAAGGTAACAACCTTATCGGGCTTGAAGGGAAATTCAACTATCTCCTGCACGGGAAAGAAGGGAGCAGGTATCTCCGCAGGACTGAAAACAACGAGTGGATACCGGATCTTGACAGGGAGATAGTACTGCCCGAGGACGGCGAGGACATACGCACGACCATCGACATAGAATTGCAGGACATCGCCGACAAGGCACTTCGCACCAAGATAGACACTGTATCCTCGATCGAAGGCGGCTGTGTCATCATCATGGAAGTCGAAACCGGGGCGATCCGGGCAATGGTAAATCTCGGGCGCACGAAAAAGGGCGAACTGGATGAAATATACAATTACGCGATAAGCCAGACGGCGGAACCGGGCTCGGTATTCAAGCTCGCCGCCCTCGTGACCCTGATCGAAGACGGCAAGGCCGATCTCCGCACGACAATCAAGGGAAACCACGGAAGATGGTCTTACAACGGAAGGGTATTCACCGATGAATACATCCACAACGAAGAAGAAGTCTCGCTGCTGTGGGGCTTCATGAAATCCTCCAACCAGGTTTTCAGGCAGCTTGTATGCGACAATTACACCGGAGACGAAAAGGAATACGTGGACAAACTGTACAGTTACAAACTCTGCGAAAAATTCAATTTCGACATAGAAGGGGAAGGCAGGGCATTCATCCCCGTGCCCGGCAGCGCCAACTGGAGCGGAAGTTCCCTCCCGTCGATAGCGATAGGATACAACCTGAACATCACCCCTCTGCATTTGGTTACATTCTACAATGCCATCGCGAACGACGGCAAAGTCATGAAACCGTACCTCGTGGAAGCCATCGAGCAGAACGGCAGGGTCACGAAGAAACTCGGCCCTACAGTGCTGAACGGGAAGATATGCTCGCAAAAGACGATTGACTCAGTGAAATTCGCCTTGCGCACCGTAGTGGAAAAGGGGACGGGGTCCGCCTTAAGGAATGCGAAATGCCACGTTTCGGGAAAGACCGGAACAGCAAGGCAGCTTGTAGAATATACAGACTCGCGGGGGAAAAAGGTTTCCAAATACATCGACCCTCAGGGCTATAAGCGGCACCAGGCCACCTTCGTAGGCTTTTTCCCGTCGGAAAAGCCTAAATACACGGCAGTAGTCGTAGTATATTCAAAAAAGACGAGAGGCAATTTTTACGGAGGAAGCTGGGCTGCCCCTGTTTTCAGGGAAATCGTGGACAAGATATGCACCTCTTCGCCCGAATGGGGGAACGTACTGCAGGCAAGCGCAAGCCTTCCCGAAGCGGAAGAACGCGACATAGAAATAGGGAAATTCGATGATTATACCATCCCCGACATAACGGGAATGGGACTTTCCGACGCTCTTTATCTGCTTGAAAACAGGGGGTTCAAAGTGACATTCGACGGAGAAGGGATAGTCGTGGGACAAAGCCCTGAAGCCGGCAGCGAAGGGCATGAAGGACAGACAATAAAAATAGAACTCGGACTATCAAAGGGGGAACAGGATGAAATTTAAGGAAATCATAGCGGCCGTAAACGGCAAAGACATAAAAGGCGACACAGATGCGGAAATCTCCATGATAACGGACGATTCACGCAAATGCGTTCCGGGGTCATTGTTCATAGCAGTCAAAGGATATTCTTCCGACGGGCATGAATATATAGGGAAAGCCATTGAGAACGGAGCAAGCGCGGTCATATACCAGGATCCGGAATACGCGCCGGAAGGCGTTCCGTCCGCGGTATCGGAAGACACGAGAAAAGCCGCCGGCCTTGCGGCAGACTGTTTTTTCGGCCACCCGTCATCGAAAATCAAACTGGTCGGCGTAACGGGGACGAACGGAAAAACCACCACGGCAACAATGCTTTACCGTACATTCAGGATGTTGGGTTATGAATGCGGGCTGCTTTCCACTATAGCCAACTACATAGGGGGCGAGGAACGGCCGACCGCCAACACCACGTCCGATGCGATAACAATCAATTCACTGCTTGCCGAAATGGCCGGAAAGGGATGCGAATACTGTTTCATGGAAGTAAGTTCCATCGGCATAGAACAGGAACGCATAGCCGGGCTGGATTTTGCCGGAGGCATATTCACCAACCTCACCCATGACCATTTGGATTATCACAAGACATTCGCGGAATACCTCAGGTGCAAGAAAATGTTTTTCGACAACCTCGGGAAAGGGGCGTTCGCACTCGTAAACATAGATGACAGAAACGGCAGAGTAATGGTGCAGAACACCAAAGCCGAAGTGATAACATACTCTTGCCGCACGCACGCCGACCATGTGTGCCGCATAATCGAAGAAAACTTCGACGGCATGCTGCTTAAAATAGACGGGACGGAAACATGGTGCAGGGTAATCGGCCAGCACAATGCCTACAACATGCTCGCAGTCTATTCGACAGCCGTTGCGCTCGGAGCCGGAAAAGAAGACATCCTCAGGATAATCAGCGACCTGAGACCGGTCGCCGGACGTCTGGAATATATCCGCGGAGGGAACGACCTCACCGTAGTCATAGATTACGCCCACACCCCGGACGCTCTTGAAAATGTCCTCAGGACACTGAAAGACATAGGAAAAGGACGACAGCTCATAACAGTATTCGGATGCGGCGGCGACAGGGACAGGAGCAAACGTCCTGAAATGGCGGCAACAGCTGAAAAATACTCCGACAGGATATTCGTGACATCCGACAACCCGCGCACAGAAGACCCCGACGCCATCATAGAGGATATCAAGGCCGGTTTCAGCCGGGAAGGGCTTAAAAAGGCGATATTCATTACCGACCGTGAAAGCGCGATGCGCACAGCCATAATGACAGCCGGGAAAGGCGCGGTGATACTGATAGCGGGCAAGGGCCATGAAACCTACCAGATAATCGGGCATGAAAAACGGGATTTCAACGAATACGAGATAGTTAAGAACATTTTGAACTGAAAAGGCGATGCTGTACCATTTATTCGAATATCTGAAGACCGTTACGGATTTTCCGGGTTCCGGACTGATGCAATACATATCGGTCAGGGCGGTATGTGCAAGCTTGCTGTCCATCCTGCTTTCATTGATTTTCGGCAAGAAGATCATACGCCACCTGCAACGCAGGCAGATTGGCGAGGAAATCAGGGATCTCGGTCTTGAGGGGCAGCTTCAGAAGAAAGGCACCCCTACCATGGGCGGCATCATCATACTGTTTTCCATCCTCGTGCCGATACTCCTTTTCTGCAACCTGACCAATTTTTACGTGATTCTCCTGATTGTCACTGTTGTATGGCTGGGAGCCCTCGGTTTTGCCGATGATTACATCAAGGTCTACAAAAAGGACAAGAACGGCCTCAGCGAGAAGAAGAAACTGGCAGGACAAATCCTGCTCGGCCTGATTGTCGGCATAGCGGTACTGGCGCATAACGGCCTGCACGAACTTCCGGACACTACGATTCCTTTCGTCAAAAGCCATGAATTCAATTACAGCTCATTGATACCGTTCAACGGCACCATGGCCGAGGAAATCCTGACATGGGTACTGTACATAGCCGTCATCATCCTTGTGGTGACAGCATGTTCCAACGCCTCGAACCTGACAGACGGGATGGACGGGCTTGCAACCGGAATCTCGGCGATTGTCGGCACGGCCCTCGGAGTGCTTGCATACCTCTCCGGAAACATAAACGATGCCGGATACCTTAATATAATGTATATCCCCGGGACAGGAGAAGTCACCATAGTCTTCGCCGCCATGGTAGGAGCTCTGATAGGGTTCCTGTGGTACAATTCATATCCCGCACAGGTATTCATGGGCGATACCGGCAGCCTTGCGCTCGGAGGGATAGTCGGGGTGGCCGCCATATTGATAAAGAAAGAACTGCTGATACCGATACTTTGCGGCGTATTTTTCGTGGAAAGCCTGTCGGTCATCATACAAAGGATATATTTCAGATACACTAAAAAGAAATACGGGCAGGGGCGCAGGGTTTTCAAGATGACCCCGCTCCACCATCATTTCCAGAAAGAAGGAATAGACGCGATAATCAGCCGGCCGTCGAAAGCCATCCCGGAAGCCAAGATAGTCGTAAGGTTCTGGATAGTTTCGATACTGCTGGCCGTAATAACAATCATAACATTGAAAATCAGATAGCCATGAATAAGATAGCGATACTCGGGGGAGGCGAAAGCGGCACGGGGGCCGCCGTACTTGCAAAGACAAAAGGATTCGAAGTTTTCCTTTCCGACAACGGAAAGATTCCCGACAACCAGAAGGCGAGGCTTGCCGAATGGAAGATAGATTATGAAGAAGGCGGGCACAGCGTGGAAAAAATCCTTGAAGCCGACGAGATAATAAAAAGCCCCGGCATTCCCGACACTGCCGGCATAATCCGCAAAGTGAAAGAAGCCGGAATAAACATCATCTCCGAAATAGAATTTGCAGGCAGGTACGACCGCGCCAAGAAGATATGCATAACAGGGAGCAACGGCAAGACTACCACCACTTCCCTGATATACCACCTGCTGCAACTGGCCGGGCTCAACGTAGGCCTGGGAGGCAATATCGGCAAGAGCTACGCATACCAGGTGGCAACCTGCGATTTCGACATTTACGTACTCGAGATAAGCAGCTTCCAGTTGGACAACATGTACGACTTCAAGGCCGACATCGCCATCCTCACAAACATAACACCGGATCATCTGGACAGGTACGACCATAAGATAGAAAACTACGCCCGCGCCAAATTCCGCATAACCCGGAACATGAACGAGGACGACTGCTTCATATTCTGCTCGGACGACGAGATAACGATAAAGCACCTCAACGACATCGTAATAAAGGCCAAGATGCTTCCTTTCACGCAAAAAGGGCAGGTCGGACAGGGAGCATACGTTGAAAACGACAAGTTCATAGTAAAATACGGCAGCGAAGAATGCCGGATATTCCTCGACGAACTTGCGTTGCAGGGAAAACACAACCTGTACAACTCCATGGCGGCGGCAATAGCCGGAAAGGCAATGGAGATAGACGACGAAAAGATAAGGGAAGGGCTTAAAACATTCAAGAACATCGAACACCGCCTTGAGAAAGTGGCCACGGTAGGCGGCGTATTGTATATAAACGACTCTAAGGCGACCAATGTGAACTCCGCATGGTACGCACTGGAAAGCATGGACAGGCCTGTCGTATGGATAGCGGGCGGAACGGACAAAGGCAACGACTACTCGGAACTTTACGACCTTGCAAGGCAGAAAGTGAAGGCTCTTATATGCCTCGGCAAAGACAACCGCAAACTTCACGAATCATTTTCGGGAATAATCCCGGTAATCGAGGACGCTTCGTCCGCCGAAGAAGCCGTTTCGAAGGCATACGGAATAGCGGCAAGCGGGGATACTGTATTATTGTCGCCATGCTGCGCATCTTTCGACCTTTTCAAAAACTACGAAGAACGCGGACGGCTGTTCAAAGAAGCGGTAAGGAACTTATAACTGGGCATATACGATGGACGGGCTGAAAACATACATAGACAAAGCGGGCGGATGGGTCAGCCGGAAGCTCGGAGGAGACAAGATAGTATGGACGATAGTGTTCATACTGTCCATGTTTTCCCTTGTTGCTGTATATTCCGCAAGTTCCTACAGGGCAGTCAGCACCGATTCAAGCAAGATTGCCATCTTCCTCGAGCAGGCAGTGCTTGTGCTTATGGGCTGGGGGGCGCTGATCCTGTGTTATTTCATACATCCGAAATACTACCGGAAATGGTCATTCATAATATTCGGGGGCAGCGTACTTCTTCTTCTGCTGCTGTTCATCCCGTCCTTGCGGGCAGAACAGAACGGAGCCATAAGGGGACTTAAACTGTTCGGAAGGACGATTCAGGTCTTCGAGGTCGCGAAAGTCGCGATAATCATATACCTCGCCCGTGCCATGGAGATTTTCAGAATCGGCACTTTCAAGGACTATCTGATAAAACTGCTGCTGCCGATCGCCATAGTCTGCGTATTGCTGCTGAGGGGCAGTTTTTCATCCGCCGTGTTCATGGCGCTTATCTGCATGATAATACTCTGGATAAACAAGATCAACTGGAAATACCTCGCCCTGACCGTATGCGGGGGAATAGTCGTCCTCGGCGGATGCTATTCCCTGTATCTTGCCACGAAAGACAACGAAAACCCGCTATTTGCAAGGTTCGGCACGGCAGAGTCCCGCATAGAGGACTTCTTCCATCCGAAAGACATGGAAGAACAGATGCAGGGAATGACGGAACTGCAGAAACAGATAATGCTGGACTCCGAAAGGCAGTCCGAAAACGCAAAGATAGCCATACACGAAGGGGGCCTGATAGGGAAAGGCCCGGGGAAAAGCACCCAAAGGTATACCCTCTCGATGGCATTTTCCGACTTCATATACGCTTTCATAATAGAAGAATACGGAAGCATCATCGGAATATTGATAATGTTCATGTATATATGGCTTTTCGCAAGGTGCGCCAAACTTTCGGCAAAGTGCAAGACTACTTTCGCATCCACGATAGTCTTCGGGCTCGGACTGCTTACGACATTTCAGGCATTGATGCACATATACGTGAATATCAGGATGATACCTATCACAGGACATACATTGCCGCTAATCAGTCACGGCGGCACGGCTTTCCTTGTTTTCAGCGGCATTTTCGGAATCATCCTTTCAGTCAGCAAATCCATCGAGGAAATCGACACAGCCAAAATAGACATAGAACCTGCTGCATTGCAGGAAGGAGGGAAAAATGAGAGCGATAATTAGCGGAGGCGGGACCGGCGGGCATATTTTCCCCGCAATCGCGATTGCGACGGCACTGAAGGAAAAAGACCCCGGGTGCGAGATACTTTTCGTGGGGGCGCAGGGAAGGATGGAAATGGAAAAAATCCCGGCCGCAGGATACAGGATTATCGGCCTGCCCGTGGCCGGACTCAAAAGAAGCCTTTCTTTGTCCAACCTGAAACTGCCGTTCAAGATAGCCAAAAGCGTAAGGATGGCGAAAAGCATCATAAAGGAATTCAAGCCGGACGTGGCCATAGGCGTGGGCGGATACGCAAGCGCGCCCCTGCTATGGGCGGCCCAAAGGCTCTCGATACCTACCCTGATCCAGGAACAGAACTCATACGCCGGGCTGACCAACAAGATCATAGGAAAAAAGGCCGACCGTATATGCGTGGCATACCCGGGCATGGAACGTTTTTTCCCGAAAGACAGGATAACCGTCACAGGCAACCCTGTACGCAGTTCCATACACCGCCCCACGGAGGATGAAAGGCGGGAAGCCCTTTCGTACTACTCATTGGAGCCGCTCACAAAGACTGTTTTCATAGTGGGCGGAAGCCTCGGGAGCGCGACATTGAACAATTCCGTAAAAAGCTGGATTGAGTCCGGATGCCCGGGAGGAGAAGGAATCCAACTGATCTGGCAATGCGGGAAATACTACATCAATGACATCGACGCGTTCATGGGCAGCCATCCAGAATGCAAGGCACGCATAAAGCATTTCGCATTCATCGACAGGATGGATCTCGCATACGCCGTGGCAGACCTTATAATATCAAGGGCCGGAGCCAGTACCATATCGGAACTGTGCATAGCCGGCAAGGCCGTAATCTTCGTACCGTCCCCGAATGTCACCGAAGACCACCAGACGCACAATGCAATGGCGCTGGTGAATGCCGGGGCGGGAAAGATAATCACCGACGCGGAGGCTCCCGCAGGACTGATGAAACTCGCCACGGGACTCGTAAAGGACGACACGCAGATCAAACATCTGGAAGGAAACATACTGAAACTCGCACGCCCGTCCGCCGCCGAAGACATCGCGGGAGAAGTATTTTCCCTGTACAACCGCACAAAAGATAATAAACGGCACTGTAACGCAAAACAACGGTAATATGGAGTACGACAACATATATATGATAGGCATAGGAGGCATCGGGATGAGCGCCATCGCACGGTATTTCAAGATAAAGGGATACCGCGTAAGCGGCTACGACAGGACCCCCTCCCCCATTACCTCCGCATTGACCGGCGAAGGCATCCCTGTGCATTTCGAGGAATCCCCGGAGATGATTCCCGGAGACACCGGCCGGACCCTCGTGATATATACTCCGGCCATCCCGGACGACAATAAAGAATTGGAATACGCGAAAGCCAAGGGTTACAGGCTGCTGAAACGCTCGCGGGTACTCGGGGAAATATCCAGAGGCAAACGCACCATAGCCGTAGCCGGCACTCACGGGAAAACCACGACAAGCACAATGGCCGCCCACATATTGCAATCTTCGGGGACAGGATGCGACGCTTTCCTCGGAGGCATTTCCAAAAATTACGACAGCAACCTGCTCACTGGCGGGAACGGCGCAATGGTAGCCGAGGCCGACGAATTCGACAGGTCATTCCTGCAGCTTTTCCCTGAAATATCCGTCATCACATCCATCGATGCCGACCATCTGGACATATACCGGGACTACGGCCACATAAAGGAAGCATTCGAAGAATTCGCTTCCCAGACAAGCCGGCATCTTATAATAAACAAGAAGGTTTCGTTAGAATGCAACCGCACGGAAGCCGAAATACACAGCTATTCCTGCGAAGAGCAATGTGACTTCTACGCGTCGGGGATAACTCCCGCCGAAGGCGGTTATTTCGATTTCGACCTGAATTATCCCGGAGGAATAATAAAAAGATGCCGCATAGGCACACCTGGAAAGATAAACCTTGAAAACGGGGTAGCGGCGGCGGCAGCGGCGTTACTATACGGGATTGAACCGGAAAAGGTCAAAGAGGCCCTGGGAAGTTTTTCGGGCGTAAAGCGCAGGCTCGATATACGGGTAAACCTTCCGGGCTGCTCATACATAGACGATTACGCACACCATCCAAAGGAAATCGAAGCCGCCATAGGCTCGATACGGGATATTTTCCCGGGGAGAAGACTGACTGCCGTATTCCAGCCGCACCTCTATACGAGGACACGTGATTTCGCGGACGGCTTCGCCGAAGCCCTTTCCAAGGCGGATGAACTGATACTGCTCGACATATACCCGGCACGGGAACTCCCTATCGAAGGCGTCACATCGCGGCTGATATTCGACAAAGTGCAGTCGGACAACAAGATACTGATCCACAGGGATGAACTGATGGGGCTGCTCGAAAGGAAAGACACGGACGTGCTTGCCACTTTCGGCGCAGGCGACATAGACAGGTTTGTCGGCCCCATTACCGAAATGCTTGAAAAAAGGAGGCGCAAATGCTGAAAGTCCTCAAATATTTCTTGGTCGCCTTGATCATAGCCGCCATAGGCGCGTACATTTACATGGCCGCACGGCTGAATGAACGCGACAGAAAAGACATAGTGTGCAATGAAATATCCATCGTCATACAAAATGACGACGAGTGCGATTTCATAAGAAAAGAGGACATAGCCGAATACATAACCGAGAAATACGGGGAATGCGCCGGACGCAAAATCTCCGAAATCGATTGCGGAGAACTCGAAAACATACTTTCCGGCATCGATGCGATAAAAGGGTGCGAATGCTACACGGACAGGAGCGGGAAGCTCAACATCGAGGTCTACCAGAGGGAACCGGTGCTCAGGATAGTAAACAGGGAAGGCAAAGGATGGTACTCCGACGCCAACGGATACCTGTTCCCGGTATACGGCTCGCACGTCCCGCGCATAATGGCGGTCACGGGCGACATTCCCGACTCGGACGAATGGATGTCCGGCCTTGTGGAACTGAACGGCTTCATTTCCTCCGACCCGTATTGGAAAAACATGATAGTCCAAATGGATATAGAGGGAAACGGGGATATCGTACTGATACCGCAGGACGGACGGATGAAGATAATTTTCGGGAAATTAGGAAACACCAAGGACAAATTCTACCGGATCAAGAGGTTTTACGACAGCGTGCTTCCAGTTTCCGAAGGGAAATATTCCGAAATATCCGTAAAATACAGGGACCAGATAGTTTGCAAAAAGACGAAATAAACATAGACAGTATATATTATGGAAGAAAAATTCATCACGATAGTCGATATCGGCTCCTACCGCACTGCCGTCTGCACCGCCAAGGTAGAAGGCAGCAATGTAAATATCGCAGCATATAAAGAAGCGCTGTCCGACGGCGTACTGAGAGGGGCGGTACTGAACCCGACAAAAGCCGCCGGGGTAATAAGATCCCTTATAACCGGCATAGAACAGGAATTGGGCATAAAGATATCCAAGATCATCACCGGCATACCGGGGCACAAGATGTCCAACGAATCCGTTTCGCTGAGGCGCGAAAGGGAAAATCCCGATGATTCCATAGAAGCGGCCGAGCTGAACTCGATGACAAGGGAAGCATACTCGGACAGGGGCAACGAAAGGGTATATTCCGCCATCCCCCAATCATTCATCGTAGGGGATGCCGTTGAAATAATGTACGACGATGCCATAGGAATGTACGGCGACTTCATAGAAGGCAAATACCACCTGCTGACCGGAAGCAAGGCGATATTCGACGGCAACGAAAGGACATTCAAGGCCTTGGGACTCGAGATAGCGGGCAAGTACCTCTATTCCATAGCCAGCTCGGTCTCGACGCTGAAAAGCCAGGAAAAGCAGAACGGCGTCGCAATGGTGGAATTCGGAGGGAATACGACCAACCTGCTGATATACTACAAAAACATCATACGTTACGCTTATACCCTTCCTTTCGGCGGCAACAATATAACCAACGACATTGCCAACGAGTGCAAGATAACCGAGGCGCTTGCAGAGAGCATCAAGCGTGATTTCGGAAGCGCAATGCCGGAAAAACTCTCCGTCAATGCGGAAAAATCCCTGCAGATCAAGAGCAAAAGCCAGCGTGACATAGAAGTTCCGATAAAATACCTTGCCGAAATCATAAATGCGCGTTGCAAGGAAATATTCGATGCCATCCTTTACAAGATAGAAGAATCAGGCTATGCGGACCTGCTGGCTTCGGGCATAGTGCTTACCGGAGGTTCCGCCAACCTGCTGTGCATCGCGGACTACATAAAAAACGTATCCGGCTACAATGTCCGCAGGGCAATGCCTACCGGCAAATTCAATTCACGCGGTTTCCCGAGACTGAGCGATTACAGCGCGGCCTCTACCGTAGGACTGCTTACCCTCGCGCTGGAACATGGAACAGGCATGGAAGAAATCGAAATCATCGAAAAGACAGACAACCGGGAAGGCAACGACGACACGCCGGATACGGCCGGACAACAGGGTACTGTGAATGTCACTGACGAGCCGGCGGACATACCTGAAGACAAGCCGCAGGAGAAGAACGACGACACTGACGGCAACGGCGGTTCCTGGATCAAAACCATATTCGGGAACAGGAAGAAAAAAGAACAGGAAAAACAGCGCGAACACACCGAAAAGAAAAAGACCGGGGACGGCCTCCTGAACACCCTTTTCGGCGATGAAGACGAAATTTAAACCGACATATACTTAATGCAATACGACAATGGACGATAAAGACATAATAGCACCTTACGACTGGGTAAAATCCGAGAATATCATAAAGGTGATCGGCGTAGGCGGAGGTGGGTGCAACGCCGTCGAGCACATGTACAAGGTAGAAGACATAAAAGGCGCCGATTTCATAGTATGCAATACCGACAAGCAGGCACTCAGAAAAAGCGAAGTCCCGTGCAAGATACAGATAGGCGGCGAGCTCACGAAAGGCCTCGGCGCCGGTTGCGACCCGTTAAGGGGAAGAAAAGCCGCGCTTGAATCCCAGGAAGACATAAAAGAAGCCCTGGGAGGCAAGACAGAGATGGTATTCGTGACATGCGGCATGGGAGGCGGAACGGGAACAGGCGCCGCGCCCGTAATTGCCGACATTGCGCACAAGATAGGCCTGCTCACCGTAGGAGTGGTAACCGTACCGTTCGAGGACGAGGGTTATGAATCCATGTCCAGGGCCATAGAGGGCATACACGAAATGGAAAAATGCGTGGACAGCCTGCTGATTATCAACAACCAGAAACTTTACGAAGTATACGGGGACCTTCCTATACACGAAGCTTTCCCGAAGGCCGACGAAGTCCTTGCTACGGCAGTCAGGGGGATAACCGAAATCATAATGGACACCGGTTACATAAACGTGGACTTTGCCGATGTGAGGACGGTGATGAAAGGAAGCGGCATGGCTTTGATGGGAAGCGGGCGCGGAACAGGGGAAAACCGTGTGGAAGAAGCCGTCGAACAGGCACTTTCATCCCCGCTGCTGAACGACTTCGACCTGAAGACGGCGCGCAATGTCCTGATAAACATCCGCACGAGCAGGGACGAGAGCGGACTTTCCACAAGGGAACTGTCGGAAATCGCACAATGCATACAAAAATACACAGGCAACGCCCAGAACTTCAAAAGGGGCGTAGTATATGATGAAAGCGGCAAACTGAACGGGGACCTCTGCATAACCATCATTGCAACCGGCTTCAGCATGAGCCTTCTCCCGCAAATAACGAAACGCGACAGGGGCAATGTAATCATCATCGACGAAGATTATGTAAGCCTTTCATTGAGGGAAGGTTCGGATGAAGAACAGGAAACGGTCTCCCTCCAGCCTATCACAGCCGACGAGGCAGGCCGCCAGATCATCGGGAAAACAGCCAACACCAACATACGCAATTTCCATTTCGACGAGCCACCGATCCTTGCAGTAAGCACCGGGACCGACCTCTCCGCACTGGAAAACACTCCTGCGATAAAAAGATGCAACTGGACACAGCCTATCGAAGTAGCCTGATTCTCGATTAAGAAGCTGTTTAAAAAAATATTATATTTGCGTCTTGTTTCCGGTTTTCAGAAAACTGCCGGGACAGCCCCAACACGGATAAAATTTTTAACTATGGAAAAAAAGACAAGAGTCAGGTTCGCCCCGTCGCCTACAGGGCCGCTTCACATGGGCGGAGTACGTACCGCGCTTTACAATTATCTCTACGCAAAACAGAGAGGAGGCGACTTCATCATCCGCATAGAAGACACGGACTCGCAAAGGTTCGTCAAAGGCGCGGAAGAATATATCATAGAATCCCTGCGCTGGTGCGGCATCATCCCTGACGAAGGTGTCGATGAAAACGGGAAAATAGTGGAAACCGCATCCGAAAGGCATCCGCATGCCCCTTACAGGCAGTCCCAAAGAAAGGATATTTACCGCAAATACGCCGAACAGCTCGTCGAGAGCGGACACGCCTACTATGCTTTCGACACTGCGGAAGAACTTGCAGCCCTGCGGACCGCCGCGGAAGCGAAGAAAGAGACATTCATATACAACCATGCGACAAGGGGGTCACTGAAAAACTCCCTCACCCTGCCGGAAACCGAATGGAGAAGGCGGCTTGCCGAAGAGACCGGATGGACTATCAGGTTCAAGATGCCCGAAGACAGGACGGTAAGCATGGACGACCTCATAAGGGGGCACGTCGAAGTA
>JADIME010000012.1 GCA_017694935.1 Candidatus Merdivivens pullistercoris
TTGCACAACCGGGCAATGCATATCGCAGCTTTCCAAAGTGCCAACACTAATGCTTCAAAGAGCCAAAATGACACTTTGAATTGCACTTTGGACGAGATTGCCTTATTGAAATTCCTTAAAGACAATCCTAACGCCACACAAACTGAGATTGCCGTACATATCGGCAAATCTCCCCGAACCGTCAAACGGATGACTCCCTCTTTGATAGAGCGTGGCCTGTTGGAACGGGAAAACGGAAAAAGGAACGGAAAATGGGTTGTCAAAATATAAATTTAAATCATGAAATTCATCACTTATGAAACGGACAGTAATCACGATTTCCGCCATCGCGGCGGTTTTGTTTTCAGTAGTAATGATAGTAATGGCACAGACTGAGCCTGTACCCGGCAAGGACGGCAACAGGTATGTCCCGTATGAACAGCGCACGGGCAATGACCGTTATATCCTCATAGACCTGGACAATGGCGGGAAACGCATAACTCCTCAGGAGGCGGTCAAGGGACTGAAGCCTTTCGTGCAGGAGCGGGAATAGGCGGGAAGCGGCTTTCCAATCTCGGAAGTTTTTCCGGGGGGCTTCGTCCTGCAAATTCCGAGACTGACATTTTGTCCGTTTCGGAATTTAAAAATCCGTTTACAGGTGCTTGGCAGATTTTTTGGATAGAACCAAGCGCCTGTTTTTTTACGGGCGGGTCAGTGCCGTTTGAAGTTCATTGTCCGGAAAGGTTCGAATCTTCGGGCGGCGATGTTTATAATAAGAATTAAAAAAGATAAGATATGGCTGATAAAGAGGATTTAAAGAAAACGGAAACAGTAGAGGAGCCGGCTTCAAAGTCCGGTCCGGAAGCATCCGGCGAGGCTAAAGTGTCCGAAAACAAGAAGAAGGGCAAAGGCGCTTCGAAAAAAGAAAACGCCGAGGAAACGCTGAAAAATCAGGTTACAGACCTTAAATCGCAGTTGGACAGGAAATCAGACGAGTATCTGAGGCTCATGGCCGAATTCGATAATTTCCGCAGGCGTACGGCGAAAGAACGTCTTGATCTTGTCGCCACTGCCGGGGAAGATGTGATAAAAGGCCTGTTGCCTGTGCTTGATGATTGCGAAAGGGCGATGGCTGTATTGCGGGATTCGGATGCCATGGCCGCTGCAAAGGAGGGTACAGAGCTGATTTACAATAAGCTGAAGGATTATCTCAAAACCCGCGGTCTTACGGAGATAGAGACAAAAGACAAGCCGTTGGATACGGATTTCCATGAGGCTGTCGCGCAGATACCGTCTCCGGATGAGGCAAAGAAGGGCCTGATTTACGATGTGGTACAAAAGGGGTACATGCTGAACGGCAAGGTAATCCGCTTCGCCAAGGTTGTCGTGGCTGTATGATCCTGCCTATTTGTCAGTGCGTTTTAAGGAGGTTTTAGGATGGCAGAAAAAAGAGATTATTACGAAGTGCTCGGTGTCGATAAGTCGGCATCGGCCGAAGACATAAAGAAAGCATACAGGAAAGTGGCCTTGAAGTACCACCCTGACCGGAACCCCGGAGACAAGGAAGCCGAGGAGAAGTTCAAGGAGGCGGCGGAGGCTTACAGTGTGCTTAGCGATGCCGACAAGCGGGCCAAATACGACAAGTTCGGACATGCGGGCGTGGATGGCGGCCAAGGCGGTTTCGGCGGTTTCGAAGGCTTCGGCGGCCAAGGCGGATTCTCCATGGATGACATATTCTCGATGTTCGGGGATATTTTCGGGGGGCGCGGCAGCCGTGGAGGTTTCGGCGGTTTCGGGGGTTTCGGCGGCTTCAGCGGTTTCGGAGGCTCGCAGGGCGGCTCTGAAAAAGTTTACAGAGGTTCTAATATAAGGGTGCGCGTGAAAGTTTCTTTGGAGGAAATCGTGAAAGGAACAAAGAAGAGCATCAAGATAGAAAAATACATCCCGTGTCCCGATTGCGGCAGCAAGGGCGCGAAAAGCCAGGCCGACATCAAGACCTGCGATGCCTGCAAAGGCAGCGGCCAACAGGTCCGTGTAGTGCGCGGCCTTTTCGGACAGTCCTACGAGTATTCGGAATGCCCTGTCTGCCATGGAGAAGGAAAGATAATCACGAATCCTTGCCAACGGTGCGGCGGACATGGCGTTGTCAAATCAAAGGAAGAAATCAATTTCAATATTCCGGCTGGTGTTTCCGACGGCATGGAACTCCGTCTTCGTGGTGCTGGAAATGCGGCCAAGAACAACGGTACCCCGGGAGACTTGCTGGTGCTTATCAGCGAGGAAGCCCATCCTGATTTCAGGCGCGAAGGCAATAACCTGATTTATTCGCTGTTCATTTCCGTTCCTGATGCCATACTCGGCAAGACCGTGGAGATACCTTATTTTAATGAAAAGCTGAAAGTGAAGATAGAGCCAGGAACTCAGCCCGGGCAGGTGTTGAAGTTTTCCGGCAGGGGCATCCCGGTTATGAACGGTTTCGGTCGTGGCGACCTGCTTGTCTATGTCCAGGTATGGGTGCCGAAAAAATTGGACAAAGATACGAAACTTTTGGTAGAGAGCCTGTCGTCCCGTCCTGAATTCGAGCCGAAGCCTGTAAAAGAAGACAAGAATTTCTTCGACAAATTCAAGAGGATATTCGGTTAGCGGATATGTTTTTTGGAAAAAACGATTAAAATAGTGCGATTTTTTTTGCGGATATGAAAAAAGTGACTACTTTTGCAGTCCAAAAATAAGCAACCTCTTGCAGGCGTGTTTTTAAAAGGCAATGTTGCGGTTAAAATTGTTAAAGAAAAATGGAAGATTTAATTAAGATTGCACAGAAGGCTTGTACTGAAAAGTTGCCTGTTTTGCCTGATTTTCAAGCAGGTGATACAATTACGGTAACGTACAAGATTAAAGAAGAAAAC
Organism: Candidatus Merdivivens pullistercoris; assembly: GCA_017694935.1. GTDB lineage: Bacteria > Bacteroidota > Bacteroidia > Bacteroidales > UBA932 > Merdivivens > Merdivivens pullistercoris. The sequence continues at coordinate 2,886 of JADIME010000012.1, forward strand.
AAGGAAAGGCTTCAGAAATTCCGTGGAGTGGTTATCCAAAGGAAAGGTTTCGGTCAGACAGCCACCTTTACAGTAAGGAAGATATCCAATGGAATCGGAGTCGAGCGTATTTTCCCTATCGCTTCTCCTTTCATAGATAACGTGGAAGTGAACAAATACGGTAGAGTGCGCAGGGCAAGGATCTACTATTTGAGGAATCTCACCGGTAAGAAAGCCCGCATTAAAGAGCGTCGCATGAAAGTCAGCACGGATGCTGAATAAGTTGTTTTGACACAAAAGTCGGTTAAACGGATATTTTCCGTTTGATTATATCGGCCCCTTAGCTTAACTGAATAGAGCATCTGACTACGGATCAGAAGGTTACAGGTTTGAATCCTGTAGGGGTCACTTTAAATCGGGGATGACTGGGAGGTTTCAGTCATCTCTGGTTTGTTTTTCTGCAAATCCAATTATTATTGTCATTTGATGGTTCAGTCTTTTCCCGTATCAATGAAATGGATTGTGCAAGGCCATGCCCCGGCATAAGCCATGTCAAATAGCAGGTTTTCCGGAATTGTGGTTGTACATACAGTAATCCGTTTACAGGATATAGGATGAAAAAACGTAATTTTGCATCATCAAATCATCAAATCGAAAGGATATTTATGGAACTGATCAAGGATAGGCAATTCGGAGGAGAGCGTCCTCTGTTCGGATCACATGATTTACATATCGACAATGTGACGATTCTGGCCGGAGAATCGGCAATCAAGGAATGCCGTAATATAATGGCGACCAACTGCCGTTTTGAAGGCAATTATCCGTTTTGGCATGTACACGGTTTTACGATAGACCACTGCTATTTTGCCACGGGCGGCCGTTCGGCTCTTTGGTATTGTGATCATCTCGTCATGAGGGATACGGTAATAGACGCGCCCAAGATGTTCAGAGAGATGGATGTGCTGGATATCGAAAATGTGGTAATGAACGATGCGGACGAGGTCTTCTGGAAATGCAACAATATCAGGGTACGGAATCTCAAGCTTAAAGGAGGCACTTATCCTTTCATGCTGAGCAACAATATATTTGTAGACGGACTTGAAAGCGAAAGCAAATATGTTTTCCAGTATGTGAAAAATGCCGAGATTCACAATGCGAAGATTACTACCAAGGATGCATTCTGGGAGGTCGAGAACGTAACAATCTACGATTCGCGGCTCGATGGTGAGTATCTCGGCTGGCATTCTCGCAATCTCCGTCTTGTCAATTGCCATATTTCTGGAGAACAGCCTCTTTGTTATGCTCATGATCTGGTGCTTGAAAACTGTACTTTCGACCCTTCTTGCGATCGTGCATTCGAATATTCGACTTTGAAAGCCGATATACGCGGCGCCATAACCAACATAAAGAATCCGATGTCCGGTCATATCGTTGCCGACAGCATAGGCTCGATAACCATCGACGAAAATATCAAAGAGCCGGCCGACTGCGTGATAGAGACCCGCTAATGATTTTCAGCTTCTGAAGCAGCTCTTACTCGGTTTTAATCTTTTTTGTCATTCTTATCGAATCAATGGCAAGGAGTATCGCGATTGTTGCCATTGCCGGAAGTATTGCGACTTGTGCAAGGGTGAATTCCGTAATAAGTTCAGACAAATGAAAAATGCAGAATACAGCGGTAAATACGGCAAGTACCGTGTTTATCATAAGTATGCCTCTTCTTTTTGAAAACAACAGGCACAGTATTCCTATTGCCGGTATAAGATAGCTGAGGGCCATCATTAACAAGAGCATTCCTTCCGGTGCCGTGCCGCTATTGTCGGCAGCAATATCTGCACTCCAGAATAGAGGCAGCAAATCAGCAATGCAATGAAAGGCGAAACCGCCCATAATCAAAGTCCATAAAAGGACAATACGTTGTTTTAATCTTTCCATATCTTTATGTTTTAAATTTTGAAGCAAAAATATCCGTCGCTGTGATGTCGCGCAATCCCAAATTATGGCGATTATTTGAAATTGTGTAGCTAAAGTATGCGATTTGGCCGTGTTTTATTGTCATACAGGTCTATATGATTATAGGTATAGGGATAAATAAAGGCGTTTTATCAGAGAAAATTCATTTTTTTTCACTGAAAGTGTGAAAAAGAGTGAAAAAAATTTGGTGGAAACGATGGGAAGTTATACCTTTGCGCTCCCAACCGGGGGGAATCCTCCGGCGGGGATGGTAAGAAGTTCATTGGGGAAATGGGGAAAGCCGGCCGGTGCGCGCTCTGGGGGTGTCGTCCCCCGGGGCGTCCCGGCCGCGACGACTAGGTTTAGAAACAAGCAGAATTCGAGTATAAAGGGATTCATACGATGAGGAGTTTGATCCTGGCTCAGGATGAACGCTAGCGGCAGGCCTAACACATGCAAGTCGAGGGGCAGCGCGTCGCAGCAATGCGATGGCGGCGACCGGCGGAAGGGTGCGTAACGCATGAGCGACGTGCCCCGCGCAGGGGGACAACCCCGGGAAACCGGGGCTAATACCCCATGGCGACTGTGTCCCGCATGGGACGCGGTCTAAAGGAGCGATCCGGCGCGGGATCGGCTCGTGTGGCATTAGCTAGACGGCGGGGTAACGGCCCACCGTGGCAACGATGTCTAGGGGAACTGAGAGGTTGGTCCCCCACACTGGAACTGAGACACGGTCCAGACTCCTACGGGAGGCAGCAGTGAGGAATATTGGACAATGGGAGGAATCCTGATCCAGCCATGCCGCGTGCAGGCGACGGCCCTACGGGCCTTAAACTGCTTTTGCCGGGGGGCAACTGCGCGCACGAGCTGCGCGCGTGAGAGTACCCGGGGAATAAGCATCGGCTAACTCCGTGCCAGCAGCCGCGGTAATACGGGGGATGCGAGCGTTATCCGGATTCATTGGGTTTAAAGGGCGCGCAGGCGGCCTGTCAAGTCGGCGGTGAAATCCGCGGGCCCAACCCGCGATGTGCCGTTGATACTGTCAGGCTGGGATACGTGCGCCGTGGGGGGAATGCGTGGTGTAGCGGTGAAATGCATAGATATCACGCAGAACGCCGATTGCGGAGGCACCTCACGAGCACGGGATCGACGCTGAGGCGCGAAAGCGTGGGGATCGAACAGG
>JADIME010000013.1 GCA_017694935.1 Candidatus Merdivivens pullistercoris
TTTTTTCTCAGAATATTTGAGACACGCTTTTGTGCAGGTTTTTGCCGTTTTTTGAGGAGAATAGCAGCGCTATTGTGTGATAAAAACGGCAGAAAGATGCCGAAATGGTGGCACAAAGAACTTTTGAAAAAATTTTAAACAGCTTCTTATTATGCAAATGTAATAAATCCTATTAAAAAATTCAGGAGCTGTTTGAAAAAAATTCAAAACAGCCCCTGTGCACTTTCTTGTATTTTAGCGCCTGTTTGTCTCTGTACTGCCATTAGGCATTCCTGTGTTTGAACTGCATCCTGAGTGGGTGATTGTGTATAGGAATGAATCAGCAAGTTCGAACTTGAGCAGTATGGCTTGTCCTCCAAAAAACTCTTCCGCGATATTCCTGTCCGTGACAAACATTCCCGACCCCTCGTTTTTGTCTGTGTACGGATTATGCAGTTCATATACGAAGTTACGTTTATTGAATTGATTTATAATACTGTCGATAAAATTCTCGCATAAAGGCATAAGGGCGTGTGCCGTATCATTGTAAAAGAAAGACGGATTTGTACTCCAGCTGTTAATAAATGTCCCTATAGGGTAGAGGGAGGCTTTATTGCTTTCAAATCTTTCGGATAGTAACAGAAAATCGTGGTTTTCCCCATCTATCGCCTTTACGATTTTGCTTCTCGCCGCCGCATTTTTGTTTATATTGAATATGATTTCCAGATCCAATCTGTACCGTCCGTTTTCATTCCATGGAAAGTGAATGCCAACTTCGAGATTCAGGTAAAGATCGAAATAGTATGTACTGTGGAAACTTTTTCCTGTTTCCGGACTCGTTTTGGTAAGGCGCAATGCAAACGGTCCCGCGCCATCTGGGCCCATGCATAGCCGTATGCCTCCATCTATCGTTTCTTTGGAATTGATTTCATTATTTGTAGCGTTTGTGCCTTTTTCCCATGACCTGTCCCAACCCAGATGTCTCACGGAAATGCTTGACCCTGTGATGTCTGATTCAGGAATGCTTATTTCTAGGTAGTCCTGTCCGTTTTTATTATAGAGGGCGGTGTTGTCGAATGATCCCAAATTTCCTCCATTCCCGGTAAAAGCGGGAAGGACTGTCACTTCCATTGTTGCCTGCCCCTCAGGAAGGTTTCCCAAAATCCCTTCTGTCCTGAACTCTATGACCCCTTTATACGGATTTATACCGTCTGCCGCTATCCCGTATATCTTTCCGACCTGAACCAATTGTTCACTTTTTATTCCTATGTGTAACAAGTCTATTGGTGATGTGGCGTTTTTTACTTTCAAAAACAGAGACTGATATACATCTCGGTCAAAATCGATGGCGGTAAGAGTGCGGTTTCCTTCTTTGTACAAAACCATATATTGTGAACTTCCCCCTGCTTCGGAATAAGTCTGATTGTCGCATATCACCGTAAGTTGTGGAATCTTTATGTTGATTTTGAATTTCTGACTATTTCCGCTTTTGTTTATGATAGTACCATTCAATACTCTGTTTTCGGCACTCGGCAATTCTTTTACCAATATTCCCAGTTTTTTGCCGTTTTTTGTGTCATTGGGATCGAAACTCAGCCGGATTGCTCCATTTTCAACAATTCTTGTTTCGCCTCCGGCTTCGAGGGAGATGTCCATTTCCAGCACCCCATGTTTGGTTACGACCCTGATTACCCCGTCATTATTGGATACGAATAGTATGCTTCTCTCTATTCCAAGCGTAGCCGAAATGTTCTCCGCTATGAAAATCCTATCGTCATCTTCGCTTATGACATTCACGTTTATGCTTCCCGATGCATCTGGTGAGTCCGATGAGGCTCTTATTGTGGTCTTCCCTACATTGTGTGCAAACAGTTCTCCGTTATTGTATGTGACAATGCTCTCGTCACCGCTTTCATACGTTATTTCAGTATATTCTTCAGCCGGTATGGAAAATTTGATTTTCGTATTTTCCACCATGGTTATCTCTTCCCCCATGTCCAGTATGGCATCGCTTACGGTGACTCTCCAGGAATCCTCGAATATTCCTTCATCGGTAGCATAAAACGAGATATTGTATCTTTTATTGCGTTCAATCTTGAAATTCAAGATAATGCGATATTCTATGCGGGCGCTTTCCAAGCCAGCGCTATTGACTATCCTGCCGCTGAATTCTATCCATGAATATTGTTCAGTAACAGGTACTGACGGATCCTGCACATCCAAATCCCCGGAGACCACTTCATTGGTGAAATTCGCATTTTCCAGCATGAACATGCGGATAGTGCCTCCGTTTTCGAAATTTTCAAGATCTTCATCCGTACCCATGTCTCCGTCTCCGAGAGCCTCTTTTGACGGTTTATTGTCTGTGAACGGGGATATCCGGGTGGGAGAGTTGCATATTTGCACGCGTTCCGGTATTATCTTTACACCGTCAAGGCTGCTGTATTCTATATTGATTTCCGCTACAAGCCGTCTGACATATATCGGAAAATTTTTGCCCGCCCTCGTGTCTATGTTTATGCTTCCCGCCATTGGTAGGAAACCGTGTTCATCCACGATTCCATCCCATGAACCTGCATCGTATATGTATTTTTCCATCTCTGCCATATTTCCCGGAGGAACGGTTTCCCCCATATTTACCAAAGCGAAAATCCGGTATGTTTTATTGTTTCTTAATTCCAGTGAACACTCGGCTGATCCGTCATAATTTTCAACATAGCATGACGCGCAGTAATTGCCGGTCTCTAGATCGTATGCCGTTATGTATATGTCGTCCATTCCGTTGTCATCGGTACAGTATATATCTGCCAACAATCCCTTTGTGTATTGATTGTCAAATTCACGCAAATCTTCTTCTATGGTAAAAGTGACATTTTGCGTATGATTGTCTTTTTGTTCGTATATGTCCCGGATGCATCCGGATGACAGAAATATCGCGATTGCATGCGCGACCAATATGATTGTTCTGTATTTCATAATTCATTCATAAGATTAAATCGCCCCAACTTCCTGTCACCCATTCTGCATTCCCGAGCCTGATCTCCATCAAGTTCCCGTTGATTGTCAATTCAATGTCCATCAGATCCTTTGCCTCCCAATTGTACCCTTTGGATGCCAATATTTTTCCAAGCGGTATTTTATATGAGTCGCCGTCCATGTCGTATATGCCTATCATTAAGCCGTCATCGGTCTGTTGAGGCAGTCTCGTGGAAAATGATACGTATTTGTCACGGTATGTGAAATCAGGTCTGCAATAAAATTTGCCGGAAACAGGCTCCCCGTTTATCTTGTATCCGTTGGAATACCCTTCCAGATAAAGTCCGCCTATGTCATTTTCTTCATTCAGAATAGAGGCGTTCAGTGTCGCGAATCTTTTGTTAAAATCGATTGTTACCTCGGCTTCTTCGACGCGGGTGTCCATAAAGGTTCCGAACTTATACAGTGCCGGAAAATCTTCCCCGTTTTCGCCAAGGATTTCCGGCCCGTCTATGGCAAATGCGGGGAAAACATATCCGGTAGTATCGCACCATACATATATTTCGACATTCTTTTTTCTGTCTATGTCGTGTACATATCCTTCGGATAATTGCCCTGCCGGAACTTCTATACGCTCTTTCATGGTGTTGCCGTCATAAATATAGATAATAGGCACATGCTGTCCATCGGGGAGATCCACAGCTTTGAATAACAGTCTGCATGGGCATTCGTTCCTGTCTTCAAGAATATTGCAGGAGGATAGGAATATTCCTAAAATAGCGGCAACGGCAATTGCCCGGGATATATGATTATGCATAGCGTCGGCCTTTGTTTGTCAGATGATTTTGTCGGTCGTGAGGCCTTTTTCCCAATCTACTACGGTAATAGTGAAATTGCACATTTCACCGTCTATCCTTTCCCATGGATTGTCTGTCCCAGGTTTTGTGATAGTCAGATTGTTGATGATATATGAGTGGTTGGCCTCTATGTTGCCGAAAGGAATAGGGTAGTAGCATGTCTTTCCGTTCAGGGCGGCTTCAATTACCAACCGTGTAAAACGCGGGCTCCAAAGCGCATCGTATGAGTCGTCCGCTATGTCATTCGGGTATACGTAATAATAATGTTCTTGCGAATATTCTCCGTGAAGTGCTATTGTCCGGTCTATATTGTCATCTTCAAGCAGGGATTTTATATCGTCCGTTTCATCTTCCCATAATCCGTTTTTATTGTACCATACGGTAGGGGAGTTTTCACCTCTAAGATCGGACAGTCCCGAAACATTTGATACGAAAATCCTCTGTATTTCAAAGGCCTGCTTTTGGAATACCGGGTCTTTCATTTCATTCTTGATGGTCCCGACGGCAATTTTCGCAACGTTTCTTCTCGCTTCCATGTTTACATCTGCTCCGCTTTCATCGATAGTGAATGATTTTTCGGCGTACATTATCAGGTTCCCTTTTGAATTGTCTTCCAACGGGACGGATATTTCATCCACGGAACCGTAGCTGAAATTTTCGCCGGCATGGCTTTGTCCCATATTGACAATTGCCGCCGCAGTATATGAACCTTCGTAAATCTCCATTTCGGCTGTCGCACCGTCTGTAAGCAGCGAGGTCACGTATTCGCCCGAATCATCGAAAATGATAAATTCGACGTTGTTCAATGCTTCTTCGTCGGAAGAGCCTGTCAGTTTTGTAGATGCACTTCCGCCATTGACTGAACTGTCATCCAGGCAGAATCTTACGATGCTTTTTCCGTTTTCATTTCCGGTGCCGTCTTTTTTTTCGATTTGTTCGCAACCTTGTGCAATTGTGGCGATAACACTTAATGCCAATAGTAATTTTTTCATTTTTTGTTAATTTGATTAATTGATTAATAATAAGTTAAAAACCGTACCGGAAGAAAGCACGTGTCCTCCCGCACTATCGTCTTTATGAATGCTCCCCTCCAATTCTTTTCATAAAAGCGATTCTCCAAATCCTCCGGTACGGTATGTCAAGCAATCTAAATAAGTTTTGCGCATTCAGGATCAAGCCTGTACCTGTATTTGAATTTACTGTCCTGCCCGATTGCCGATTTTAAAAACCGGACGGCTTTTTCAGTGTCTCCAAGCCTTGAATACGCAATTGCCATAAGGTAATCCCTGTCTCCGCTGGCTTCCAGGTTTTCCAGTATCCCGAGTGCGGAATAATTGTAGTCCATTAACAGATAGGCCAAAGCAGTATTGTAGTCTTTATAGCCGTTAAGGTATTCCAACGCCTTTTTGTAGTCTCTGTCTTTTAAATATCCGACCCCCTTCATGTACAGCGTATCTATTTGGGTTGTAACAACCGTGTCGGAGATAGCGTCTTTTTTGTGGATATGAAAGGAAAATTCAACGTTACGCATTTTGTCATAAATGGAGTCGGATATGGTTTTGTAATAAGGCAATTCCCTCAGTCTTTCTTCTTTGTCCGATTCATCGGTATCCGATACGCATCTTAATATTTCCGCGACCTGGCTTTCACTGAAGCATCCCGACAGCATGAGATGTTTTTCAAAACCAGCCCAGTCTTCGCCTATGCCGTATGCCCTGATGTTTTTATAAATGTTGTCATAATCAATCGGGGCGGCCTGGTGCATAGATGACATATTTCCAGTAGTATCGATTATAGAAGAAAGATCCTCGATCGAGGCAAAGTAAACGCGTTCCCTGCCGTCCCGATGTTTCTTGACAGTCTCTTTTACCTTTTTTAAAACGAAACCGGCGCGTTCCTGAGAAAGTCTTTTATTGTAGTCTTGCCTGCCTTCAGGAGATGCTCCTCCTTTTATGATTATGGAATCGAGCACGAGGTCTTTGTTTTCAAGAAGTGAGTTCAATATGCTTTCAGCCTTGCCGAATTCTTTTTTATTGTCCGCTATCTCTTCTTTGAAATAATATTTGTCGAGTTCGAAACGGATGTCTGCACGTGCTGTTATTACGGAGTCCCGCGAAGTAATTTTCACGATGTATTTCTCCCTGTTGTCGGCAAGGCTGCTGATGGAACTTATGTAGAATTTCGTGGTGTCTTTACTTAGATTGCTGTACAGTATGCTCCCGTCCGTTTCTATCGATGATCTGAGATTCATGTCTATGCGTCTCATTTTGGGTGTGGTGTTTATAAGCTGGCGGTATCTGTAATGTATGTTGCCTCCGGATTTGTCTATGATTGTGTCTATCCGTACTCCTCCGTTTATATATGGGGATTTTACGAAACGTTCATATTTTTTGCCTATCCGCGAGTGCCGTATGAGATTGAGCCTTTTCAGCCAGTTTTTAGTATAATGTTTTACGGCTTCATCCTCAGTCACTCCGAATGGCGCGGCCGCGTACCGTTCGAGAAAGAGTTTCAGGCTCCTTCTATATAGGAAAAGCTCTTCTTCGTTCAATGGAAGCAGTGATTTCAAGTATTTTTCGTATTTCTCATAGCCGTTTTGCTGTCGGCGCTTGTAGTCTTTTCCGCTTATGAGGATGGAGTCAAGCTGCTCTTTGTCGTTCAGAATGGTGAGGACCGGGGTGATACGTACCTGCCACGCCGTATTCAGCATGATTTCGGGTACGACTATTTCAAAGTCCAACTCGACTGTGCCATGGCGCTCGCTGACTTGTTTGTGTCTGGCTACCACGAAGGCGGCATCGAGTACGTCTATCGGTTTCATTTCACCGTTCTCGTCGAGTACCGCGTTCATTACATCGGATTCTTCCCGCACGGTATCGCGTACGACAGGCTTTTCCATGCGTGCAAGCTGTTCCTCCTGCATCATCACTCCGATACTTGGATGTTCTTTGTGCAAAGTTCTGATCTGTAGTTGTGTAGTACAAGATATCGGAGCTGATGCAGCGGCAATTAACAATATTATCATGAAAGTATTTCTCATTTTTCAATGTATGTTAAAACATATATACAAGCTGTACGATAAGGTTGTCGGGGAAAATGTACGGTGTCACGCCCTTTGAAACAATTTCGCCGCAACTCTGGCATTTGTATCTCACATAGTCTTTTATGCCTCCGAGCAGGCCTATGCCGAGTTCCAGATTTAGGTTGGGGGTAAGCATGATGGCATAGCCTCCGAACAGGCCGACCGAATATCCCATGCCTTCTTCGGTGCGCCTTGAGACAAGTCCGCCGTAATTGTATATGGAATATTGCAATTTGGCTCCGGCGAACCATCCTGAATTGAAATGCCAGAACCAGTATCTCGATCCGGCGGATATGGAAAACAGGCGATGCTGTATCTGTCCGGCAGTACCTTTGTTAAAGGTAAAAGGATTATATGCCCCTTTTGCGAATAGACTCCAATGCTGGTTCAGTGCGTATGCTCCTTCTATATTGAATGTGGCGAAGTTTGCATAGTCCGCAAGGTTTGTTGAAATGGAAATGCGTTGAGCTTTCAGTAATGTAGGAGCGGTGACCGCCAATGCTACAACGATGATGATAAATCTGCCTCTCATAATCTTGTCCCTTCTGTTTTGTGCCGCAAATCTATGTGAAAGAATACAGAAAGACCCTCAAAAAAAGATAAACTTTAAAAGTTTTGATTATCTTGCGAAAAATTATGTTTTAGCGTTTTTTATATGAGTTTTTTTTGGTTTTTTAAGGCATCCGGGGATAAAATTTATCCTTATTTTGAAAAACAGGCATCATGTTTCGTGTCGGCGGCGGGGCTTCTTTCTGACTTGGTGAGGTCGAAGGAGGTTTCGGAACGTAAAAACATATATAGGAATATAAAGTTGTGCGAAACACAAGGCGATGCTGTCATCACCACGCTTTATGAAGAGATGGTCGAGATAAAAAGCACTCCTTTCGACAGGGCTGACGTGCAGGGACTGGCTACTATGCTGGACGATTTCCTCGACATGATCAACGACAGTGCAAAGCGGGTGCTGATATATCTTCCGAAAAGGATAGATTCACAGGTAATCGAACTGGCCGATTATATAAAGGAGGATGCCGTTGTGCTCGAATTGCTTGTAGGCCAGATGAAATTCATCGGCAAGAAGCCTATGCAGGTATTGCAGCAGTGCGAAAGGATAACCCAGATCGAACATGCCAGCGATGACGTTTTCGGGGAGTATATGACTTTCCTGTTTGAAAACGAGAAGGACGCGATAGAGTTGGTGAAATATAAGAATATAGTCGAAGCCTTGGAGGATACTACGGATTGTGCCAAGGACATAGCCGGGCTGATACGGAAGATAGCTTTCGAGAAATAGTTTCCATAAGGCAATCTCCATACTGTAATTCCGGAAAAAAACAGGGCGGTTCCGCGCAAACGGATCGCCCTGTCTCTTATGTAGTTATTTGTATGTTCTATCCGAGGAATCCCAACAATATACCGGCAGCAACCGCACTTCCGATCACGCCGGCCACATTAGGCCCCATGGCATGCATCAGCAGGAAGTTCCTCTTGTCATAACGGAGCCCTTCCAGATTGGATATGCGGGCCGAATCAGGCACTGCGGATACTCCTGCATTTCCGATAAGCGGGTTGATCTTGTTGCCAGGTTTCAGGAAGAGGTTGATGAATTTCACGAACATCACGCCTCCGAAAGTTGCAATCACGAATGAAAGGAATCCCAATACGAAGATCATGATTGAACTTGGCTGAAGGAATTTGTCTGCCTGAGTCGAGCATCCCACTGTAAGTCCGATGAGTATGGTGACAACATCGATGAGCGGTCCGCGGGCTGTTTCGGCAAGCCTTCTTGTAACGCCTGACTCTTTAAGCAGGTTCCCGAAGAAGAGCATACCCAGAAGCGGAAGTCCGGACGGCACTATGAATGCCGTAAGAAGGAATCCCGCGATAGGGAAGAGGATCTTTTCCCTCTGTGAAACCACGCGCGGTGCAGGCATACGGATAAGACGTTCTTTCTTGGTCGTACACAATCTCATTACCGGAGGCTGTATTACAGGCACCAGTGCCATGTAGGAATATGCAGATACTGCAATGGCACCCATAAGGTCCGGTGCGAGTTTGGATGACAGGAAGATTGCCGTAGGACCGTCGGCCCCGCCGATGATACCTATGGCACCGGCCTCGCTAGGACTGAATCCCATTGCGAGAGCGATTGCATAGGCACCGAAAATACCGAGCTGGGCGGCTGCTCCGATCAGCATCAGCTTAGGATTGGCAATCAATGCCGAAAAGTCGGTCATAGCACCGATTCCCAAAAAGATGAGAGGCGGATACCATCCCTGTTGCACGCCTTTGTACAGGATGTTCAGGACAGAGCCGTCTTCATATATGCCGACATTCAGTCCCGGGAACAATGGAATGTTACCGACGATGATACCGAAACCTATCGGGACAAGCAACAGCGGCTCCCATTCTTTTTTTATCGCGATGTATATAAATGCCAGTCCGATGATGATCATGATGATATGACCCCATGTGGCATTCGCGAATCCCGTAAACTGTAAAAATTCACCTATGTTTTCTAATACAGTATTCATTTAAATGGATTTAATTTTTACATATACGGAGAACCGATTATCCTATTACCACGATAGTCGCGCCTTCAAGCACTGAGTCGCCTTTTGAAACGCAAATCTCGGTTATGGTACCGTTGCAGGAAGCCTCGATTACATTTTCCATCTTCATGGCTTCAAGTACGGCTACTTGCTGGCCGATCTTCACAGTGTCGCCGACCTTTACATTGACGCCGAGTATCACGCCCGGAAGCGGTGAGGTTACCTTTTCGCCTTTTCCGCCTGCTGCAGGAGCAGGTGCCGGAGCAGCGGCCTGTGCAGGAGCGGGTGCTGCTGCCGGTGCAGGTGCGGCCGCTGGTGTTGCTGCAGGGGCAGGTGCCGGAGCAACTTCTTTTTCCATTTCCACTGTATAGGCAGCACCGTTTACAGTGACATTGGCGTTAGTGCCTTCAATGCTATTAATGACTACATTGTAGTCAGAGCCGTTGATTTTGAATTTATACTCTTTCATTTCGATTCTTTTTATTTGTTGTCGGGTTGTTTGTTACTTAATGGGTTTGCGGAGCTGCATATCCCTTTTGTCGCTCCATTGTGTCTGATGGGATTTGATTGTCAGGACAAAACTCTCCTGATCGTGAACGTATGATGTAAGGTGCATGTGCAAAGCCAAGGCTATTGCCGCCTTAACCTCGTTTCCGCACTCTTTGTCCAAGGCCATTGCAATCGCGGCGGCTACTTCAGGCATGTTGCCGTCTTTCTTGCCTGTGTGTTTAGGCTTGAATGCCACCGGAACCGTAGTCTCGTCCTTGCTGTCGTTTTTCCTGTCGTATTTTACTGATGCCTTTCCGATATATTTGAATATAAGGAACAGGATTATCAGTGCAGAGAATACGACACTCATTGAAGTCAGGGAAATGATCCATCCGTACGGGTCGGTACGTGCCATGATCTGGCTTTTTGTTTCCGCTTCGAGATCACCGTTCTGGGAGTTAGGGGAAGGGGACATCTTTGTAAATTCTGTGTCGTCTATGGTACCTTCGATATGTACCCTTCCGTATGATTCATCCACTCCGAGGTCGGCAGGAATTGTGACCTGGTCTATGACTGTGCGTCCGTCACTGCTGACAAAGTAGATGGTCTTGCCGGGCTCGAGCTTGAAATTGATATAGTAAGTTCCTTGCTCTCCTATGCCCGATGCGTAGAACACTACTACTTGGCGCGGAGCCAGTTTTGTGCTTACGTCCCCTTTCGGAATCAAATATTTTTTCTTGTTTTGCAGGTCGTCTGTCAGGTAGCAGCCTCCTATGTCCACGCTCCCGTAGGAACTGTTGAGCAACTCTATCCACCCGTTCCTGTTGCCGTAACCGTCCACGAGGCTCGTCTCGTTGTGGACAAGCACTTCGTTGATCAGCATTTCATTCAGGTTCTGGGCGGATGCGGAGGCGGCTGCAACCGTCAGTGCGCACAAAACAAACAAACTCTTTATTTTGTTCATTCTTTGGAATCTTTAATGATATTTTATAAAGGTAGGTTGTCGTGTTTCTTTGCCGGATTGCTCTGCTTCTTGGTAGCGAGCTGTTCCAAAGCGCGGATAACACGGAAACGCGTGTTGCGAGGTTCGATTACATCGTCTATGTAGCCATAGCTTGCAGCCTTGTACGGATTGCAGAAGAGATCGTTGTACTCTTTCTTCTTTTCTTCCGTAAGCCTTGCCTGCTCTGCAGGATCCTCGACAGCCTTGATTTCTTTCGAATACAATACGGCTACAGCTCCGTCTGCACCCATTACGGCAATGTTGGCAGTAGGCCATGCGTAATTGATGTCGCCACGCAATTGCTTGCAGCTCATGACGATATGCGATCCTCCGTAAGATTTTCTCAGGGTAACTGTCACCTTAGGAACGGTAGCTTCGCCGTATGCATAGAGCAATTTAGCCCCGTGTACGATGATTCCGCCGTATTCCTGTTGTGTTCCGCAAAGGAAGCCCGGCACGTCCACCAGTGTTACCAAAGGAATATTGAATGCATCGCAGAACCTTACGAAGCGGGCTGCCTTGCGTGACGCATTGATGTCGAGTACGCCGGCAAGTATCTTAGGCTGGTTGGCCACTATACCTACGGACCTTCCGTTCATGCGGGCAAAGCCGATGATGATGTTCTTGGCGTAGTTCTTATGTATTTCAAGGAATTTTCCGTCATCTACTATTCTTGCAACCACTTCATACATGTCGTATGGTTTGTTAGGGTTGTCAGGAATGATTTCATTCAGATAGTCGTCTACACGGCTGATTGGGTCGGAGGTAGGTACTATCGGAGCCTCTTCGAGATTGTTTTGAGGAATATAGCTGATGATATCCTTGATGAGCTGGATACCTTCCTGTTCCGTATCCACGGCGAAATGCGCGACACCGCTTTTTGTCGAATGCACGCTTGCGCCTCCGAGCTGTTCCTGGGTTACGGTTTCACCGGTCACGCTTTTTACAACCGCAGGTCCTGTGAGGAACATGTAGCTGGCATCGCGTACCATGATATTGAAGTCCGTCAGGGCAGGGGAATATACGGCTCCTCCGGCGCACGGCCCGAAGATACCGGAGATTTGCGGAACCACGCCAGATGCGAGGATGTTCCTCTGGAAGATCTCGGAATAACCTGCAAGTGCGTTCACGCCTTCCTGGATACGTGCTCCGCCCGAGTCGTTTATACCGATGACCGGTGCGCCTACTTTCATTGCCATGTCCATTACTTTGCAGATTTTCTGGGCCATGGTCTCGGAAAGAGATCCTCCGATAACAGTGAAATCCTGTGCAAACACGTACACAAGCCTTCCGTCGATAGTACCGCAGCCAGTTACCACACCGTCTCCGTCGAACTGGGTCTTTTCCATTCCGAAATTGGTGCAGCGGTGGCGTACAAACATATCATACTCTTCGAAACTGCCTTCGTCCAAAAGCAGGTTAATCCTTTCACGGGCGGTCAGTTTCCCTTTGGCGTGCTGGGCGTCGATCCTTTTCTGTCCTCCGCCGAGCCGGGCCTGTTCCCTACGCTCTACTAAAGCCTTGATCTGTTCTTGTTGTATGCTCATATTTATGGAATATTACTATTTTTCGTTAGGATTTTCGCATATTTCCGTCAGAACGCCCATTGTGGATTTAGGGTGGAGGAATGCGATGTTGAGACCTTCGGCGCCTTTCCTCGGAGCCTTGTCTATCAATTGTACGCCTTTTTCGGCTGCCTCGTCGAGACATTTCTGAACGCATTTGGTCGCGAATGCTATATGGTGTACGCCTTCGCCTCTCTTTTCTATGAATTTTGCTATTGTACCCTCAGGCGAGGTGCTTTCCAGAAGTTCGAGCTTGGTCTGGCCTATCTTGAAAAAGGCCGTTTTTACTTTCTGGTCTGCCACTTCTTCGATATAGTAGCATTTCAGACCCAAGACATTCTCGTAATAAGGTATGGCCGTTTCGAGGGATTTTACAGCGATACCGATGTGTTCAATGTGACTTAATTCCATTGCTTTAAATCTTTAAATATTGTACAATAATTCAAAATAATCAAGTATGCACATAATGCGCGGCAAAAGTACTAATATTTTTTGATTAAGAAATCCATTTGACTTGAATTTCGTTCAAGGAATCAGGAAAATTTGCCGTAATTGTAAGAAATCCCGAAACGGAATCATGGAAAAAGCGACGGGCGGCAGTGCCTTTGCCCACTGTCGCCCGTCCTGTATCCCTTCAAATGTATTGCCGAGGCCGTACGTGATTACGCCATGTTGTGATATACGTTCTGCACGTCGTCGTCGCTCTCGATCTTTTCGATCAGCTTTTCAACCGCGGCCTTGTCTTCCTCGGAAAGTTCTTTCAGCTCGCCGTTCGGCAGACGCTCGAAAGCTCCCGAAACAAGCTGGTATCCGTGTTCTTCTATGTATTTCTGGATGTTCCCGAATGCGGTGTAGTCGCCGTATATCACGATGGTTTCTTCCCCTGTTTCTTCGTCAGACTCTTTGAACACCTCGTCTGCACCGTAGTCGATAAGGTCGAGTTCCAGTTCGTCGAGATCTACCGGCTTGTCCGTCTTGATTCTGAATACGCATTTGCGGTCGAACATGAAAGCAACGCTTCCGGAAGTCCCGAGCGAGCCTCCGAATTTGTTGAAATAGCTGCGCACGTTTGCGACTGTCCTGTTGATATTGTCGGTGGCAGTCTCCACGAGGATGGCTACTCCGTGAGGCCCGTAACCTTCGTATACCACTTCCTTATAGTCGCCGGCATCCTTTTCCACTGCACGTTTGATGGCCCTGTCGATATTTTCCTTAGGCATGTTCTCGGACTTGGCCGTCTGGATTAGGGTGCGGAGCCTCGGGTTCCCGTCAGGATCGGTGCCCCCGGCCTTCGCGGCAATGGTTATTTCCTTTCCCAATCTTGTGAACACGCGGGCCATGTTTCCCCAGCGTTTGAACTTTCTCTCTTTTCTAAATTCGAATGCCCTTCCCATATTGTGAATCCTTTATTTTGTCTGTAAAATAGGCGGCCATGTTAAGTGCATGGCACGCGCTGTATTCTTCCTTTATTCTGCCTTGACCTCTATGCGGGATATGTATTTGTCTATATCGTATCCTTCGATGGATGCAGGATATTTTTCCTTGATGGTCCTGTAGCACTCGAGCGCTTTTGCGGAGTTGCCCATCTCCTCGTATGTCACTCCTGCCTTAAGCCAATATTCGGCCGCATATATGTTGTCGATATGCTTTGCCGCCCTCTCGAAATAGTTCACGGCATTGGCATAGTCGCCCAATCCTACGTAGGCGTCCCCGATGCAGGAGAATGCGCGTGACTTGAGTATCGGCTCTTTGCCGTTGTATTTCTGCAGATATGAAATGGCCTGCTGGTAGTTGCCGTTCTGAAGTTCGCAGATGCCTGCATAGAGATAAACGGCTTTTCCTGCCTTTTTGCCGTAATTGTCAATGATCTGTGCGAAGCCGAGGATGTTCCCGTCGCCGTTCAGCGCGGTCTCATAGTCTCCTGAGCGGAAAACTTCTTCGGCAGGGTACATCTGGCTCATGGCCTCCGCCTTCTTCGGCTCGTTTATGAGTTTCGCGTAGCCCAGATATATGATGATTATGGCTACGATTGCTATGAGTATCCCGTACAGCAATCCTTTCTTGTCCCTGATGAACTGTTCAGTCTTTGAAACTGCATTGACGATAGCTTCCGCTTCTTCGTTTTTGGTCTTTTTAGTCTCTTTTGTCATATCACTGTCTTTTTAGCAGGGTGCAAAATTACTATAATTTGTCCAATTGCAAATAATTTTGTCGTAAAAATGGTATCTTTGCGGAGTTTTTTAATGAGAGAATATGCCTGTCCTCGACAAAATCATAATATCCGGTTTCAAAAACATCGGATTTCAGGAACTGGCGTTTTCATCGGGGATAAATTGCATTACCGGCGACAACGGGGAGGGGAAGACAAACCTTATAGATGCGATATATTATCTTTCGATGACAAAAAGCGCTTTCAGCCAGTCGGACAAATTCAACTCGCTGAACGGATGCGGAAAGTTTTCCCTCAGCGGGCTTTATTCGTTTGAAAACGGCCTGTCCAACCGGTATTCCGTCTCCGTTTCGGAAGCAGGGAAGACCGTGAAGGTGAACGACAAGGTTTACGAAAGGCTTTCCGACCACATAGGGGTATTGCCCATCGTGCTCGTGTCTCCCAATGACGTTTCTTTGGTTAACGGCTTCGGGGAGGAACGGCGCAAGTTCATGAATGCTATCATATCCCAGTTGGACAAAGACTATCTGAAAGCCCATCAGGGCTACGGCAGGCTCCTGCAGCAGCGCAATTCCATCCTGAAGTCCGGACGTCCGGATCCGGCTTTGCTGGAGGCCGTGGACTCCCGGCTGGCAGTCCATGCCGCCTATATTTATGATAAAAGGAGCTATTTTGCCGGGAAGATGCTCCCGATAGTAAGGCAATATTATAAAGACGTCTCCGGTACCGGTGAAGATGTGGACATGGTTTACCGTTCGGATCTTCAGAAAGGCGATTGCCTCTCCGTCTTGAAAGACACCTTGGACAGGGATATTGCCATGGGACATACGACTTCCGGCATCCACAGAGACGACATGGAATTCACGATAGAGGGGATGCCTCTCAGGAAATGCGGCTCCCAGGGCCAGCAGAAATCCTTTACGGTCGCGTTGAAGTTCGCCCAGTTTTCCATAATGAGGGACGAATACGGTTTCCCGCCGCTGATGCTTTTGGACGATTTGTTCGACAAACTGGATCCGCACAGGGTTTCCAATCTGTTGAAAATAGTGATAGGTACAGGGTTCGGGCAGATTTTCCTGACCGACTGCAATGCGGAAAGGATGCGCCGCATGGTAGACGGCATGACGGAAGAAAAAGCCTATTTCCAAGCCTGCAAGGGCAGTTTTACCGTTTTGGAGCCATGAAAAGACAGGAAGCGGAGCGTTTGGATTCGGTTGTAAGGAGGCTTCTCAGGGGGTCGGTCCTCGAAGAGGGGATAACAAGGGTGCAGGTCTGTGAGGCGTTCGACAGGGTTTCGGGTTTTTCCGGATACGTATTGAGGAAAAATTTTTCCGCAGGCATACTATATTGCAGCATGAGCTCGTCCATGGCAAGGGAGCTGGCCAGTCCCATGAAAAACGCCATGATAGAGAAAATCAATGCCGAATTGGGTGAAAATCTGGTAAAAGACATAGTGTTCAGATGAAAATAATCATAGATGACGACATACCTTTTATAAAAGGGGTGCTGGAGCGTTATTGCGACGTCGAATATATGAAAGGCGAGGATATTTGCCCGGAAAACGTGAAAGACGCGGATGCCATGATGGTGCGTACATGGACGGTCTGTGACGCTTCCCTGCTTTCGGGTTCCAAAGTGAGGTTCGTGGCCACGGCCACGGCGGGAATGAACCATATCGACACGGATTGGTGCCGCCGCAACGGCATATATACGGCGAATGCGCCGGGTTGCAATGCAATGGGAGTAGTGCAGTATCTGTACACGGCATTGTTCTGTGTCGCCGAACTGAAAGGCATATCGTTAAAGGGTAAGAAAATAGGCATCATAGGTGCCGGCAATGTGGGCGGCCGTGCCGCCGCGATCGCCCCGAAATTCGGACTGGTCCCTGTCGTGTGCGATCCTCCGAGGGCCGCCGTGGAAGGGCCTGAAGGGTTTCATGACTTGCAGGAACTGCTTGGAATATCCGATATAGTCACACTGCATGTGCCGCTTTACGAGGGCACGTACAGGATGGCGGATGAGAATTTTTTTAGTAAAATGCCGAAAAATACTATCTTTGTAAATGCATCCCGTGGGGACACTGTGGATGAAGCGGCCCTGGCAAGGCATTTGGAGGATTTTTCGGCGTTGGTGCTCGACGTATGGCACGGCGAGCCGCATGTCTCGGAAATGCTTGTACAGGCCGCGGATATAGCCACTCCGCACATTGCGGGCTATTCGTTGGCGGGCAAGGTAAATGCGACGGCCGCCGCGGTAAGGGCTTTTGCGGATTTCGCATCCATAGATGCATTGAAAGGCTTTTATCCTGAAACAGGTTTGGGCAAAGAA
This sequence comes from Candidatus Merdivivens pullistercoris, assembly GCA_017694935.1. Classification (GTDB taxonomy): domain Bacteria; phylum Bacteroidota; class Bacteroidia; order Bacteroidales; family UBA932; genus Merdivivens; species Merdivivens pullistercoris. Next base: position 17,002 of record JADIME010000013.1, read on the forward strand.
GCCGTATCCCGTTTTCTGGATACGGAAGGGAGCCAGAGCGAGGTTGCCGGCAGATTGGCGGATATTTTCCCGATAAACGAGGAAAGCGCGTTGCTCAAGGCGGCCCCCGGAGATTTTGGAAGATTGAGGACAGAGTACCAATATAGAACTGAATTTTATGTTTGACGAAAAAGACATAGCCTTCATGGCGACCAAAGGCATCGGCCTTGAAACGGTGCAAGGGCAGCTTGACTCTTTCGTGAAAGGGTTCCCGAGTCTGGAGATTGTAGCTCCGGCAACTGCCGAAAAGGGCATAAAGATACTTTCCGATGAGGAGATCGAGGCCTCGCTGGAAATTTACGCGAAGGCGAAAATCGACGGGAGGAGGAAATTCGTGCCTGCTTCCGGGGCGGCATCGAGGATGTTCAAGGATTTGTTTTCCGGTCTGGACAGGCTGAAATCCGGCGGGTCTTTGCGCGAGGATGAGCCTGCTGCCGTTTTCGTCTCGAATATAGAAAGGTTCGCGTTTTACGATCCTGATATTTTCCCTGCCCGGGCGGCGGGGGAAAGTCTCGCGGAATATCAGTCCAGGGTGCTTGAAACCGTGCTGCACGTGCATGGGGGGACAGGGCTGGGCTATGGCTCCAAGCCCAAGGGTGTCTTGAAGTTCCATAAATACATCGACGGGGCGCGCACTCCTTTTGAGGAACACCTTGTCGAGGCTCAGGAATATATGCGGAACGATGACGGAAGCGCGTGCATGACAGTGACCATCTCGCCGGAGCATGAAAGGCTTTTCAAGGAACTGTATGGGAATGTAAGGGAAAGGTACGAGTCCAAATACTGTTGCAGGTTCGATGTGGACTTCACCTTCCAGTCTGCTGCCACTGACACGATAGCGGTGGATATGGACAACAGGCCGTTCCGCACGGATTCAGGCGACCTGCTTTTCCGTCCGGGAGGGCACGGGGCGTTGATATACAATCTGAATGCGATAGAAGACGAATTCGTCTCAATCAAGAATATAGACAATGTGGCGATAGAGCGTTTCCTGCCGCAGACATCGCTGTACAAGAAAGTGCTGTTGGGCCGCCTTGTCATGCTGAGGGACAGGATAAGAGGTTATCTGTCCGCTTTGGACGAAGGTACGGATTATGATAGCCTGGTTCCCGAGATCAAAGGATTCCTTTCCGGGGAACTGTGCATAGAAGTGCCTGAAAACATTTCCGATGCTGACTTGCCGGGATACCTTAGAAAGAAACTGGACCGTCCCATAAGGGTTTGCGGCATGGTGCGCAATCAGGGAGAACCCGGAGGAGGGCCGTTCATCATAAGGGAAAAAGACGGATCCACTTCATTGCAGATTTTGGAAAACGACCAGATAAACCGTTCCGACCCTCATTCCGCGGCTTGCCTGTCTGCAAGTACGCATTTCAATCCGGTGGATATCGTCTGCTGTCTGAGGGATTACAGGGGCGGCAGATTCGATCTTGTAAAATTTGTGGACAAGGATACGGCTTTCATTAGCAGCAAGACATATCAGGGCAGGCAGTTGAAGGCATTGGAACTTCCGGGTCTGTGGAACGGCTCCATGAGCGACTGGAACACGGCTTTCGTGGAAGTGCCGCTCATAACGTTCAATCCGGTAAAAGTCGCTCTGGATCTTCTGAGGCTGGAACATCTGGGCTAATCACTTAAAACGCCGCATTGCCATGAAAAAATATTTATTCTCCATTTTCATTGTCGTCCTGTCGTTTTTCTTGACGGCATCATGCAGTGTGGAATACAGCGATACGGGCGTTGCGGAAAGATACGGATGTTTCAGGATAACTGGCAGCGTGGCCGGCGGTTCCGATGACGGAAAGCAGGTAATGTTGTCGGGGATAAGGGTGGCTGTGGATTTCGGAGACGGCAATGTGCAGGAAACGTTTACCAAAAGCGGTTTGTACGAGACGGAATTCTATACGGCAGCTTATGCCGACCCTCGGGTAATAAAGGTCACGGTGAGCGACGTGGACGGCGCGGACAACGGTTTGTATGAAACGGCTGTAAAGGAAATAAATATCAGTTCCCCTTCCGGCTTTGCGGACGGGGACGGAAGGAATTTCGTGGGAACAAAGACGATAGTGCTCGACTTCCTGCTTGACAGGGTCGGGCAATGACGATGATAAATAAAAACACAGGATATGTTCGAAAATTTAGTCGATAGGTTGGAAAGGTCTTTCAAGATTTTGAAAGGCGAAGGGAAAATAACGGAAATCAATGTGGCCGAGACCCTAAAGGATATAAGGCGAGCATTGCTCGATGCCGATGTCAGCTATAAGATCGCAAAGGAATTCTGCGATGATGTGAAGAAAAAGGCATTGGGCATGAACGTGCTGACGGCTGTCAAACCGGAGCAGATGATGGTCAAGATCGTCCATGATGAACTTGCCGCGCTGATGGGGAGCGAATCCGCCGACATCAATGTGAAAGGCAACCCCGGAATAGTTCTTGTTGCCGGTCTGCAAGGGTCCGGAAAGACTACATTCTGCGGCAAGCTGGCTTTGAACTGCAAATCCAAGAGAGGCATGAGACCCCTGCTGGTTGCCTGCGACGTGTACAGGCCTGCCGCAATCGACCAGTTGAAAGTACTCGGCTCCCAGATAGGGGTGGAAGTATACAGCGAGGACGGGGTGAAGGATCCTGTCGGGATAGCGAAGAGGGGAGTGGAATATGCCAAAACCGCAAATTGTTCAGTCGTGATAGTCGATACCGCCGGACGTCTGGCCGTGGATGCGGAAATGATGGATGAAATATCCGCATTGAAGACATCCCTGAACCCGTCCGAGACGCTTTTCGTCGTCGATGCCATGACCGGGCAGGATGCGGTCGAGACCGCAAGGGCATTCAACGACAGGATAGACTACGACGGTGTTGTCTTGACGAAAATGGACGGAGACACCCGCGGCGGTGCGGCCCTTTCCATCAAGGCTGTTGTCGGCAAGCCGATAAAGTTCGTATCCGCCGGCGAGAAGATGGAGGCCCTGGAAGTCTTTTATCCTAAAAGGATAGCTGACAGGATACTCGGGATGGGAGATGTCGTGACTCTCGTCGAGAAGGCGCAGGAACAGTTTGACGAGGAGCAGGCAAGGAAACTTACAAAGAAGATAGCCAAGGATCAGTATACCCTTTCGGATTTCTATGAACAAATCCAGCAGATAAAGAAGATGGGCAATATAAAGGATCTGGCTTCGATGATACCTGGCGTAGGCAAGGCCCTGCGCAATGTGGACATAGACAATGACTCGTTCAAGGGCGTGGAGGCCATCATCCTGTCCATGACTGCAGAAGAGAGGGAACATCCCGAAATCATCAACGGAAGCAGGCGCAGGCGCATTTCTGACGGCAGCGGCCGTTCCATAGCCGAGGTAAACAGGCTGCTTAAACAGTTCGAGGATACGCGCAAGGTAATGAAAAACGTCGTCGGCGGCGGTTTGCGCGGGGCGATGAAGATGGCCAAGGCGAAAAAAAGGAGGTAGGAACCTCCTTTTCGTTTTCCGTAATAACGGTTTTTATCCTTTTTCCTCTGTATCCAACAGTCCCGGGCGGAGCCGGCGGGTGCGTTCCAATGCCTGTTCGTCCTGCCATTCCTTTATGCGTTTCGGGTCTCCGCAAAGGAGTATGTCGGGTACTTTCCAGCCGTTGAATTCGGCAGGCCTTGTGTAGATGGGAGGCGAAAGCAGCCCGTCCTGGAACGAGTCGCTCAACGCCGACTGTTCATCCCCGATGGCACCGGGGATCAGACGCACGATTGAGTCCACGAGCAGAGAGGCCGGAAGTTCTCCTCCGCTTACGACATAGTCCCCGCATGATATTTCGCGTGTGACGAGGTGTTCCCTGATGCGATGGTCTATCCCTTTGTAGTGTCCGCATAGGATGATTATGTTCTCTTTGCAGGACAATTCGTTGGCCATTGACTGGTTCATGATGTCCCCGTCCGGGCTCATGTATATTATTTCATCGTATTTCCTTTCGGACGAGAGCTCCTCGATCATCCGGAAAACGGGTTCTATCATCATTACCATTCCCGCGTCGCCGCCGAAGGCATAGTCGTCCACCTGCCTGTAACGTCCTTTCCCGTATTTTCTCAGATTGTGGACATGGATTTCAACAATGCCCTTTTTCCGCGCCCTCCCGACTATGGAATATTCCAGCGGGCTTTCCAACAATTCCGGAACTACGCTGAGTATGTCGATTCTCATTTTTTTCGCTTTAAACGCGGCAAAGGTAATGAAAATATCGCGGATGATGGTTTTTTTGTGAAAAAAGGTTATTTTTGCATTTTGTTTGATAATTTTTTCAGAAAAATACTATGAGTGAAGACATTTTGACCATCAACGACGATCTTTCCGCCATCAATGCGGAAAACGAGCATGTCGATTATTCCGAAAAATCCCTTCAGGAAATCCTTGACATATTCTCAGGGATGCTTGAAAACGAGGATCATCATGAATTGTACAAAAATGCAGAGGCATTGAAATCAGCGTTTTACAAAAACCTGAACAAGTTCAGGAGCGCTGCCATGCCTGAAAGCGGCGATGGTGAATCTGTCTCCGAAGACACCGGGACGGAAGATAGGCAGCAGGAGCGCGCCTATGCCGACGAGGAGCGTCGTTTCAAGGAATTGTATGCGGCGTACAAGGCCGACAGGGCGGAATTCAATGCGCGCAATGAAAAGATAAAGGAAGAAAATCTTGCCAAGAAGATAGAAATAATAAACGAAATCAAGGCTTTGATCGAAAAGGGCGATGTGAGCCAAAGTTTCCCGGATTTCAGGGCCTTGCAGCAAAGATGGCGCGAGACCGGCCCGATCCCTGCTTCAAGCCATAAGGATGTGTATGAGACGTACCAGCATACGGTGGAGATGTTCTATGATCTCGTAAGCATCGACAGGGAGCTGCGTGACCTTGATTTCAAGAAAAACCTTGAAATAAAGACAAAGTTCTGCGAAATGGCTGAAAAGCTGGCGGACAATAAAAACGTCATCGAGGCTTTCCGGACTTTGCAGAAACTCCATGAACAGTGGAAAGAATTCGGCCCAGTGGCCAAGGAATACAGGGATTCGATATGGGAAAGGTTCAAGGCGGCCACTTCGGTGATAAACAAACGCTACCAGGAATACTTCGAGACCCAGAAAGAAAAATTCAAGGCCAATCTTGCTGCAAAGACCGAGATCTGCGAGAAGGTCGAACAGATGCTGACCGAGGAAATAAAGTCGGCCAAAGACTGGCTTAAATATACCGAGGAACTTGAAAGTCTCCGTAAGGCATGGCGCGAAATAGGCCCTGTCGGAAAGAAGTACGGGCAAAAGATTTATGAGCGTTTCCGTGCGGCTTCCGACAAATTCTATGAAAAAAGGAAGGCGTACTATGACAATTTCAAGAGTACCATGCATGAGAACCTCATGAAGAAGACTGCCATCTGCGAGCAGGCGGAAGCCTTGCAGGACAGTGAAGACTGGAAGTCCACGACCGAGGCTTTCGTCGATCTGCAGAAGCAGTGGAAAGAAATAGGTCCTGTTCCAAGGAAAAAGGCCGAACCGCTGTGGAACCGTTTCAGGAAAGCGTGCGACACGTTTTTCGACAACAGGAACAAAAACTCCAACGACCCGTCCATAACGATATATCTGAACCTCAGGTCGAAGAAGGCTCTGGTCAAAGAAATAAAGGCGTATGTCCCGAGCGGCGACGAGCAGCAGGACAGGCAGGCGATGGACGCTTTCGTTGAAAAATGGAACGGTATAGGTTATGTGCCGATCAAGGAAAAAGACAAGATAAACAAAGCATACTTCGAAGCTTTGGACGAGAAATTCCCTTTTGCATCGAAGGAGTCTAAACGGGGTGCCAAGCAGCAACGCCATGCCCCTGTATCGGAGAAAGAAAGGCTGATACAGCTATACAACAGGAAAGAAGCCGAGCTGGCTACTTACGAAAACAACATGGGCTTCTTCTCGCAGCCTTCAGGTTCTCTGATCGAACATCTGAAGCAGCAGATAGAAGCGGCGAAGGCCGAACTTGCCAGAATAGAGGAGCAGATAAAGGAGTTGGAGAACAAGGAAAATTCGGAGGCATAGCGGATGAAAAGAAGTTCTATAGTGGGTTTTGCCCTGATAGGCATCATCCTGCTTGGATTCAGTTGGTACAATTCGGTACAGTTCAATAAGAGACAAAGAGAGGCATTCGTCGCCGATTCGATAGCTGCAGCCCGACTGGCGGAGCAGATGCGCGCGGAGCAGGCGGCTTCCGGAATTGCCGACAGTGCGGCGGCATTCGCCGGACAGCCGCAGGGACAGCAGTCCGTGGCCGAACCGGCTGTTTACAAGGACTCTCTGATGGAAGCGGCTTTCAGGAAGCCGGCTGAATACTATACCATAGAAAACGACAAGCTTTCCGTGGATTTTACGACCAAGGGCGCACAGATGTACAGTGCTTTGATAAAGCCGTATTACAGGTACGACAGTACCGCCCTGTATTTCATACGTCCCGGAAAGAGCAACTACAATGTAAGATTTTTTACGGACCAGAGCATATCTACCGAGGACTTGGTTTTCGACCTTGCCGAAAAGACGGACACATCCATTACGATGCGACTCAATTTCCAGAACGGCGGCTACCTTGAACAGAAGTACTGGTTGGAACCAGGCAGTTTTGTCGTGAAAAACAACATGGCCTTGGTAGGCATGGAGGGCATCATCCCGAGAAACGTCACCGCTTTGGACATAGACTGGGAATTGGACGTGCCGCGTATCGAGAAATCATACAAGACCGAACGCCAGTATTCGAGGATGGATTACAAATATCCGGGCGAGAAGAAGATAGAAAAACTCGGCAAAAACGGAAGGGACGTAGTGGACGAGCGTATCGGAACCAGGATTTCATGGTTTACGTTCCAGCAGCATTTCTTCTCGGCTTTCATGGTTTCGGACAGGGACTTTTCGAGCGGTGAATTTTCCATGGTGTTCCATGAGGAAAATGATCCGGACAGCACCCTGATGGCCTGTGCCGCGAATGTGTCCGTGGATTATGATCCGGGACAGCGGGTGGATTATCCTTTCGATTTCTATATCGGCCCGAACCATTACCAGACATTGAAGGCGAGCGGGGACGGATTTGAAAACATAGTCCAGCTCGGCGGATGGCTTGCAAGCAAGATCAACAAATGGGTCATCATCCCGTTCTTCAACTGGCTGCATGAATATATCGCCAGCTTCGGCATCATCATACTTCTGATGACCATCTGCATCAAACTCGTCCTTTCCCCTCTTACCTTCAAGTCCTATTCGTCTTCGGCGAAGATGGGTGTGATAAAGCCGGAAGTGGACAAGTTGAATGCCAAATATCCTAAGCCTGAAGACGCGATGAAGAAGCAGCAGGCCTTGATGGAACTCTACAAGCGTGCCGGTATCAGTCCTATGGGGGGATGCCTGCCTATGTTGCTCCAGCTTCCTATACTTTATGCAATGTTCCGCTTCTTCCCTACATCGTTCGAGTTGCGCCAGCAGGGCTTCCTTTGGGTGGATGACCTCAGTACGTATGATTCGATATGGGATTTCGGGTTCAGGATTCCTCTGTTGGGCGACCACCTGTCGCTGTTGTCCCTCCTGATGGCAGTCTCGATGTTCCTGTATTCGAAGATCAATTCGGCACAGATGTCTTCGGATCCGAGCATGAAGAGCATGAAATTCATGACCCTGTGGCTGATGCCTATCATGATGTTCTTCATCTGTAACAACCTGTCCAGCGGTTTGAGTTATTACTACATGCTGTCGAACATAATCACCATTTTGCAGACCTGGATTATAAAGAGATTCTTTATAGACGAAAATAAGATTCACGCACGATTGGCGGCAAAAGCATCCGAGCCGGTGAAAAAATCCAAATTCATGCAGCGTCTTGAAGCCGCCCAGAAGGCACAGGAACAGGCCATGAGGCAGCAGGTCAGGGAACAGAGTAAAAAAATGCGCAGATAATGGGTAATATCGCTTCTGAAATTATCAAACTTCATAATGAACTGCCATCGACTGTAAAGTTGGTGGCGGTTTCTAAATTCCATCCATCCACGGCCGTAATGGAAGCCTACAATGCCGGACAGAGGGTATTCGGCGAGAACCGCCCGCAGGAGATGGCGGCCAAGGCCCGGGAATTGCCGAAAGATATCGAATGGCATTTCATCGGACACCTTCAGACAAATAAATTGAAGATGGTGCTGCCTTATGCGACGCTTGTCGAGTCTGTGGACTCCCTGCACCTGTTGGAGGCTATAGACCGGTGGGGAAGGGACAACGGGAAGACCATAGACGTGCTTTTGGAATACCATGTGGCCGCCGAGGAGACAAAACAGGGTTTCGATGCCGATGAAATCCGTGACATACTCTTTTCCCCGGAACCTTTTGCCAATATCCGTTTCAGGGGACTTATGGGCATGGCCACCCTTACTTCCGACGAGCATGTGATCGAGTCCGATTTCGGGCGCATCGTGTCGCTTTTCGATGAGTTGTCGGCAAGGATCGGCGAGTCTCCGAAACTTACCTCCGGTTTCAATCTCAAATCCTTCGGCATGACACACGATTACGGGATTGCCGTCCGGATGGGAGCGAACATTGTCAGGATAGGCACTCTTATCTTCGGAGCACGCCCGGCAAAGATTTAGAATCAGGACATGGTGTATGAAAGGACTACCGTGCGGCAAGTTCCCGCACCATGGCTTCCGCGACGGCTTCCGATGCCCCGTCCTCTCCGAGCGACTTTCTTATGGAAGCATAGCCGTCAAGCATCCTGTTCCGGTACTGCCTGTCTTCTATCAGCCTCCTGATTTCGGCTACAAGCGCGTCTGCATTGCATTCGTTCTGTATCAGTTCTTTAAAAACCAGCCTGTCTGCTATGAGGTTGCCGAGGCTGATGAACTTGGCCTTGACTATCATCCGGCCTATCCAGTATGTCAGACGGTTTCCGAGGATGTATCCTACGACCTGGGGGGTGCCGAGCAGGGCGGCTTCGAGGGATGCGGTGCCGGAGTTTATTATCGCGGCTTCGGCGTTTTTTACAATGGACTGGGTCTGCCCGAAAATCACTTTTATCTCCGGAGTCCCGTTTTCTGTATGAAGATTTTTCAGATACGGGGCATAGTCCTCCATGCTTCTTGAAGGCGCCCCGGCTATGATGAACTGGTAGCCGGAATATTGCGGGATTTCATGCATTTTCCTTGCAAATCCTGTCAGGACAGGCATCATCGTGTCTATCTCGCCTTTGCGCGAGCCGGCGAGCATGGCGATATACGGCGTGTCCTGCAGTCCGTTGCGGGCAAAAAACGCCTCTCGGTCTTCGTTCATGGCTGCCGAACCGTCGATGGCATCCACGAGCGGATTGCCGCAGTAGACGGCATCTATTCCCTTGGACGCGAAATATGGTATCTCGAACGGGAAGATGATGAAAAGCCGGTCTATGTCGCGGCGGAGTCTTTTTATCCGGCCTTCCCTCGATGCCCATACTTTCGGGGCTATGTAATAAAAGGTCCTGATGCCCTTTTTATGCGCAAAAGCCGCTATCCTGAAATTGAATCCAGGGTAGTCTATGAAAATCACGACATCGGGCCGCCATTCGAGGATGTCCTTTTTGCAGAACCTAACATTATGAAGCAGCTTCCTTGCTTTTGCCAATATTTCCGTGAAGCCCATCATGGCTCCCTCTTTATAATGCACCACAGGCGGTTTCCCGGCTGCTTCCGCCATCAGGTCGCCTCCCCAGAAACGTATGTCGCATTCAGGATCCTTGACCCTGAGCCCTTTTATTAAATTGGAGCCGTGCAAATCCCCGGACGCTTCGCCGGCTATGATATAGTATTTCATTGAAAATAGCGTTTACAGGTTCCAAAGCTCGGACAGCCGTTTCATTTCATCATAATCCGTATAGTCCACAGAATGCGGCACTATCGTTACATAGCCTTTGGCCATGAGCCGGTGGTCGGCAGTAGGAGGGTTCTCTGCAGAGTCTTCATAATTTCCCAACATTTTGTAAGCCTCCATTCCCTCTTCGGGAGCTTTGGCCGTGCATTCTTCGGGCGACAACGGTATGAATTCCTTTATCCATATCCCGGTCCCCTGTGATGCCATGATGCAGCCCTTTATGTTTTCGAAAGGTATGTCGGGGAAATTGATATTGAGGTATATCCCCGGTTTAGGGGGGTACTCGAGCACATGCCCTATCAGAGAGGGCAGTATTTTCCTGATTGCGCCCAGATCCACGTCCTGGCTGTGGTTTTCAATGGATACCCCTACGGAAACAATTCCATGCAACGCCCCTTCGGCAGCGGCTCCGAGGGTGCCCGAATATATTACCGAGGCCGAGGCGTTGGAGCCGTGGTTGATCCCTGATACTATCAGATCCGGATATTTGTCAGGGAAAAACTGTGTCAGTCCGAATTTGATGCATGACGCGGGTGTCCCTGTGAGTTTCCCCGCAACGAATCCTTCCTCGCGGTGTATTTCCTTGTAAAACAGTTCCTGGCCGAGCGATACGGCGGCGGACATTCCTGATTGCGGGTATGCCGGTGCGACGAGGGTTATGTTTCCGAAAGGACGGAGTATGTCCGCAAGCGTGTGCAGGCCGTTGGAATCTATGCCGTCATCGTTGGTTATCAGTATTTCGATTTTTTCCATGTTTTAAAAAATTTGGACAAATATAGCAAATATTCCCCCTTTTTTTAATATTTTTGCACAGCATTTGCTGACAGCCGGACATGTCGGAAGATAACGTATAAGTATAACAAATAAATTTTATTGAAAATGGAAAAAATCAAAGTGGGTATTAACGGTTTCGGCCGTATCGGAAGGATGGTGTTCCGTGCAGCATTCGAGAATTTCTCAAATGATATCGAGATTGTCGGAATCAATGATCTGCTTGACCCTGAATATCTGGCGTACATGCTGAAATATGATTCTGTTCACGGTCGTTTCAAGGGAGACGTTTCGGTCGTAGACGGCAAGTTGGTAGTAAACGGTCAGAAGATCCGCCTTACTTCCGAGATGGATCCAGCAAACCTTAAATGGAATGAAGTCGGTGCTGAAGTAGTGGTGGAATCCACCGGGCTTTTCCTTGAAGACGCCAAGGCCCGCAAACATATCGAGGCAGGCGCGAAGAAAGTCATAATGTCGGCTCCTTCAAAGGATGCCACTCCGATGTTCGTATATGGTGTCAATCATGAAAAATACGCCGGACAGGATATCATCTCCAATGCATCCTGCACGACAAACTGCCTTGCTCCGGTCGCCATGGTGCTTAACAACAAGTTCGGCCTTGTAAAGGGCCTCATGACCACGGTGCATGCTGCAACCGCAACGCAGAAGACCGTGGACGGTCCTTCCAAGAAAGACTGGAGGGGAGGACGCGGAATCCTTGAAAACATAATCCCGTCATCCACCGGTGCCGCCAAGGCTGTGGGCAAAGTCCTTCCGGAACTTAACGGCAGACTTACAGGCATGTCGTTCCGCGTTCCTACTTCGGATGTTTCCGTAGTGGATCTCACCGTGGTGCTTGAAAAGCCGGCGACCAAGGAAGATATATGCGCCGCAATGAAAGAGGCTTCCGAGACTTATCTGAAAGGCATACTTGCGTATACTGAAGACGCCGTGGTTTCCACCGACTTCCGTGGCGAGTCATGCACATCTATCTTCGATGCCACGGCAGGCATTTCGCTTGACGAGCATTTCGCGAAAATAGTTTCATGGTATGACAACGAATGGGGCTATTCGAACAAGGTGCTTGAGATGGCTCGTGTCATAGCACGCCGGTAGGGATACCGGTACATCGGGATTAACTTGGCTTTATCTTTTTTGTTGATAAACAATTGGTTAAACTTTTTTGGTATTTTACTGTGGATTTCAAAAGGGGTAGAACCCTGTGAAATCCACAGTAATTTTTTTGAAGTGTTTCGTACTGCGCTGACAGATAGGGCGCTATGGCTGTATTGACTATGCCGGGGCTTTCCTTCATTCAAAACCTGAAGCCGATGCAAAGCATTGCCCTGTTCCACCACCAGTCTCCTGTCATGTATGCTGTGCAGAATTTTACGGAGAAATCCACCGCCATGTTTTTTATGTATGAACTGAAAAAAATACCTTATGACGAGCCTGTTCCGGGCAAGGAAAACGAATTTATAGTACATTACAGAGATACATTGTGCCACGCACAGACATTCAGATGTTCGGTTAGTGGTGACGATAAGACGATAGTTTTGTCCTATGTGGATCCTGACGAACTACCGGGTGAGTTAGGAGATGTCGAAGAGTATAAGAATGGCCTTTTAAGTCTTTTAAATGATTATGACGATTTCGATTTGTCGAGCAAGTTGTTCATAAACGAGGGCGAAATTGTGCTGAAGGCAGCGGATTACGAGGATGAAGGCAGGGATTATACTGATTTCGACTTCGTGTTAGAATGGGACGGGAAGGAATATATCCTTGAAAACCGTTGATGTTTTTCAAGCGTAATGCAAAAATTACCCTTTGAGAAGGCATTTTCTTGCAGTGTGCGGATTTTTCATTAAATTCGCACACTGTGTTTAATTTATATAGTCATGTTGAAGATAGGAGACAAGGCTCCCGCGTTTTCCGGAATTGATCAGGACGGGAATGCCATTAAATCGGAAGATTTTGCAGGCAGGAAACTGGTGCTTTATTTTTATCCCAAGGACAGCACTCCGGGATGTACTGCCGAGGCCTGCGATTTGAGGGACAATTACCAGCGCTTTCTTGCGGCAGGCTATGCCGTGGTAGGGGTGAGCAAGGACAGCGCGGCATCGCATAAAAGGTTCATAGAGAAGTATTCTCTTCCTTTCCCCCTTATTTCGGATACTTCAACGGAAATACTACGGGCATACGAGGCGTGGGGAGAGAAGAAGAACTACGGGAAAGTTTCGGTAGGGACACTTCGCAAAACGTATGTGATCGATGAAAACGGGATCATAACCGACATTGTGACCAAAGTAAACACGAAGGCCCATGCTTCACAGATTTTAGGCTGAGCGCTTTATGAAAAAACTCAAGACTCTCATGGCCGTCCTGTCGTTTTCGGCCTTATTGCTTTGTTCGCTGCCGGCGCATTCCCAAAACAGGGAAGATTGCGCCTTTATTGTCGGTGACGCCCTGGAACATGCAGGCATCACAATAGATACTTCTCTCTTGTCAATGGGAGAAGCAAGGCAAGAGAAGAAAACAACCGTCGTCACGATACGGTATGATGACGGTACGGTTTCTTTCGATGCGACGGTGGTATCTGGGAAGAAATCCAGCAGCGTGGAGATTGCCGGGACGTCGGCGGACGGGGAGATGGATTTGTCGTGCAGCTATGACCGGTCTTTAAGGATAACGGAACTGAAAGACAGGCGGTATCCTTACCGTGAAACATGGCAGTACCGTTCGGTAAGCACGTTTCCGGCAAGCAAAAGCATGGTTTTCGACATACGCAAGGATCTTGCGGAGTATTTTCCCGTGATGGCGGAAATATTCAGGATAGATTCGCTTTTTATCAGGCCCGGCGATGCCGTAGTCATCGAATACGATTACGATACGCAAAGGCCTGTTTCTGCCGTGCTGACGGGAAAGAGCAAGGCGGATGCTCTGGAACAGTACGGGTTCTGCAAGGTGACATTCGATCTCGGCAGGTATTCGGAAGCGCGCAGGCCGTTCGGTTCCAATATTTTCGACAATGATTTCAATACTTCTTTCGATTTTTTGGAGGGCATAAGTCCGCTGATAAATTTCATACAGTTTATGGATGAAGACGACAATCCGGTCGAGTCTCCTTCGGGTGCGGGCATGGTTCAGTTCCGGCAGGAATTGTGGGAAGATTCGCTCAGCAACAGTGTCAGTTTTTCGAACAATATGTGGAAATCTGTGGATGTGGAGTTTCGGGGATGCCGTTTTTCATCTATTAAAGAGTCGGTGTGGATTGATGAAGGATATGAAAATTATTCCATAAATATCAATGCCGTGGCAGACGACGCAGGTGTGACTGCCCATGGCCTGAGCGGTTATGCCGTGATGGCTTCACCGTCTTCCGTATATGCGGCCGCATATGGCAAGGATGCCAAGTATGTGCCTATCACGGACTTCCTGTCGATGGGGCGTTTCGGGCTGTACTGGTCCACAATGAGGGAACGGAACGGCAACATGGTTTATCAGGCCTCGTTCAGGGGATATGACGATGACGACCGAGTGGTATGTTACATGGGATTTTCCGACATGGTCATAAGATATTCCGGCAAATCCGGCGTGGTAAAGGATGTGTACTATTACGGCACGGACGGGGAGCCGGCCCTGCATGCCAAATATCGTTGCGCCCGCATATCCACGCGATTCAGTTCTGCCGGCAAACCGCTTTCTTTGGGGCTTTACGATACCGGAGGCGAGCTGATACGGGTGATACCTTACAAGGAATACGCCCCGGAGGATTACCAGTTCTATAACCCCGAGTTGGAACCATAAAATATATTATTTATGAAAAACAGTCATTCCCTTCTTTTTGCAGGACTTGTCTTAGTGACGCTTTCAGTGTCATGCTCGTATGCTGCCAAGGCTCCTGAGCCTGTGCTTCCTGTCCCTACGGTACAACAGGTTGAATGGCAGCAGATGGAAAGGTATGCTTTCATCCATTACGGGCTAAATACATATACGGATGCCGAGTGGGGGTACGGTAACGTTTCCCCTGAGGTGTTCGCTCCAGAAAAACCCGACTGCCGCCAATGGGCGAGGGTGCTTGCCGGAGCGGGAATGAAAGGCGTAATATTGACAGCCAAACATCATGACGGGTTTTGCCTGTGGCCTTGCACGGGGACTGATTACGATATAGCATCGTCCCCTTATAAAGGAGGCAAGGGAGATTTGGTCAAGGAACTTTCCGAAGCATGCCGGGAATACGGCCTGCGTTTCGGTGTCTATGTCTCTCCGTGGGACAGGAACAGAAGCGATTACGGTACGGAAAGCTATGTCGGATATTACCGGTCGCAGCTGAAAGAACTTTTGTCCGGCGGGTACGGGGATATCTTCGAGGTCTGGCTGGACGGAGCAAATGGCGGGGACGGCTGGTACGGAGGTGCGGATGAAACGAGGACGATAGACAGGAGGACTTATTATGATTTCCCTGCAATAGATTCATTGATACTTGCATTGCAGCCGGATGCGATAATCTTTTCCGACGGGGGGCCGGGCTGCCGTTGGGTGGGCAACGAGCGCGGCATTGCAGGCGAGACCAACTGGTCTTTCCTGAAGGGAGCCGAGGTTTATCCGGGATACCCTCGCTTTCAGGAGTTGCCCTCAGGCCATGAAGACGGTGATGCATGGATTCCGGCGGAATGCGATGTGTCCATACGTCCGGGTTGGTTCTGGCATGCCGATGAAGACACATTGGTGAAGACTCCGGAGCAGTTGCTCGATCTTTATTTCAAGAGTGTGGGACGGAATGCCAATTTTCTGTTGAATGTGCCTGTGAACAGGGACGGCCTGATATCAGGGGCGGATTCGGCTAGCTTGTACGGCTTCAATGAGTTGCTGGCAAGGGAATTCCCGTGCAACCTGCTGCAGGGAAGCAATGTGACTGTAAATGTTTCTTCGGAAAGAGGCCGTGATTTCAGGGCGGAAAACATGACGGACGGTGACGTTGATACGTATTGGTCTGTCCCGGACGGGACTGGCGCGGCTTATGCGGAGTTCGTTTTCGGTGTTCCTGAAAGGCTGGACAAGATGGTGCTTCAGGAATATATCCCTTTGGGGCAACGGGTCGTCGATTTCGATGTCGAATATCTTTCCGATGGAAAATGGTTGCCGCTCGATTGCGGGGAAGAGACTTCTACCATAGGGTACAAGAGGATCCTGCGTTTTGCGCCTGTGACGGCCGATGGTGTCCGGGTGATATTCAAAGAATCCCGCGGCCCTGTGTGCGTCAGCGCTGTCGAAGCATTTCTTCGGCACTGATTACTGGCTTGGGGACGGACGATTTGTAAACACGGGGATCGAAGTTTTTCTCCCAAAATACAGTCTCGTCGAATGATTCCGGTTTCCCCGGCGGTATCGGCATATACCATAACCCGTTCATCATAGGCTTGGCCTTGGGGTTGTATGCCGCGCTTCCTCCTAAGAGGAGTCTGGCTATTGTCCATGCTATCCGTTCTCCTTTGGACATGGAAGCTACTCTTTTTTCGTAAGCAAGATCACGGCCGAGCAATTCATCTATGCGCTCCAGCGCCTGTTCCGTGGTGAGAGGCCCGAACTGTTCTTCGGTTTCCGGGATTGAAAGGAGGATGGGCAGCATCTTTTCCTTTATAAGGTCCCTGTCTGTGCCGGCATCGGTAATTCCCGAGAGCGTTTCGTCGTTGTAGAGTTTTTCAAGGAAGGACAGTTTTTCTTCCCAGCTGGCGCGCATGGCTTCCAGTTCAGGTATGATGTATCCGGCCGCGTTTATAAGCGAGTCCCTGCCTTTTTCATCGAGCAGTCCGAACATGTATGCTTTCGTGGCAAGGTCGCGGATGTCCGCACGCAATACCGCCGGCCTGTCTGTGATTGTATCCTGACAGGCCGCCCTTACTGTGTGCGATAAGATGAAAACCGCTGTCAATAAAACATATATTGCCTTCCTGCGCATGGCCGTCAGACAAAACAATAAATATGCCAGACAAACTATTGTATAATTCTAAGGACTTTGTAACTTTGTATGAAAGATTGAGCAGAATGACAAATACACAGAATGTACAGTTGTATAATGACCAGCAAATCAGAACTGCATGGGATAGTGAGGAAGAAAAGTGGTATTTTTCAATCATCGACGTTGTTAAAATACTGACTGACAGCAAAGACCCTTCAGGATACTGGCGGAAGTTAAAACAGCGTTTGAAAGAGGAAGGAAATGAAACCGTGACGAATTGTCACGGTTTGAAAATGCTTGCTCCGGATGGCAGGATGCGGCTGACAGACGTGGCTGACCAAGAGCAACTTTTTCGCCTTATCCAGTCCATACCATCCCCTAAGGCGGAACCGTTCAAACGATGGATGGCGCAGGTGGCAAGCGAAAGAATGGACGAGGTGCAAGATCCGGAACTTGCAATAGACCGGGCTATGGATTATTATCGTAGAAAAGGTTATGGCGAAAAATGGATAGAACAACGTATGCAAGGAAAGGCTACGAGAAAAGCCTTGACGGATGAATGGCGAAGATGCGGGGTAAAAGACAATCAGTTTGCCATGCTCACGGATATACTTACCAAAGAATGGTCCGGTTTTACTACAAAAGAATATAAACGTTTCAAAGGTTTGAAAAAAGAGAATCTACGTGATAATATGACTAATCTTGAAACGGCGGTAAATACGCTTGCTGAAGCTTTTACTACAGAGTTGTCAAAGAAACATAATCCTAAAAATATAGAACAGAAAGGTTGCCAAGACTGGAGGCGGTGTGGCAAGGGAAACACGGGAGAAGATGGAGAAACAGCTTGGCCGAAGTATAGTTTCTTCCAAAAATGCCAAATACTTGAAACCCCCGGATGGTAATTCCGATGAAATAGAAAATCAATAAAATATATCGGTGTAATAGCAGGCCGTATGGCGTGTTGCCGGATTATTTAAAAGTTAATTATGAATCTGGAAAATTTTCTCAATATACTGAAGATCGATTCGTCTTCCGGAAAGGAGCGGAGGCTTGCGGAATACTGTGCGTACGGTTTCGCGACGGGGAAATCGGTCTCGGAAATATATGAAGTGGGGGACGGTACCCTGAACGTGTATATCAAATGGGGGGAGCCGCGACTGGTTTTCTGTACCCATCTCGATACGGTTCCACCTTATATCCCGCCCGTAGTGGAGCGGTTGCCGGACGGGGATGTGAAGATTTCCGGACGCGGGAGCTGTGATGCGAAAGGACAGATATTTTCGATGTACAATGCGTGTGTGGAACTTGAAAATGAAGGATATACGGATTTCGGGCTTTTGCTTGTGTCCGGGGAGGAGACCGGTTCGAAAGGAGCCAAGACGGTGGACGGGCAGATTTCCGGCGGGGAATACCTGATAGTAGGAGAACCTACAGATTCCAGGATGGTATCGGCCGGAAAAGGCACCAAATCTTTCCGCGTGACTATAAAGGGCGTAAGTTCCCATTCAGGCTATCCGGAGCATGGAGACAGTGCCGTCATGCGTTTCGTGGATTTCATGAACAGGCTCGGAGCAGTGGAATTTCCGGCGGATCCCGTATTGGGCGACACTACATACAATGTGGGAGAGCTTGAAAGCCCCAATTCGCAGAATATCCTGAGCGACAGGCTGACTTTCCGCATATATTTCCGCACTACATTCGCAAGCGACAGCATGGTCTGCAAGGTCATGGAGTCATTCGCGGACGATATGACGGAGGTGACGGCGTTCGGGGGCGATACTCCTTCCGAATACATGGTGTTGCCGGGTTTCGAAACCAAGACAGTGGCTTTCGGAAACGATGCCCCTCATATAAACAATTTCAGGCACAAGATGCTGTGCGGTCCGGGCTCGATATTGACAGCCCACACGGACAATGAGCATATATTGCTGAGCGACCTGCGCAAGGCCAAGGACAATTATGTGTCCATCTATAAAAGGCTTGTGGGGCGCAAGGCGGACGAATAAAATGAGTGTCCGTGTATTTCCTGTCATGTGTCAGGCGCAAGGCGGACAATGCGTGTTAAATAATTTTAATAAAATGAAAGAAAATAAGATAGATGTGGCAATCCTCGGTTGCACCGGGGCAGTGGGACAGAAACTCGTATCCCTTCTGGGAGACCATCCTTTGTTCAATATCAGGGAACTTGTGGCTTCTGACCGTTCTGCAGGGCAGAGATATTCGGACAGGGTTGTCTGGAAAGAGCCGGCACGCATCCCCGAAGGCGTAGGCGACATAGTTATCAGGCGGCTTTCCGACAAGCTGGAATCCCGGCTGCTGTTTTCAGGCCTGGACGCCGCCGTGGCCGGGGAGGCTGAAAGCGATTACGCTTCACGCGGGCATATAGTCGTGAGCAATTCGAGAAACCACAGGATGGATACATACGTGCCTCTGGTCATACCTGAAATCAATGCATCGCACCTTGATATTGTGAAGATGCAGGACACATACGGCAAGAGCGGGGGTTTCATCGTTACCAATCCCAATTGTTCCACAATAGTGCTTGCACTTGCCATTTATCCCGTTTTTGCCGGTTTCGGGCTTGAAAAGGTGATGGCGGTCACGATGCAGGCGATTTCCGGAGGAGGCTACCCCGGAGTGCCGTCAATGGACATACTGGGAAATGTCATCCCTTATATCGGCGGAGAAGAGGAGAAGATCGAACGCGAGCTTTCCAAGATTTTCGGCGCTTGCGGAAATGATGGAATACTGCCGGCTGATTTTGCCGTTTCGGCTACTTGCAACCGTGTGCCTGTCAGGAACGGACATACGGTATGCATATCGTTTTCCACCAAGAAAAAGGCTGGCAGGGAAGGCCTGCTGGATGCGATGGAGCATTGCTATCCTGATCTGGGACTGTACTCGTCGCCTGACAAAGTGTTGGAATACAACAATTGCGATGACCGTCCGCAACCTCTTATGGATTTGCAGGCCGGGCATGGGATGACAGTCACGGCGGGCAGGCTGCGCCCGTGCAATATCCTTGACTGGAAAATGACGGCTTTCGGCCACAATACGGTGCGCGGGGCTGCAGGCGCGGCTGTCCTCAATGCTGAACTTCTGGTCAGGAAAGGTTTTTTGAAGTAAGGAGGCAGGGTTATGATAGTCATGAAGTTCGGAGGTACGTCGGTGGCCGATGCAAAAGCGATAGAGAGGGTGATGTCCATTGTAGGGGGAAGGCTGGACAAGGCTCCGGTGATAGTCGTTTCCGCTTTGTCGAAGATCACGGACGCCTTGTATAAGATATGCGATTTTGCGGAAAACGGGGATCTCATCGAGGCCGGGATGCTTGTGGAGAATATCCGCGACAGGCATCTGAAACTGATCGCGGAACTGATAAAGGATGAAAAATATGCCGCCGAGGCGAAAACCCATACCGATTCGTTGTGCGACAATCTGAAAAAACTCGTGGATGTCATCTGTGATCTCGGGGAGCTTTCTCCTCGGAGCAGGGCGAGGATAATCTCCACTGGAGAATACCTTTCTTCCGGGATAATCTGCTGTGCGTTGAACGCGGCCGGAATCGCGACCGGCTTTTTGGATGCGAGGAAACTGATAATAACCGATGACAATTACCTTAAAGGGGAACCCGACATACGCCTTATTTCTGAAAAGGTCCCCGAGATAATTACCAAGGCTTTCGCTTCTTTGGACGACGGGCCGGTTTCAGCCCTGATTACGCAAGGCTTCGTTTCCGCCACTGAAAAAGGGGTGCCTACCGTGCTCGGAAGGGGAGGGTCGGACTATTCCGCTTCACTGATAGGAATGGCAATGGATTCCGATGAGATTGAAATATGGACGGATGTGGACGGGGTGCATACTGCCGATCCGCGCAAGGTAAAGGATACCAAATCGTTGAATGCTATATCTTTCCGTGAAGCGGCGGAGATGGCCCGTTCCGGGGCCAAGGTGCTGCATCCTTCCACCATGGAACCTGCCGTAGGGAAGAATATCCCGATCAAGGTGCTCAATTCGATGAACCCTGAATCCAAAGGGACCGTGATACTCGATGAGTCGCGTATACCGGCCGGTGTCAAGTCGGTTTCCTGCAAGGAAAACATAAGGATGCTGAATATATTTTCTTCCAGGGTTTACAATTCTGCCGGATTCATGGGAAGGGTTTTTTCCGTTTTCGGAAAGCACCATTTCCCTTTTGAACTTATAACTGTCTCGCAAGGAGCGGTTTCCGTTACTTTGGGGGAAGATGACGATTTGCAGGAAATGATAGAGGAACTCTCCGGTTTTTCCACGGTATTCATGGAGACGGGAAAATCGCAGATCGCGATTGTAGGCAAGGACATGTTTTCGGCAGGGGACGTGCTCTCACGCATTTCAGGCGTCCTTGCCGGGCATAAAATATACCTGATGTCCATGGGAGGCACCGGCGGAAGCCTGAGCATCGTGGTGGACAGGAATGAACTGGACGGGATAATAAAGGATTTGCATAAAGTTTTGTTTACGGATGAAAGCGGTGATTAGCGGGTACGGCAGGATGGGCAAGGCCGTGGAAAAGATTCTTGCCGAGAAGGGGATTGAATGTGCCGGGAAAAGCGAGGATATAAGGGCCTTCGACCCTGAAACGGCTTCGGATGCGATATGCATAGATTTTACAACGCCTGCGGCTTTCAGGGCGAATTACCGTTTCATCGCCGCCACGTTCAAAGGCGCGGTGGTCGGGACTACAGGCTGGACGGATATAAGCGGCGAGGTGTTCCGGGCATTTGAAGAATGCGGGAAGCCGCTGGTCTACGCTTCCAATTTTTCCATAGGCGTGAACGCCATGTTCAAGGCTGCCGGGCTGCTTTCGCGCATTCTCGGCAATGCCGGTGATTATGAGCCGTATATCATTGAAATGCATCACAAACACAAGCTCGATGCCCCGAGCGGCACGGCCAAAACGTTGGCTGCCCTCGTTGAAGACGGCATGGGTGTCCGGGTGCCGGTGGAGTCGGTCCGTTGCGGAGAGATTTCCGGCATACACGAGCTCGGTTTCGAAGGATTGAGCGACCGTATAGTCCTGAGGCATGAGGCGTTTTCGCGGGAAGGCTTCGCAAGGGGAGCGGTGCAGGCGGCCTTGTGGTGCGACGGGCTGGAAGACGGGATATATGAATTCAAGGATTTGATTAAATTTTAATTTATAAAAATATGGGACGGAACAATATATGGTCAGGCTGCGGAACAGCGTTGATAACTCCTTTCGATGACGAAGACCAGGTGGACATCGATGTTTATGCCGATTTGGTAAGAAGGCAGGTGGATGCGGGCGTGGATTTCCTCGTTCCTCTCGGGACAACGGCGGAAACTCCCAACCTTTCGGACAGGGAAAAGCTCTCGATCCTGAAGACGACAAAAGAATATGGCGGGGGAAAACCTATCCTGTGCGGTGCCGGGAGCAATTCCACGGCCGGTGTGTTGAGAAATATAGAAATGCTTTCAGAGGTCGGGGCGGACGCGTTTCTTGTAGTCGTGCCGTATTACAACAAGCCGACACAGCAAGGAATATACGAGCATTTCAGTACGATTCTCGAAGTTACCGGGAAACCTTTGGTAATATACAATGTGCCGGGAAGGACCGGGGTCAATATTACGGCTGAAACCACATTGAGGCTTGCCCAGTTGCCGGGGATAGTCGGAATAAAAGAGGCTTCCGGAAACTATGCCCAGATCTCGGCCGTGATCAGGGATGCTCCGGAAGGATTCTCGGTGTTGAGCGGCAATGACGATGAAACGCTTTCGTTGATGGCGACCGGTGCCGACGGAGTGATAAGCGTGGCTTCGAATATAGCTCCCGTGCTTATGACGCAACTTGTCAGGGCATTGGCGTACAACGATATGGAGGCGGCAAGGAGGATACATTACAGCCTGATGCCGCTGTTCAGGAACTGTTTTGTCGAAAGCAACCCAATACCTGTAAAGGCAGGCATGTCATTGCTCGGACTGATCAGGAACAATCTGCGTCTGCCTCTGACATCGGCAACCGAAAGCACCATGAATATAATGAAACAGACTCTCAAGGATCTTGGAATATGGAAGAGCTGAGACGTTTCAATGAAGTATGCGATGCGCTTGAACGCGGTGAAATACGCGTTGCCGAAAAAAAGGATGGCGCGTGGACAGTAAATACGGGCATCAAGGAGATAATCCTGGACGGGTTCAGATACGGGCGCATGACCGGGATGGGAGACGGCCTGTTCGGGTATTTCGACAAGGATACCTTGCCGCCGAGACATTTCAGCCAAAGCGACGGGGTGCGCATAGTGCCTGGAGGGAGCTCTGTCCGCAGGGGGGCGTATCTTGCACCGTCCGTGATAATGATGCCGCCGTCATACGTGAATATCGGGGCATACGTGGATTCAGGCTCGATGATAGATTCCCACGCTCTTGTCGGATCGTGCGCCCAGGTGGGAAAGAACGTGCATATCGCGGCCGCTTCCCAGCTCGGGGGCGTGCTAGAACCTGTCGGCGCACTTCCGGTAATCATAGAAGACAATGTGTTTATCGGCGGCAATTGCGGCATTTACGAAGGTACATTGGTAAGGGAAAACGCGGTGATAGCCACGGGAGTGATACTTAATGCATCCACTGCCTTGTACGATGCTGTGAACGGGATCTTTATACGTTCCGGTGCGGACGGAAGGCTCGTGGTTCCTGAAAATGCCGTAGTGGTGGCGGGAAGCAGGCCTGTGCGCAAAGGCCCTGGGGCGGATGAGGGCATACATATCTATACTCCCGTGATTGTCAAATACAGGGATGCCGGTACGGATGCCTCTGTCGCCCTTGAGTCCTTGCTGAGGGACTGATCGGCAGTGCGGGTGTCCCTTGCCGGTTGTCACGATGCGTTATAGGAGCCGATACTTTAAAATATTCGTTTATGGACGTACAGATTGATTATGGAAGACTGTTTTCAGACGATGGGGCGGCTTTCGTGCCGTCGCCGGTGAGGGCTATTTTCAAAAATTATGATTTTTCCAGAATAATATCTTTCGCCGGAGGCTATCCTTCCCCGGATACTTTCCGCACGGACGACATTCTCGCGGCTGCACGCGATGCATTCCGTGCATACGGGCCGGGTATCCTGCAATACGGGGCTACTGAGGGAGCAATGCAGCTGAGGCAGGCCGTTTCACGGAAGTACGGGGTTCCTGTGGACAATATACGTATAACCACTTCCTCGCAGCAGGGCATAGATCTCTGTGCGCGGATTTTCGTGAATCCCGGCGATGCCGTTTTCGTGTCGCAGCCGACATTCCTCGGCGCGATACAGTCTTTCCGTTCGTACAGGGCGAATATCATTGGAGTGAAAGACACGGGTTTTCAGGCGGCGATAACGAAGGCGAGGGATGAAGGACTTGTCCCTAAATTCATATATGTAATTCCGGATTTTAACAATCCCACAGGGGAGACTCTTTCTTTGGAAGCCCGCCGGGAGATTATAGGTGTGGCGAGAAAAGAGTCGTTGATGATCATCGAGGACAGCCCTTACAGGGAATTGAGATTTTCCGGGGAGGATGTGCCTTCAATGTATTCAATGGCTCCGGACTGTGTATTGCATCTCGGTTCGTTTTCAAAGATACTTGCCCCGGGGTTCAGGCTCGGCTGGGTATTCGGCCCGAGGCAGGTGCTGGCACAGCTTGTTGCCTGCAAGCAGTCGGTGGATCTGTGCCCTCCGATGCTGGACCAGTATATTGCAGCCGGACTGTTGGACGACGGCCGTCTGCATGACAATCTCCGTAATACCGTGGAACTTTATCGGGGGAAACGGGACTTTATGCTGAGGATGCTTGAAAAATATATGCCTTCCGGTGTGAGCTGGACCCGTCCCGAAGGCGGATTGTTCATCTTCCTTGCCCTTCCTGAAGCCATAGACACCGTTGCCTTGTACGACAGGGCTTTGTCGGCCGGTGTAGCATACGTCTCAGGGGCATTTTTCCATACGGACGGCAGCGGCAGGAACACGATGAGGCTCAATTATTCATTTATGGATAAAGACAGGATTGAAGAAGGTGTCCGGATTCTGGCCGGACTGTTCCGCGACTGTATTGTCTGATTTTCCTGATTTGTATTGTTTGGCTTGGATTGTTATGGATTGGATTAACCTGAATCTCCCGATAGAAGACCCGACCTGGATATTTCTTATAGTTTTGGCTATCATCCTGTTCGCGCCGATGCTTTTCAATAAGTTGCGGATACCTAACATCATCGGGATGATACTTGCCGGCATACTGATAGGGGAGCATGGCTTCAACCTTCTGGCAAGGGACAGCAGTTTCGAGCTTTTCGGCAATGTAGGCCTGTACTATATCATGTTCCTTGCAGGTCTGGAGATTAACACCGCCAATCTGAAGAAAAACAGGAATAAGACACTTGTGCTCGGCCTTCTCGCCTTTCTGATACCTATCACGCTCGGTTTCATCATAAATGTTTCTTATCTGAAATACGGTATCGTCACCTCTTTGCTGCTTGCCAGCATGTGCGCTTCATATACGCTCGTGTCCTACCCGATAGTGCTGAGGCTCGGCGTGTCAAAACAGCGTAGCGTGAGCATAACAGTTGGGGCCACGGCAATTACGGATACACTGACACTAATGGTGCTTGCTGTCATAAGCGGGATATTCGGCGGCACGACCGGGGAACTGTTCTGGTTGTGGCTGATCGTTAAAGTGCTGGCAGTAGGTGCTTTCATCATCTACAGTTTCCCTCGTATAGCACGTTGGTTCTTCCGCAAATACGATGATACCGTGGTGCAGTTCCTGTTTGTGCTTGTGCTGCTTTTCCTTGCGGCCGGACTGATGGAAGTGGCGGGGCTGGAAGGGATTCTCGGGGCCTTTCTCGCCGGGATACTGTTCAACAGGTTCATTCCGGGCATCTCCCCGTTGAAAAACCATATCGAATTTGTCGGCAATGTCCTGTTCATACCTTATTTCCTGATAGGTGTCGGGATGCTTTTGGACCTGAAAGTGATATTCGGGCACGGGAATGCGTTGAAAGTCGCTCTGATAATGATGTCGTGCGCTTTGGCCGGCAAATGGATCGCGTGTTTCCTTACCCAGAAAATATTCGGCATGAGGGATACGGAGCGCAGGCTGATGTACGGTCTGAGCACTGCACAGGCGGCAGCCACGCTTGCCGCCGCCTTGGTAGGTTACAACATAATCATGCCTGACGGGAGCCGCCTGTTTAATGAAGACATTTTAAACGGGACTGTCCTGTTGATACTTGTCACGTGCATCGTAAGTTCAGTGATTACCGAGAGGACCGCAAAGAAAATGGCGGTAGAGAACGTCGTGGCTGATGCCGGTGCTGATGCGGACATGAGGGAAAAGATACTCATACCTATCGCCAACCCTGATACGGTGAAGGACTTGGTATGTTTTTCCATAGCGATGCGTGACAATGCGCCTTCGGGAGGAGGGGAGCTTTATGCGCTGAGTATCATCAATGATGAGGGTAACGGAGGCAGGATGAAAGTCGCGAGTGTCTCTAACCTTGACAATGCTGCAAAGGTGGCGGCCTCAGCCAATGTCGATTTGAAAAAACTCACACGTTACGATTTGAATATCGCCTCGGGAATCATCCATACTGTCAGGGAACAGGATATTACGACTGTCATTATAGGACTGCGCCGTGACAGCGGGGTGAAGAGTCCGGTGTTGCTGAGCGATTTTGCGGTAAACCTCCTGAAAGGCATTAACTGTGAGGTGTTCGTAATGCGGATGCTGGTGCCTGTCAATACTTTGAAAAAGATTGTGGTGGCCGTTCCTTCCAAAGCCGAGTTCGAGGCCGGTTTTGCCCGATGGACTATGCATCTGTGCAGGATCGGACTGTCATTGGAAAGGAAGCTGCATTTTTACTGTATTTCAGAAACTGCCGAAGCTTTGGAGCAGCTGATTTCGGAAAAATATCCGGGTGTAGAATGCGATTTTTCAGCATTGCCGGAGGAAGATGGGCTTCATTCGCTTTCAGGGCAAGTAGACGGGGACAGCCTTATGGTTGTGGTAAGTTCTCGCTTCGGTTCGATTTCATACGACAGTTCGCATGAAAGGCTGCCCCGTCTGTTGGGTAAGGATTTCTCGCATACGAGCCTTGTGATACTTTATCCGGAAAAATTCGATGATTCCGCGCATAGTCTGATGCTGTCATAAGGTGCCCGGCATGCTTGCTGTCCTTTAAAAAAATCCGGACAGCTTCTAATAAAATACCGTGGGTCATATAAGAAGTGTGCCAAAATGCAGATTCTGTCAAATACACATTTTGGCACTTCTTTATCTTATTCTTTTAAAGCGGCTTCTTGGTCTTATAGAGCCGCTATGATTTCTTCGTTACTGTATGCTTCCGCTCCGTAACATGTCTTCAGGTATGCAAGTCCCGATTTGTAGTCTTCTTCAGTGAAGGAGTCTGTCGCTTCTTTGGCCACTACAACATCGTATCCGAGGCAGAAAGCGTCGGCTGATGTGTGTCTTACGCACATGTGGGTGTGCAGGCCTGTCATGATAACAGTCTTTACGCCGAGTTCCCTGAGCAGTATGTCTAAGTCTGTCTGGAAAAATCCGCTGTAACGGCGTTTCGGAACTATGTAGTCTTTGTCTGTGGCTTTCAGTTCAGGGATTATTTCCGCCCCTTTGGTGCCTGCTATCGCATGGTCGCCCCAGATTGTAAGTTCGCGGTCTATGCCGGCCACATGGGCGTCGTTGCAGAAGATTACGGGTACGTTTGCCTTGCGAGCGGCATCGAGCAGGGCTGCTGTGGCAGGGACTATGGCTTTGGCGCGGTCGCAGGTGAGTGCGCCGGTAACGAAGTCATTGAGCATGTCAACGACAAGGATTGCTGGTTTTTGTAATTTTTCCATTTTATTTTAAACTTTGTTTATTATTCACGCTGCGCCTCGGCATAGTACAATCTTGCTTGTCCTCTGCTCTCGGCTTGCAGTTCATTTTAAAATTTGCGCTAAGATAGGAAGTATTTTTTAAACAGCTTCTAAACAGCTTTTAACAATTTCTCATATATTTCCGCATCTTCCCGGGTGAAACAGCATATGATTACGTCGCCCTTGTAAGAGCCGCTGCCAAGATGCTTGAATATCGTTTTAAGGGCTATTTGGGCGGCCTGCTGTTTGGGATAATGGTAAACTCCGGTGCTTATGCATGGAAACGCAATGCTTTTCAGAGAGTTGTCTTCGGCAATCTTCATGGCGGTATCGTAACATGAGGCAAGAAGATCGGGTTCGCCGTGGTTTCCTCCGCGCCACACCGGACCGACGGTGTGTATGACTTTCCTGCAAGGCAGGTTGTAGGCCGAGGTGATCCGGCTTTCGCCTGTCGGACAACCTCCAACGGTGCGGCACTCTTCAAGCAGTCCCGGACCTGCCGCCCTGTGTATCGCTCCGTCCACGCCTCCTCCGCCGAGCAGGGTGTTGTTGGCGGCATTGACGATTGCATCGACATGCAGTATGGTGATGTCTCCGACAGTTATCCGTATTGAATTTTCCTTGACTTTCATAAAAAACCATGTATTTTTTACAAAAATGCTAAAAATTTTATAGTTTTTTCGGAGTTTTGTTGTCTAATTACATGAAAACAGTTTTAAAAGCGCTTTTAACTTTTGCGGAAGATGGATAGGAAGGAACAGGAATTTACAGGATTGGTCGAGAAGTACAAGACGGTCATCTATGTGGTGTGTTACATGTTCTCGGACTGCCGTGAGGAGGTGGAAGACCTTTTTCAGGATGTGCTGATAAGGCTTTGGAAAGGCTATGATAAGTTCAGTGGCGAGGCTGATGTCAAGACATGGATTTACCGCGTGAGCCTGAATTGCTGTATCAATCATCGGAAGAAAAACAGGCATTCCGGCACTCATGTCCCTTTGAGTGTGGATTCGGACTTTTTCGATGACATCGACGACAGGGCGTTGCAGGTCAGGCGGCTCTACGGGCGTATCAATCGTCTCGGGCTGATAGACAGGGGGATAATCCTGCTTTGGCTTGAAGGCCTGACATACGAGGAAATCGGCCGGATCATAGGCATTTCGGTAAAGAATGTTTCGTTCCAGCTTCACAGGATTAAGGAAGAATTGAAAAAACAGGATTGAATTGAAAATCGGAATTTACAGGAGGTAGGAATCATGGTTGCTAATGGCGATATGAAACAGGTATTGGACGAATTAGAGCAGATGCGCGACGAATATGCCAATCTGAAGGAAGAGCTTGACCGGCAGAAGATTATCAATGGAAAACTGATGGAAAACACTTTCCGGAAGAATATAGATGTGTTGGATAGCAACAAGAAAACAGGCATCGCCGTTTGTGTCGTGATGGCGTTGTTCCTTACAGTGTTTGCAATTTTCATGGGGACATTTACGCTGCCCGTGGCGGCCGGAGTGGCATTGTGCCTGATCATCATGGCGGGATATATCGTGCTTTACCGCCGGATGGATTTCAAGGACGGTATTGATGATGTCAGGACTACTGCGCTGAAAGTTAGTAGGTTCAGAAAAAATTACATAAAGTTTCAACTCACATCATATGCTTGGGTGCTTGGTTTCATCATCATTTCGGCTTCGTTTATTTTCAAAGGATTCCTTACCACGGCCAAGAGCCTGACGGCTATTGCGCTTATCATAGTCATCTTCATCGCCTGTGCCTGCGCACAGTATTTTACCGACAGGAAAGTGCTGAAGGCCTGCGATGAAATCATAGACAGGTTGGAGGAAGGGGACAATCTGTCTTAAAATAGTTTCGAGGCGTGCCTTCAGAGCGTTTTTTCCATCCGGTAATTGGTCAGATGCAGTCTGTTGGCCTTGGCTTTCTGTTCTTTTGTCATTGTGTATCCGCGTTTTTCGAAAAACGGTCTTGCAGTGATGCTGACATCCGAGGTCATCTGCCTTGCACCGTATGTTATGGCCGTCTTTTCGGCTTCAGAAAGCAGCAAAGTCCCGATGCCCTTGCTTTGCCAGTCTTTGTGGACGAACAGCGAGTGCAGGTATCCGTCGCGGCTTACCGCTGAAAAACCGATGATGCCGCCTTTGCAATCCGTTGCGGCTATGAAATGCAGATGCGAGAACAATTCTTCCCAATGTCCGGGAATGTCGCCGCATGAAGCCCAGTCTGCGACTTCGGCGGCATAGTCTTGCACATTGACAGTCAGCACGGTCGATTTGAACAAGGAGTTTAATTCCTGAATGTCTTTTAACTCTGCCCGGCGCGTCCGGATGTCTTCTGCCAGATGTCCTTTTTTGATCTGCGGCCTGATGAAGTTGTCGAGGGAGTAGTCCCATAGTGGTTTGGAGCCTTCGGCGGAACGGGAGTTGCGTTTGAGCACCTGACTGAAAGTGCGGCCTTCTTTAGCCCATGACAGGCCGTCGGTGGCCGCCTGGAGCATGAGTGGCTGGAAGTTATCGAGAGAGTGTGCGAACCGGGCTTCAGGGGTTTCCCATGCCTCGAATTCGTCCCAGAGGGAACGGAATTTTATGGCCAAGTCTTCTGGAAGTGCTGAAAAAAGTTTTTCGGCGGCGGCGTTTTCCCTCTCTTTCTGGGTCTTGAGCCCTTCGGTGTCATATGCGAAGGTGTCCCCGGCGTAAACCTCCACCAAATCGTGAATCAGAACGATGCTTACGACCTTCAGCAGGTCTATCGGCTCGTTCGAGTATTCGGAAAGCAGCAGGGCCATTACGGCCATGTGCCAGGCATGTTCGGCATCGTTTTCAAGCCGCTTGCCGTCAGTCAGGTATGTGCGGCGCTGGATGAATTTTTCTTTGTCTATGAGGCGGCAGAAATCGACTATCCGCCCGAGTCTTTCGTTGTCTGTCATTGTTTAAAATTTCATGTGCTAAGGCAAAGTTATCCATATTTTCAAAACATCGGTTGAGAATACGATGTATTTTTGTCCCCGGAAAATATAACTGTTTCAATCATGGGAAAATTAAGGATTGCCGCGTTAGTGTGCCTTTGTTGCATGGCTTGCAGTTGCACCGACAACGGAGACCGTATCGAATTTACTGTCCTGCAATGGAATATATGGCAGGAAGGGACAATGGTGCCGGGAGGGTATGAGGCCATAGTCGATGAGATTGCGAGGTTGCAGCCTGATTTCGTGACTTTCAGCGAGGTGAGGAACTATGACGGGACAAGGTTCTGTGACAGGATTGTCCGGTCGTTAGGGGAGAGGGGACTGGTTTATTATTCGTTTTACAGTTATGATTCAGGGCTTTTAAGCCGGCATCCGATAACGGATTCGGCGACTGTGTTTCCAGAGAACGGCGACCATGGCAGCATCTATAAGATGGTGTCTTCGATAGGAGGGTGCAGGATAGCGGTTTATACGGCCCATTTGGACTATCTCAATGATGCGTATTACAATGTAAGGGGGTACGACGGTTCGACATGGGAAGAAATCCCTGTCCCGTCTTCGGTGGCGGAAATCCTGACGGTGAACGATGCTTCACAGCGCGATGATGCGATAAAATGTTTTATCGCGGATGCACGGCAGGAGATTAGTGAAGGCGCGGTTGTGATTCTCGGCGGGGATTTTAATGAGCCTTCGCACCTTGACTGGATCCGTGAGACCAAGGACATGTATGACCACAATGGTTTCATAGTGCCGTGGACTGTCACGCTGATGCTGGACAATGCCGGTTTTACGGATGCGTACAGGGAGATGAATCCGTCCGTTACGGATTGCCCGGGCTTTACTTTTCCTGCAGACAACCCTCTCGTTCCGGTGGAAAGGCTGACCTGGACACCCGAGGCGGATGAACGTGAAAGAATCGACTATGTTTTCTATTATCCCTGCAAAGGGCTCGATTTGACGGACGTTGCCGTTTTCGGCCCGAAGGGAAGCATCTGCAAATCACAGAGGGTGACAGAGGTTTCCGATGACAGGTTCATCGAACCGCTCGGGGTGTGTGGTGATTTTGAATATATTGACAATCGGTCGTATAATAAAATTTGCCACGAATCAGGTACGCTTCCCGCTTCATGACAGTTGCAATATGGTTTGTCTGGCTTGTGTGCGGTTTCATCTATGAACGCAAGCAGACGGCCATTACAGCCGTGTTCTTAACTTTTCCCATGCCTTGCCGTTGAACAGGGCGGTATGCGGAAGGGTTTCAAGCATTTGGGGCAGGCGGCACGAGGGGATTGTGAATGCGAGCAACCCCGAAGACACAAGGTAGCGTGCCGAAAGGTCCGTCATGCCGAGGAAGCACCTGTATCCGTCGGGAAGGCGGTTTTCCGCTATGGCAAAAGTGATGGTTGAAGCGCAGCCGGAGCCGAATTTTACTGTAACGGTATCCGCTTCGTTCCTGTCATAAAACGCCCATGCAGCAAGTCCGGATACGATGTCGGGCGTGGCGAAGAATATGAGGCCTTCGGTGCCGTCCCAACTGTCCAGATGGTCTATGCGCATGAAATTGAGGTATGGTTTTGCTGCCGGGACGATTCCGAGGCCTGCTACATAGTCTTTGACAAGTGCCGGGGTTTGTTTGTAGCACTCGGTCTCGGATACGAATGTGGCGGTGCGTTCTGTCATTTCGCCACGGCCGAGATAGGTGCGCCCTCCCATGCAGTTGATGAAATCCCCTTCGAGGGTGATGTCCCTGCCGTCGAGCACCATCTTATAGGCCCCGACAATGCAGCGGATGCCGTGTTTTACTTTCGCGCGCGGTGAGTCGCTGAATCCGAAGGCAATCGGAAGAAGCGCATTTTCCCCGAATGCGGTGCGGTATGATGTGATGAATTGAGTAGGTGTCATGGGTAGTCGAATATATGGTTTGTCATTCATTCTGTGGTAATGTTTCACAGTATGTTTTATTGACAATGCGATCTCGCATCTTTTCTCTGTTAGTAAAATTTCTGCTAATATTTTGGACTATTTCGATATAGTTATCTGAATTGTCATTTTTTTTATAATAAAATGGTTTGATTGATATGCAGTTGCCGTGCTCAAACAAAGTATTTAGCAATGTTCTGTCAGAATTTCCACACGAATGTCCCATGATGTAGATTTGATATGGCCCCATTCCGATATAAGATAATAATTTTCTATAATAGTCATATTCCAAATATCGTATAGATTTTATATTTCTTAAAAATTCATTATCGTTTAAATCAAGCAGGCTCTTATAATCTCTGTCAAACTCATCCCCATATCCGAAAATTATGCTTTGATAATTATCAAGATATCCATGAATGTGGTTGACTTTACAATTATCAATTCCTTCGGCATAAATGTCAGCTGTTGAAGTATAGTTGAAATTCAAAATCGTAATTGTCGCCGGATACGTTATTTTCATATTAGTCATTAGGAAATCCTGATAGAATTTTTTCCTACCTTCAACGGATATATCGTTAGGGCGGAACGGCTCAAATATTTTCTGTTTTATATCAGTATTGACAATTGCCG
Source organism: Candidatus Merdivivens pullistercoris (assembly GCA_017694935.1). Lineage (GTDB taxonomy): Bacteria > Bacteroidota > Bacteroidia > Bacteroidales > UBA932 > Merdivivens > Merdivivens pullistercoris. Next base: position 50,087 of record JADIME010000013.1, read on the forward strand.
GGGTGATGTCTTTTTGAACAGTAGTAAGATATTCTGCCAGTAGTGATTTGATATAATCCAGTTCATCATTTAATTTTTTTGCCGCATTATCCGCGTTTTCTGATTGGACTATGGACAAGAGTGATTTATAATATTCATTTTCAATGTCCACCCATCCTTTTGCTTCAATGGACATGCAAATTCTTTTCATAAAAGGAGTAAATTCCAAAGAATATAAATTCGGGTTACTCTTTATATATTTTATGAAATCTTTTCCGCTTTTGGGAATAAATACTGAATTGAAATGAAAATGATACATCCAAGTTGAAACACCATTGTCTTTACATTCAAAAGTGCATAAGATGTCCTTTTCTATTTTATTTTGACTATAATTTAGTTTTTCCAGCCATTTGTCCCAATACCAGTTAATGAAGTCTTCATATTTTGTGGGGAGTTTATGGGCCAAATCAAATCCATTACCTATAAGAATTATTCTATTCATGATAAATAACTGCTGTTAAAGGACGAATACTGTTTCATCACCGCAAATGTTGCGTATCTTCATACGTAAAGGCCTGTTTTCGCTCCAAATGCAGGCATCCCACAAGTCAGCCGTCTTTGTACCGTTTTTGATAGTCCGGCCGAGTTTGTCTATCTTGATTTCGCTGTCGCTGTGCCAGACGGATTCCTTTTCGGATGCTGTACAATCAAGGCTTATCCATTCTATTGTTTCCAATCCTTCCTCGCTCAACAGGATAGGAGTATATGCCCAGTTTTTTCCTTTGCTTTGAAGATTCAATGACTGTTGCCAGTTTTTCTGGTTGATTTCATCTATTTTCCGTTTTACCCGGTCGCTTTGGAATTGGAGTATCTCGACTTTGTAGCCATTGAACAGTCCGTTTTGCCCTTCGGATACTTTCCATTCGGCATAATCTTCTGTAACTACATTGTCAAGTACTTGTTTCAAATCGCGCAGTTCTATCTGAATCAATGTATCGTTTTGTTCATTGATAAATCGTTCGATGTCATCTCTGTCCTCAATGTCTATATAATAGACGATAATCCGTTTGGTGTCTTCGGGAAGATCGGGCATGGCTTCATGGATAATCCTGTTCATCAGCGGCTTGTCAAGCATACGGGTAGTGCCGTCCATCAGATTTGGCAGATAAACGGGAACCATGCCGTATTTAGTGTCTATTATGCTTCCTTCCCAGAATTTGTCCAATGCATCTTCATTGCGTAATCCGGGTATGAGGGTTTTTAATTTTTCCATTGTCTGCACCGGGTTGCGGTACAATGAAACGCCGTCTTTGATTTCAAGTATGTCAAACTCGGCCTTCGCGGCTATCAGGCGGTCACGTGTTGTCTGAATGCTGTTCAGGTTCACATCGGCATGGATAAACTTGCGCCCTGTCTTGCTGGCAACCGCTGCTGTTACCCCGCTTCCGCCAAAGAAATCGGCTACGACCATTCCTTCATCGCTGCTGGCTTTGATGATGCGTTCGAGAAGGGTTTCGGGTTTTTGGGTGGCGTAATCCGTATCGTGTTTTTCTTTAGAAGAACCGGCCAAGGAAGGTATGCGCCATACGTTATTTATCATTGTCTTATCGTATGTTTCATAAACTACGTTTCCGTTTTCATCTCGTACTGACTGTTTCTTCCCATTGATTTTTACCTCTTTGGCTCTTTGATGCGGTTTGATGTCCTGATATTGTATGTTAAAGATTTGTTCATCACTTTTTGTATAAAACAATACAATGTCTGAGCAGTTGGTAAATAAAGGTTTTCTTTTATCAGGTATTTTGTTGGGATAATACCATACAATCTCATTTCTGAAATTGTCTTCTCCGAAAATTTCATCCATGAGGATTTTTACATAATGGCCTATGTGCCAGTCAAGGTGTACATAGATGCTTGCCGTGTCGCTCATTACGGACTTGATGGCCATGAGGTTTTCATACATCCAGTTCAGGTAGCTTTCCTTGTTCCAGATGTCCCCGTACATTTTTTCCTCAAATGAACGCAATTCTTCTATGTCCAATTCGCTTTCAGCGTGGCGTATAACCTCGGCTACTTTGGGATTACGGCGGAGGTACACTTTTTTCGCATAGTCCGCGCCGCTGGCAAAAGGAGGATCAATATATACCAAATCCACTGTTATCCCTTTGTCCTTTAAATAGGCGCAGGCAGACAGGCATTCTCCCCGTATGACAAGGTTTCCGTTTGGATTTGTGCCTGTGCGTTCTTTCAGTTCGGTTTCATAATATGGCATCCCGCGTTCAATGCGTTCATATATGCGGTCATTGTCCCTGTAGCGCAGAATGCGTTTTGTCCTTACGAAATTGTCAAGCAAGGCTTGCCCCTCAAGTGTATCGGGAAAATATGGTATGTATTTTATCGCCATAGTCAAATGATGTTTCTAATTGTTGAAAAAATCCTGTATCGTTTTTAAGGTCAGGCTGATGAACTTCTCGGGTCCTATCGTGTCTTCAAGATAAAGGAAATGGAAACGTTCGTAGCCGAATTTTTCGTTGTTCTTTTTAATGAATTCTGTTTCCATGAAATGTCTTCGGTCTGCAAACTTGGCCGCAAAAACTTCACCTTTGGTTTCGATAATAGCGATGCGGTTTATTGAACCGTCATCTTTCCTGTCCATTATCAGAAAGTCCGGAGTGTATTTGCCTATGTATGCCCAAGACGTGCCGTTTCGTTTGTAACAGTCTATCTTGAACTCGGTCAGTGTGTCATCGCCATTGAAATATATTTCCAGTTTCTTGTCTTTTATCAATGTGAGTGATTGTATGAAATACATGCGTTCCAACGGGCTGTCGAAACGGTACGGAAGATAGTGATATGTCTTTTCCCTTTCCGGATGCCGGTCGGTTGCAACTGCCGGAACCTCGATACCTTGAGATGCAAGTGTCTTTATGGCTGCAACTACATCAGGCGGAAGTGCCTTGGACGAAGGCTTCTCATCCAGTTCAATGATTTCCCTGACAACATTTTGCGGGGGATAAAATAATGATTCGTCATCATTGGCAATTATGGGAGATGAGAGTTTTTCAATCTGGAGAAGCCCGGCATGGCATGGTATTGTCTCTTCTTTTATTGAGAAACCTCGCTTTGGAGTGAATGCGCAGCGGATGAGGGAGCGTATCCTGTCCTGGTCATATTGCTGGTTCAGGAAAAGTCCACCGTCTTTTCGTACCGTAATGCATTCAAATATTGCCTTCAATTCATTTTCGAATCTTTTCAGTTCGCTTATGCTTAATGTGCCGAAACTTCCTTTCGCAATCAGCCAAATCCAGTGATTGAAATCAGTACGTTCGCCATCTTTGTTTTCATTGAAATAAACCGCCGTTTCCTCACCGGAAAAATCCTGTTGATGAATGAGGGTTTCTTCCGATTTCTTCAATATTTTCTCTGTCCGGAGACACTGTGCCGTATCATGGTGTTCATCCATGATAAGCGTACGGTAAGATACTTTCAGCTGATAAAAGTCTATGGGAGGGACTTTTAATTTGTCTATACGGGAAAAACGTTCTATGGATATCCCGTGATTCTGTTCGCTTGTATTCAGTTCTTGCAGAGAAATGTTTTGCTGCTGGCGTAGCTGTCTGTTCAGAATGTCGGCATTGAATTTATTCAGCCAAATCAATGCATCCTCTTTTTCATGTTTTGTTACCTGTCGCAGGCAACGGCAGCATGTCTGCAATACCATATTGGTGGGACACACGCCCTTGTGCGGAAGAATCACTCCCGTAAGGCTTTTACAATCCCAACCTTCTTTGCCTATTTGTACCAGCAATACGATGCGGATACGTGACAATTCAGTGTCGAGTGACAGAAACTCGGTTTCTGAACCTTCAGGTTTCGGGTATTTTTTGTTGCCGCCGTGGTATTTCAATATGGTTTCCGCAGGATTCAGACCGTACGATGCGACCAGTTCGGATACTTGAGGCAGGATTTGCTCTTCAAGTGTCTCAATCTGTCCGCAATATATTGCCAGTTTGGCTTTTGTGCCATTTGGATAAATTTTGTTCCCGTATTTTTCCAAAAACTCGTTTACTCCGTTATGTATTATGACCTCCGTGTCATTGTCGGAGTATTTGACCACTGGCTTCTTCAGGAAATTTCCGACTGCATTAATTAAAGGATAATGGTAAACGATATTGGATAATTCGGTGTTCCTGATTGTAAACTGCTCGGCCAACCGGATGTTTTCCGGTTTCTCCAGATATGGTGTGCCGGAAAAACCCAATACGCCGTTAAATGTGTGTCCTTTTGTCCATTCGGTCACAACCTGCCTGAGTTTGATTTCACTGTCAGCCGCGTGATGTACTTCATCGATATAAACGGCAAGGTTGGGAATTTTACCGATAATGCTTCGAAGTTCATTGGCCAATATTATCCTTTCCAAATCCTCTTTGCTGAATACAGAGTCATCAATATCTTCACCGGCGCGGTCGAGTATTACTTTTTCCGCATTTGTAATGGACACGAGCCCGATAAGGTCTTCAAGCGGTTGGTGATTGTTGATTTTCTGGGCATTCGGATTTTTTAAAAGGTTGCTTTTCCTCGCGGATTTCTGTTCATCAAGTATTTCGAATTTTATGAGTTTTCTCAGATTGTCAGCCGCAGGATTTGGGATTATCCATGTAGGGTCGAATTCCTGAATATGTTTCAGGCTCGGTATGATTGAAGATTTAAGCCCTGAAGGGGCGAATATCATGAAATTGTGTGCGAAACGCGGATTGTCGGGTTCATTCAGCGCAAAATATAGATCCAGGTAGATGAATGCCGCCATCAGATAGGTTTTCCCGGCTCCCATAGGGAGGCTGAAAAGGTAGTCGGCATAATCGATATTATAGAAAATCTTTCTGAATGCTGTCTGATAGTCGATTTTGTCAGGGTGTTCTTTAATGAACCGCTCCATTTCAGGTGCCAGTTGCCGTCCATTCCGGTCGGTCAGTCTCGAATATTCCAGAAGCGCGGCGGCGGCTTTGTCGGAATTCAATATTTCGCGTGCCGTTACCGATAATGGAATGGAATCCAAATCGATTGTGCAGAATGTCCCGTTTGTGAACAGTTTCCACAACGGTGTATTGTCACAGGCCAGTTTTAAATAAAGATATGTTTTAATGGCTTCAATCTGTGCATCGCGCATTTGGCCGCGCATGATTATATAATTGATAAGTTCTTTGACCGTGCAGGCCGAAGAATCAAGCCATTCGTTCCTTTTCTTCTCTATCAGTTTATAGAACATAATTTTCCCTCTTGGAGAACAAAGGTAATCATTTTTTTTCAGCATCCGCTCCCGTCGATGCTGCATGAAGCCCCTTCTTGTCCGTCTCCGGCAGGGCGGGAGTGTAGTCCGGCCTCTTCGGGTATCAGGGTGACCCGTCCGTCTTCAAGCACGAAGCACGGTATTCCTGCCGCTCCGGCCTTTCTGGCGCTATCGAAGGCAGGATTGTTGTCGCGCAGGCGGAGGAACTCCTTGAGTTTTCTTACGTGGCTGCCGATGTCGATGATTTCGTATCCGGATTTTCCTTCTATCTGTTTTTCCACCCATTCGCAGTCTGGGCAGGTGGGCATGCTATAGACTTTTATCATGATTTTCCCTCTTCTTTTTTATCTTCTTTATTGTCCGGTTTGCCGTCGAGGTCTATGCCGTGGGACTTGAATATCTTTTTCAGGTGCAGCCTGAAACCGAGGTTGATTAGCAGCACGACGGCTACCACTATTAAGATATAGATGATGACTGCAAGCGGTTCCATAGTTCCGTGTGTTAATGACTTTATAATAAGGTTCCCGGTTTTCGGGTTTTGCCGGCAGCAAATTTAATGAAAATTACCCGGAATTTTCCGGATTTCTTGAATTTTCCGAATTTCCTGAATTTTCCGAAAAAGCCAATCGGTAATTTGGTTACAAATCCCCGTAATAAAGTTACCGGCCCGTTCCCGGATGGCAATTAATTTTGTCTCGTGAATTTTTATGAGTTTTTAAGTAAAAAAATATGGGGACATTCAAAAAATTATCCGTGGCCATAATGGCGTGCATTTTATGCGCAGGGTGTGGCGCGGAACAGGACGAACAACTTAATAATGAGAAATTTATGGAAGAAAAACTGAATCTTGCGGAAGAATGGGACAAGGTATTCCCGCAGAGTGACAAGGTCATTCATAGTAAAATAACTTTCCACAACCGTTATGGTGTGACCCTTGCGGCTGATTTGTACATTCCCAAAATGAAAAAAGGAAAATTGCCGGCAATTGCGATGAGCGGGCCTTACGGGGCGGTAAAAGAGCAGGTTTCCGGACTTTATGCACAGACGTTGGCCGAGCGTGGTTTTCTGACCATTGCCTTTGACCCTTCGTTTACGGGCGAGAGCGGGGGAGAGCCGAGGGCTGTTTCTTCTCCTGATATCAACACCGAGGATTTTTGTGCGGCGGTGGACTATCTGTCTGTCCGTGAGGATGTAGACCCTGAACGCATAGGCATCCTGGGCATTTGCGGTTTCGGAGGCTTTGCGGTGAATGCGGCTGCAATCGACACCCGTATAAAGGCTACTGTTGCCGTTACGATGTACGATATGACCAGGGTTTCCGCCAAAGGCTATTTCGATGCCGATGATAATGCGGATGCGCGTTATGAAATGAAAAAAAGGCTCAATGCACAGCGTACTGAAGATTACCGGAACGGGACGTATGCCCATGCGGGAGGCAATCCCGAGGTAGCTCCGGCCGATGCTCCCCAGTTTGTCAAAGACTATGTCTCTTATTATAAGACGGAGCGTGGCTACCATCCTCGGTCATTGGGCTCTAACGATGGTTTCAATACTACAGCCGTCCTCTCTATGATTAACATGCCAATCCTTGCGTATGCCGGTGAAATCCGCAGTGCGGTGTTGCTTGTCCATGGGGAGAAGGCCCATTCGCGCTATTTCAGCGAGACCGTTTATGAAAAACTCTCCGGCGGAAACAAGGAGCTGCTGATTGTCCCGGGAGCCGTCCATACGGATTTGTACGACAACTTAGAGGTGATACCTTTCGACAGGATAGAGGAGTTTTACAATGAATATTTGAGATAAAATGAACTCTGCTGCGTAGTAAGGGGCAGGCATGTCTGTGATTTGACAGGCATGCCTGTCCCAAGTAGTCCGCAATCCAATGTCAATGATGAATCGCTATCATTGAAAAATGGAATTGTTGAAATTAGCATTATTCCAGCTCGGGGCAAACCGGTAAAGCATGTATAAGTGTCCAATTCGGGAGCAACGCTTTCTTGCCGGAGAGGTATCCGTAGAATTTGCAAGACTCAAAGGAGGCTATGTCAAGTCCGTTTTTCCTTAGCCAATATGTGCATGAGCCAAGTCACCATTCCATCGAACGGTGGCAACATCATTTTCGGCGGTTTCCGATACTGCATGCGGAACTGGCGTTCAACTCGCAGGAGGTAAATTTCGATAATATGGCGGAGCGTTTTCGAAATGGACGCCCGGTGTCTCATCGGTCTAAAGTGGGGCCACGATGAAGACAACCTCCATACACGGACGGCCTGGGAAAGCCCCCTTTTATTCTTGCAGGCTTTCCGCTGTAAATTTCTTGCGGTGTTTGACGATGGTCTTCATGTTCGTCTGCGCCCATTCGGTCAGCTGGGTAATGAGCGGCACGAGCGAGCAGCCTATTTCCGTCAGGCGGTACTCGACCTTCGGCGGCACGGTAAGATATACTTCGCTCAGGCATTTGCCGGTGCTATGAAGAAAGCCTATCCTGACCTGCCCGGAGCGGACGGACTGGAAGATCTGGCCAAGGCACTGTACAAATAACATCAGACGGTATGTTCCGCTCCCAAGCCGGGGCGGAACATGTCATTAAGAGGGCAGGCCGAAAATCCGTGTCTTCCAGATCATGAAGCAGGAAAAGTGGACTCTTTATTTTGTTACCGCACCGGACAAGCCGTGTTCGATGTGGACGATGCAATGGCACGGGAGATATATGCCGACAATCCCGTACTGCCGAGATTTTACAAGTCCTATGCAGATTTGGTCTATTTCCGGTTGTCCGCTGCAACACTTGATTATTATGACCTGATACCTGGAAAAGCCACGGCCAGGACGGCTGCCGACTGGATAGACTCCTGTGTCATTACGGAGGCCGGAAACATGCTCCGCTATTCTGACATGAGTATCAAGGAGATTGTTGGCGGACTCCATTTCCCCGACCAGTCGTCCTTTACCAAATTTTTCAAGAGAAAAACAGGTCAGACTCCCCGCCAGTACAGCATCGGACCGCGCTCCGGTACTTCCGCTTAGAAAAATCAGGCGGTTTTATGAAAAATAATGTCAATGTGTTGTTTTTTACTACTTTTGCGGTGAAATTCAACTATCATAAAATGAACAAAGAATTGATTACAAGTAAGCTCCTGTTCCGGTTATTGGCAGCAGTTCCGGTGTTATTGTCCGGATGCGCGGAATTTGAGGACTATTCATCCTCGAAGAATGACAGTGAGTATGTAGA
>JADIME010000014.1 GCA_017694935.1 Candidatus Merdivivens pullistercoris
CGCGCCAGGTTTTTGTCGTTTTTTGAGGAGAATAGCAGAGCTATTTTACGATAAAAACGGCGAAAACGTGCCGGAAAGATGTCACAAAGAACTTTTGAAAAAATTTTAAACAGCTTCTAAACAGCTTCTAAGAAATTGTTGGCAAACAAATCCGCGGAAGATTTGTAATTTAGGGAACGCGGCGATTTAATTTTGATATATGTAAAATGTTGAATATCAATTGTTTGATTCGCAGGTAGCTTAAAATCAGTGTAGCGAGCGAGGCCGGGGTGGACTTCGCTCGCTACATTGAAAATTTGTCAAATGTTTGTAATATATTGTAAATAAGTTATTTGCAATGACCTAAGTTAAGTCGTGCTGTTCCCGGCTTTGCAAAATCGGCCCGGCCGTGCCCGTCATTTCGTAAACGCCTTGCCGACCACCTCGTAACTGTTCCTGATGAAATCGGCGAGAGCCTTGCCTTTCAACATGCCGTTGGACAGCAGGGCGAGACCTGTTACCTGATGCAGGATGGTATTGCCGTCGGCAAACTTTTCAAGGATGTCCTTGCGCCGGTCGCGGAGTTCTGCCACGTTTTCAGCCGCTGTGCCGGTTTCAGCTGTCGCATCGGTTTCAGCTGTCTTGCCGGCCTCCTTGTCTCCATCTGAGGAACTCTGAGCATTGGCTTTCTCGGCTTCCTTCCGTGCCTTTTCGCTTTCAGCTATGCGGGCATCGATGTCAGTCAGTTCTTTGCCGCAGCAGTCCTGTTTTTCTTCAAGCATCTTCTTGATCAGAGGATTTTCCATATTCACGGTGATGTTGTATGTCTCGGGCAGCTCTCCGTAAAAATTCATTCCGCCTCCTACGGAAGCCATGTCGCGGTAGCGGCGCATGAACTCGCTCTGGGTTATGACCACGGGCTCTCCGTTTTCACCGAGATTGTCAGCTCCTACAAGGTAGTGCGAGCCTTCCGGCATGACTTTGTTGAAGATGATATTCAGTTCATCGGTCTCGCTGTCGGAGAGTTGAGGCTTCTCCCTGTCTTCCTTGCGGATGAGATTGTCTATGATGTCCGAATCCACTCTTGCGAAACTGCTGTTTTCCAGTTTGTTTTCAAGGAGGCTGACAAAATGCGGGTCGAGAGGGCAGTCCATCAGCAATACGTCGTAGCCTTTGTTTTTGGCGGCTTCGATATGGCGGTATTGCTCTGTCTTGTCCGTAGCGTAAAGGTAGACGAGCCTGCCGTCCTTGTCTTTCTGCAAGGTTTCGATGGCCTTGGTATAGTCTTCGACAGGGAAGAACTTGCCGTCGCAGTTTTTCAGCAAGAAGAACTTCATCGCACGCTCGCAGAATTTTTCATCCGTCAGCATGCCGTATTCGATGAACAGTTTCAGGTTGTCCCATTTCTTTTCAAACTGTTCGCGGTCGTTCTTGAATATCTCTTCGAGGCGGTCCGCCACTTTCTTGGTAATGTATCCTGAAATCTTCTTTACATTGGCATCCGACTGCAGGTAACTCCTTGATACGTTCAGCGGAATGTCAGGAGAGTCGATGACACCGTGAAGCAGTGTCAGGAACTCCGGTACGATGTTCTTGACGGAATCCGTAACGAACATCTGATTGCAGTACAACTGTATCTTGTCCGTGTGGACGTCGATCCTGTCCTTGATTTTAGGAAAATAAAGTATGCCCGTAAGGTGGAAAGGATAATCCACGTTCAGGTGGATGTAGAACAGCGGTTCTTCCGACCCGGGATACAGGTAATTGTAGAACTTCAGGTAGTCCTCATCCTTGATGTCTTTAGGATTTTTTGCCCAGAGAGGTTCTACGTCGTTTATGATGTTGTCCTTGTCCGTGTCTACATACTTGCCGTCTTTCCACTCCTGCTTCTTTCCAAATGCAATCGGCACTGGCATGAACTTGCAGTACTTTTTCAGAAGCTGCTCTATCTTGCCTCGCTGGGCAAATTCGGTTTCTTCGTCATCGAGATGCAGGGTTATGGTGGTTCCCCTCGTTGTCCTCGTGCCTTTGCCCATCTCGTATTCAGGGTTGCCTTCACATGTCCATGAAACGGCTTCCGCACCGTCTTTCCATGAAAGGGTGTCTATCTCGACTTTCTTTGACACCATGAATGCGCTGTAAAAGCCCAGTCCGAAGTGTCCGATGATGCTGCTTAACTGGTCTTTGTATTTTTCAAGAAATTCTCCGGCGCTTGAAAACGCGATCTGGTTAATGTATTTATTGACTTCCTCTTCGGTCATGCCTAGCCCGTTGTCGATGATTTTCAATGTCTTTGCATCGCTGTCGGCTTCAATGTGTATGGTAAGGTCTCCCAATTCTCCCTTGAATTCTCCGCTGTCGGCGAGAGCCTTGATTTTCTGTGTGGCATCGACTGCATTGGCCACGAGTTCCCTCAGGAAGATTTCGTGATCGGAATAAAGAAATTTCTTGATTACCGGAAAAATATTTTCCGTGGTAACGCCTATTGATCCTTGTTTCATATCTTTTGTTTTGTGTTTACTGATATAAAAATTTTAAAAAAAAAGCGGTGCTTTTCAGCGACCGCTTGTAAGTCAAATGCCATACCAACCGCGCAGAAAATGACAAACTGTCAGCCCTGTGCGGATTCCGGACTATTTGCAGACCATGATGTCGAGGATCATGTTGTCGGCCCTCTGCATTCCTACCGAGCCGATACGGCCGACGTTGCGTATGGTCTTCTCTATGTCCTTGTCAATGATTCCGTCGTGTTCTGTCGCGCTTATGCCGTTAAGGGCCAGGACGGCGGACTGTATGGAACTCGATACTCCGGATGCGACTTTCATTGCACAGCCTACTTTCGCTCCGTCGCAGACCATGCCGGTAATGTTGCCTATCATGTTCTTGATTGCAGAGCAAATCTCTTCATATCCGCCGCCGTTGAGCAGTACGAGCCCGCATGATGAGCCTGTCGAGGCTATTACGCAGCCGCAGAGGGCTGAGAGTTTCCCTAAGTATCCTTTTATGTGAATGGCTATCAGGTGGCTCAGCGTAAGTGCGCGTGCAAGTGTCTCGTCGTCGGTGTCGTTTTTGAGCGAATAGGCTATGACCGGCATCGTGACGGTGATTCCCTGATTTCCGCTTCCTGAGTTGCTCATGGCAGGGAGAGTGCATCCGGCCATCCTTGCATCCGACGCGGCTGCCGTCATGGCCATTGCGAAACTCAGAAAATCGTCTCCGAAAACAGGCTTTAACTTGGAGTCGAGTATGGTTCTCCCGACTTTAAGCCCGTAACTGTGCTTCAGCCCGTCTTCGGCAAGTGCGAGGTTCAGTTTGCGTGATTCGAGTATGAAACTGATCTCGTCATACGGAACAGTGGTCGCGAAGTCGTATATTTCCTTTACTGTCAGGTGGTAGTCCAGGGTGGTCTTCCCTTCTGCCGCCTCATTTGTCGTGCCTTTATTGTCTTTTGCGCTTGCCTGATGCAGGGGTTTGCCGTCGAGGGTGACTTCCGTGATATGGTCATGGTCATCCTCGATTCTGGTGGTAGCGGTATGGCCTCCTGCTATGACCGATGCCTCTACATAGAGTTTCTTGTCTGTCTGGGCAAGCAGGATTTCCACCTTGCCGCCTTCCGTAAGTTTCTTTGCTTCTTCTATCGTTGCTGGTGTCAGGTCTTTCAGCACTTCAAGTCCGTATTCGGATTTGCCGCACACTGCACCGAGCGCAGCCGCTATGTGAAGGCCGACCATTCCGGTGCCTGGTATTCCTACTCCCATGCCGTTTTTAAGGATATTCCCGCTGACGGCGACTTTGAGTTTCGAGTCCGGGCGCATCAGCATTTCATGGCGGTTCCCGTTGCAGGCGGTTTCGGCCGATTTGGCCACCGCAAGGGCTACGGCTATAGGTTCGGTGCAGCCGAGTGCCGGTTTCACTTCTTTGCGTATCAGTTCGATTATTTCCTTCCTCCGCTCGGGGGCGAGGCAGTTGTCAGATCTCTTAATCATGGTATCAGTCATTTGTAACAGGTGCAAAGGTAATGCTTTTTTGGCAATATAGTATGCGGTGCTGTTACATGGTAATCAGTTCAGCCCTTCCTGAGGGTTGGCAGTGGCGCGGCGGTAAAATACGCCGGTGACTATGAGCGAGGTGGCCGCCGCCATGACGGCAAGGGCGAGTATGAACACCCATGGGTATAGCGTAATCCTGTCGGTGAAATTCTGCAACCACCGCGATGTGACAAGCACTGCTATGGGGCAGGCTATGATGAAGCAGACGAGTACGATGAGCGCATAACCGGTGTTGGCCTTTTCCAGTATTTTTCCGACACTTGCCCCGAAAATCTTCCGTACCGAAGTCTCTTTCTTCTTGTATTGAGTGTCAAACAGCACCAGTCCCACGACTCCGCCCAATGCAAGGATAATGGCGATGATGCTGAATATCACTACAAGTTTTCCTGTGCGTAGTTCGTTCTGATACAGATTGTTCAAAATGGTGTCGTAAAATTCGATTTCCACAGGTTCGTCGGGAACGGCCTTTTTCAACAGCGATTCTATTTCCGAAGCGGCTTCCATGGCATCGCTTCCGGCTTTCATCCGGAAATACATCGTTCCGGTCGTCATCCACATGTATTCTTCCGATATGGGCATGAAGATTATCGGTTTGTTGGATTCACGTGCGGAACTGAATTTTACATTGTCGCATATTCCAGTTACCGGGATGTTTCCCATTATGATGTCTCCGGCCTTGATGCCGTACATGTCTTTGAAGTATTTGCTGACTATGACCCCTCCGTTTTCCGCATCGGTCGCATTGAAATCACGTCCTTCTATGATGCCGATGCCGAGAGTGCTGAAAAAGTCGTCTTTTACGGAAATCACAAGGCATGAGATTTCCTGCCCTTCATATTCGATTTCCTGTGTGCTGTATGTGTCGCGCGAGCCGATCTTGTCCGTGGAAAACGTGACTCCTTCTATTGAAGGGTATGATGCGGCCTCGGTCTTTATGAAATCGTATCTCAATGCTATAGGGGCAGATACGTCGGCCACGGCCGTCATGTCCGTGTCGAAACCGAGGTCAGTCGAGCGCATGTGCCTGTTCTGGAGCAGCACGAATGTCATGAATATCAATGTGACGAAAGCGACCGTGTATTGTATGCCGCTCATGATATTGCGGAAGGTGCGTCCTCCGCGTGAGAGTCCGAAATCTCCTTTTAGCACCAATGCGGGAGGATATGAAGTGGCGTACCAGCTCGGGTAGAGCCCGGCAACAATTCCTGACACTATGGTTATGGCCGTAACTGTCAGGATGATTCCAGTGCTTTCAATTGAAAATGTTCCGTTGAGCAGGCCGTCCGCGGCAAATGTTTCGGACAGCCATCCGGCAAGGAAAAACGAGACTATCAACGCGGCAATGGAGATTATCAGGGATTCGCATGTCAGCGATGCCCTCAGGCTTGCGGTTGAGGCACCTGCCACCTTGCGCGTGTTGATGTCGCGTATGCGCACAGGGGCGAGGGATGTGAAGAAATTGGCGAAATTCAGTACTCCGGAGAAAAGGACGAGTACGGCTATGGCCGTAAGGAGTATGGTGGTGTTGCGGTTCCCGCTGTAAAACACTGTGCCGTCGCCGCCCTGTCCCATGAAATAGATGTCTTCCATCGGTATGAGTTCTATCGGGCTCATCCAACTCTGATTGAAATCGAACGTGGAATTGAATTCGTCTTCAACGCTCTTGGCTGATCCGGGAGAATCGAGCAGGAGGTAGCAGATAAAATTGGCCGCTCCGTATGTGTAAGGTGTCGTCCTTTCGTCAATGGCGAAGTAGATGCTGTTGCGCAGATTGCTGTTGGCTGGAAAATCCTCGTACACCGCCCCTATGGTGACTTTCCCGTCCGGGAAAAAATAGTTCGGCTCCGTTTCGAGTATCTTGCCTGTCGCATCGCCCCGGAAAAGCATTTCGGCCATGCTTTCAGGTATGATGGCCTTTCCCGGTACGGTCAGGGAAGAGCTGTCGCCTTCGAGTATGTTTACTCCGAATACTTCGGTAAAGGCGGGTTGTACAAGGTCGCAGGAAAGCCTGTAGCCTACGGTCTTTTCATTGCTCTCTCCGCCGTTGCCATCGCTGCCGCTGCCTGTGAAGAAAAGTATCTCTCCCAAATACGGCATCAGCATGGTGCCGGCCTCTATGTGTGCTGAAGAATTGATTACGTCGCGGGCGAAAGCGTTCGGCAGTATGCTTCTGAAAGTTTCTTCATTGCCGGGACAATCTACCCTGAATATTCTTCCCGAAGTAGGATAGGAGCGGTCGTAGTTCCTTTCGAATTCCACGTGGGACATGATGATGATGAATGCGGTTAGGGCTGTGACAAGTCCGAGAAGGTTGATCGATACAGGTACGGTGTATTTTCTGAAAATACCGGCGAGGCTTCTGAAAGGTTTCATAAGTTGTATTTTAAATGTTTGTCTTCAAAAAAATATGGCTTCAGCTATTGTCGGAACAGCTACGGTCGGGGACGGTAAACCCCTCCCGCACATATAGTGCGGGTCCCTCCCGTTCACGAGGCCACGGGCGGCCACGCCGTCTTGACCGTAGCTGTTCCGATAATTTGTCTGTGCCATGGATTTTTGACTTACAAAATATCGTGCCGTGATTTCAAGTCGTTGTAATATAAAAGTTTAATAAAAATTAGAGGGGGGGGGTAAAGTGTAAAAAAATCATACAATGCTGTAAATTTTTTATACAGCATTGTAATCAATATTATAAACGATTATCCACAAGATTACCCTCTGCCACCTGCTAACAAAGATTTTCGGGTACGCATTCTATAGGCCACACCCCGACTTAACTTTAATATATTGTTATGCGTTGATATACAATAAATTAATATTGTGATTATATTTTATAAGTGTGGATTCTGAGGGTTTAGGAAGCCCTTGAAATCCACGGTAATTTTTTGGCGTATATATTGTTTGCTCTTGATTTATAGTGAATTGCAAAAACAAAAGTTAAGTCGGGGCGTGGCTTTGGGTACACGACACCGCATTGCTCGGAGCTACCGTTCTGAAATGTGAACGCATTTGTCACCTTCAAATACATGGATTTAACGATGCATACAACTCATAAGTCCGTATGGCATTCTTGACTTCCTGTATTTCCCGTAGCGGTGCCACCACATGCTTCCCCTCCAATATGTCATGCACTTGATTTTCCGACAGTCTATTGCCCTCTATGGCGAGCGAACTGTGGATGGTCCTGATTTTATTGGCTTTCCGCAGGCGTAGCCCATCTGCCTGCTCCATGCGTATCGCGTACCGTTCTATCTGTGCTGATATTTCGGCAACAAGGCTGATTGCCCGGGAACTCACAGTAAATGGCGGGGCATATCCAGAATGCTTTTCCTTGTTCATACCTCATCCTTCTCCAATTCGTCTTGACCGCATCCTCTTTTATTTCCGGAATTATGATGCTGTCCGGTAAATAGGGATTGCAATTGCTTTCTTTGTTGTATGTTTGTCATATTATTCACTTGCTTTTGTTAATGAGTTTTCTTCCGTCAGTATTAATAATTCAGCCCTATCATTCGGCGATGATATTGTAACTGAACATTGTATCATTATTGCTGATTCTTTTATCTTTCGCTAAGATGGGAAGTGGTGCAACAACCATTTTTTAACCAATTTACTGTGCCTCCATGATATTACTTCGTTGTATGTATATTTATTATAATATCACTCGTGTCCGGTAAAATTCCGGACTAGTTATTAAAAAGTTTAACAATTAAAACAAAGTAGGTTCGGTAGAACCATCCAGTTCATTGACAATATTGCAGTTAGGTTTTGCAAAGAGGTCTTTTAGG
>JADIME010000015.1 GCA_017694935.1 Candidatus Merdivivens pullistercoris
CCCCGGTACAGACCGGGCGCCTGTCCCCTCCTTGCGAGCCATGCCACGCCACTCCCGGCTTCTGCGATATTTGCCCTGCCGGGCAGAAATACGGTTCACGCCTCCGCCCTGCAAGCCTTACGGCTTGCAGGCATGTTCCGCCCGTCGTATCCGGAGCCCGAGGCCTCCCGGCTCCTCTGGATGAAACATGCCCGAAACATGCCAATGCAAATAAATTTGCATTGCTCTCGGCTTCTATGTATATTCGCATTTTAAAAGTATAATGGAAAATAGTTTTATTTGAATTTTTTTAAAAAAGGAGACAATACTATGGCATTAGTTGTAAACGATTCTAATTTTTCAGAGACAATAGCTTCAGGCAAATTGGTAATGGTCGATTTCTGGGCAACTTGGTGCGGTCCGTGCAGGATGCTGTCGCCTATAGTTGATGAAATAGCCAATGAGATGGGAGACAAGATGATTGTAGCAAAATGCAATGTGGACGAGTGCGACAATACTCCTGTCGAGTACGGAATAAGGAACATTCCCGCCCTGCTTTTCTTCAAGGACGGAAAACTTGCCGACAGGCTTGTGGGTGCAGTGCCTAAGGCAACGATCGTAGAAAAAATCAACAGTCTTTTGTAACCATGAAAAAGATTTTATATACCGTAGTGGTTGCGGCCGCCATGCTTTTTGTAACCACCAACGCTTCCGCCCAGATAGGGCATTTCGGCGTTTTGGGCGGCATGACATTCTCCAAGGCAAAGGATGTCAATAAGGAGATGATGAAAAACTATACCGGTTTCCATGTCGGTGTAACTTACCAGCTCAATCTTCCCCTCGGTTTTTCGATACAGCCGGAACTGATTTACAATCAGAGAGGTACTAAATTGGCGGCTCCTACGCAGTTAGGCTTTACAGGCAATACGAGTGTCGGTTTCATCGAATTGCCTATCAATATCCAATGGGGTCCCGATCTGGTGCTTTTCCGTCCGTATGTGGAGCTCTCGCCGTATGTGGGCTATGCGGTCATGAATAAATACAAGGTAGGAAACGCCACATACAACGGCGACTGGGGAGGAATGAACCGTTGGGAATACGGTATCGGTCTCGGTGTCGGAATAGAGGTGTGGAAATTCCAGCTTTCCGGAAGGTATTGCTGGAGCTTCGGAAACAACCTCCCGGGTACCATGGCCGAAGTTTTCGATGATGCCAAATTCGGAGGCTTCGAGCTGTCCCTGGCTTTCCTTTTCTGATGACGGGAAAGGAATGCGCGTGAAAACGAATACAGTCGCCCGGGATTATCGCGGGCGGCTTTGTCTTGTTTAAGATAGGTATGGATTTAAAGCAAGTTAAGTTATTCCTAGGTGATGACTGGACCCGCTTTGAGCGGGAAGTGTCTTCCGTACTGAGCAGCGACACCGAATTGTTGAATGCAATAAATGAGCGGATTATAAACAACGGGGGGAAGCAGTTGCGCCCTTTGCTGTGTCTGTTGTCCGCACGTGCATGCGGCAAGGTGACAGACCTTTCCATCGACTGCGCTGTAACGTCGGAGCTGATACATACGGCCACACTCCTGCATGACGATGTGGCGGACAACAGCCCGCTAAGGCGGGGCGTGCCGACCATCATGTCCCTGTTCGGGCCGAGCGTTTCGGTACTTGTCGGGGATTATTGGCTTTCCAAGGCGATTGCGCTGTTGGTGGGCAATGCCGGCGACGGTATCATACTTGCTTTTTCCCGTTCTTTGGAGGAACTTGCCCATGGAGAGATACTCCAACTGCAAAAGGCCTCCGAGTGCGATACCACGATGGAAGACTATCTGAAAATCATTTCCTGCAAGACGGCGGCGCTTTTCAAGGCGGCAATGGTAAGCGGTGCCTATTCGGTAAATGCCCCGCAGGAATACCTTGAAGCCGTGTCCGGTTATGCCGAGAACCTCGGGCTGGCCTTTCAGATGAAGGATGACATATTCGATTATACCCCGCAATTGAATGTAGGGAAGAAGCTCGGTGTCGATATACTTGAGCAGAAGATAACGTTGCCTCTCATCGAGGCCCTGAAACGTTCCGGCGGGCAGGACAACGCGAGGATCAGGGACATGGTGCGCAGGATTCGGGAAGACGAAAGCCTTAAGGACGAGATAGTGGCTTTTGTCGAGGCTTCCGACGGGGTGGCCCATGCAAAAGAGACACTCATATCATATAGCGAAAAGGCGGTTTCATGCCTGAACGCTTTGCCCCGGACCCGGGAGAAGGAGATATTGGAAGAACTGGCAATGTATATGGTCGACAGGGATATTTGATAATACTGATTTTGCATTGGTAGGATGAGATTCGTCGAAACAGTAGCGGACAAAGGCATAAAACATCGGATCGTCGAGATGGCCGACGGCGGCATGGTCGGTCATGCCCTGATGCTTCATGAGGACGAGGGAGGCGGAGGCCTGGCCCTTGCCGTGGCTCTTGCACAGTACCTGTTGTGCGAAAACCGCCATGACGGCGATTCTTGCGGTCAATGTTCCGCGTGCAGCAGGGTGTCGCGGCTCATACATCCTGATCTTCATTTCGCTTTTCCGGTAAGCGCTTCTTCCAGATCTTCATCGGACAAAAAGCCGACATCCGAAAATTACATGGAACAGTGGAGGGAGCTATACGCCGCCAATCCGTATTTTACCGAGCAGCAGCTATATGACGCGCTCGGCATGGAGAGCAAGTCCGGCAATATTTCCGTCGCCGAAGCCAAAAGGATTATCGAACGCCTGACCCTGACGGCTTTGGAAGGCTATTACAAGATCATGGTTATATGGTTGCCCGAAAGGATGAACAGCGAGGCTGCCAACAAGTTGCTTAAAATATTGGAAGAACCTT
This sequence comes from Candidatus Merdivivens pullistercoris, assembly GCA_017694935.1. GTDB lineage: Bacteria > Bacteroidota > Bacteroidia > Bacteroidales > UBA932 > Merdivivens > Merdivivens pullistercoris. Next base: position 2,853 of record JADIME010000015.1, read on the forward strand.
ACGAGGGTACGTTGTTCATACTTGTTACGCAGGCTCCCGAAAAGGTGATAAGCACCATTTCTTCACGGTGCCGTCATTTGCGTGTGCCCCCGATGCCGAGGGCGGAACTTGCCGCCGAACTGGAGCACCGGTTTTCCCTTGCGCATGAAGACGCGCTTTCCGTCGCGGCCTCGTCGTCGGGCAGTTTCGGGAAAGCATGCATGAGGATTTCCGGCAATGCCGATACGGAAGAATACCGTGAAATATTGAAAAGCCTGATAGATGCCTCGCTTTCCAAGGATTTGTACGGCGCAGTATTGTGCGGCGAGAGGGCTGCCGCCTTGCCGGGAAGGGAGAAGCAGAAGGCTTTCTGCACGTATGCCTGCTCCTTTGTCAGGAACATGCTGATGATACGTAACGGTTTGTCCTCGATCGCGGATGCGGATTCGGACGAAGCGGAATACATTTCGAAGACGGCATTTTCTGTCAGACAGGATTTTTTCGACAAGGCAATAGCCGCGATGGACAGGGCATATATGCTGATAGACAGGAATGTAAGTGCAAAGACCGTGTTTTGCGACCTTGCAGACAGGTTTTATTTATATATTTGAAAAATGGATGGAATAGAAAATAAGAAATACGATTGTTCACGGGGATGCGTCGTCGAGAGGGCGGAAACAGGGGAGATAAACTGTTCCTACCGTCCCGGATGCTGCAAACTGGAAGTATATGACTGGCTGTCGGGGATACAGCAGGAACAGAACAATGATTTTTTCGAGATCCGCTTCAAGAATACCCGGAAAGCGATTTTCAGGAATGCTTCCGGTCAGTCTTTGAGGATAGGCGACCTGGTCATAGTGGAGGCGGCAAACGGCCATGACCTCGGGATCATCACATTGGAAGGGCCGATCATTGCCAAGCAGATGGCTTCACGCAGGATAAATCCGGAGACATTCGAGTTCCGTAAGATTTACAGGCGTGCGAAAACATACGACATAGAAAAATGGCAGGAGGCAATAGCGCGCGAGCATGATGTCATGATCCGCGCCCGTCAGATAGCCGCCGAGTTGCAGTTGGACATGAAAATCGGCGATGTCGAGTTTCAGGGCGACGGTACGAAGGCTATATTTTATTACATAGCCGATGCCCGCGTGGATTTCCGGCAACTGATCAAGGTATTCGCCGAGGAGTTCAGGATAAGGATAGAGATGAAACAGATAGGCGCACGCCAGGAGGCCGGCCTTATAGGCGGCATCGGAGTATGCGGAAGGGAACTGTGCTGTTCAAACTATATATCGACTTTCAAGTCCATAACAACGCAGGCGGCAAAATGCCAGGATCTTTCGCTCAATCCGCAGAAACTTGCCGGTCAGTGCGGAAAGCTGAAGTGCTGTCTCAATTACGAGGCGGCCGTTTACAATGACGCCTCTTCCCGCATACCCAAAGTGTCGCATCCGCTGGAGTTTGAGGACGGCCTGGCTTATTTGATCAAGACAGACATACTGAGGGAAACCCTTTGGTTCTCTTACGACAGTTCTTCACTGTCGAACCTGATACCGTTGCCGGCCTCGAAAGTGGCCGAGTTCATAAACATGAACAGGAACGGCATCAAGCCGGCAAGCATCAATTCGCTTGTGGAGGAAAAGGAGCCGGGTACGGACTTCATAACGGCGGTGGGCGATGACAGTATCACGCGGTTTGACGAGAAGAAGAAAAAGAAAAAGAAAAAACGCAAGCCGAAAAAGGATGTCAGGGACAAGGGGCAGCAATAATCCGCAGATGGCAGTGTTGCAGTGGCTGTCACGGCAGGTCATGCGCCTGAAGTCAGTTTCGGCGTTTGTGCTGTTTCTATCCTCATTGTCGCTGGCCTCGTGCGGGGATTATGATGAATATTATTGTTTCGACCGCTCTGAAAGCAAGGCGGACACTGTTTATTCGTTCAGTTTTGAGCTGTTGCCCGCCCCTGTCGAATACGAGATGAGTTTTTTTGCCCGTTTCGTAGGAGGAAACATGGATTTCTATACGGACGAACGGATTCCGATGGATATAACCGTAATATCCCCGAGTGGCAGGAAATATGTCGAAAAGACATGTTTTTCAGCCTCTTTACAGGAAAACGGCAATGAATTTTACGTCGGAAGGCGCGATGCGGTATCCCCTTACAGGAGCGGCGTGAAAACCGATGAGCCCGGGATATGGACCATGCAGGTGAGGATGTCCGTCCCACATGCCTTTATGACCGGATTGGGCTTGTGGATAGAAAAATCCGGCGGCAGTACGAACAAAAAAGACAGGAAAATATGAGCGGGAAAGACAAATTGAGGAAATTCCGGGAAAACGAATCGTTTTCCTGCCTGTTGCAACCGGCCACGGCGGAGGTGTTAGGCACGGATTACAGATTGAAAGGCAGATGGGGGAAAGAATTCTTCCGTAATGACAATCCCATAGTCCTCGAACTCGGATGCGGGAAAGGGGAGTATACTGTCGGCCTGGCTGAAATGAATCCCGGGACCAACTACATAGGCATGGACATAAAAGGCGCGAGACTTTGGAAAGGGGCGAAATACGTTCATGAAAACTCCGTCCCGAATGCGGCTTTCCTGAGAACGAGGATAGAGTTCATCGACTCTGTTTTCGCCCCGGGCGAAATATCCGGGATATGGATAACTTTTGCGGATCCACAGATAGGAAGGGAAAGGAAACGGCTGACTTCCCCTCTTTTCCTTGAAAGGTACCGCCGTGTCATGGACGGAAACGGCATTGTCCATCTGAAGACCGACAGCAAGTACCTGTACAGTTATACCAAAGCTCTTGCCGTGCAGAACGGCCTTGAAATACTTGCCGACACGGAAGATTTGTACGGGGAGCGTGATGATGTGGGCAAAGAACTGTCCATCAAGACATTCTATGAATCGCACTATTTGAAGATGGGCATGCCGATCAACTATATGGCGTTCCGCATAGGCGATGTCCCTTTGAAATCCCCGCAATGGGACGGAAGCGCGCTTGCGGCGGAACACGTAAGGATAAAATTTTAAATAACAATAAAAATATTCACATGATGAAAATTTCGATGAAGACCTTAATGACGTTGGCTCTTGTCTTTTCTGCCGGCGTCAGTTATGCCCAGAAGACGGACGGCGGCATAACTCCCGAGATGCTTGCCCGCATCAGTGAAAGCTATACCGGCTCCCCGGAGCAGAAAGCGGTGCGCAATGCGCTCGCCACCAATCCCATTTCGGCTCTGGCAGTGAATGCGGACAATCTGGCGATGATAGATACGCATTTTTCGGATGTCGTTCCCACAAAGGGCATTACCGACCAGCAGAGTTCCGGCAGGTGCTGGCTCTTTACGGGACTTAATGTTCTCAGAGCCGAGATGATAGACGAATACGGCCTTGGCGACATGTATTTTTCCCAGAATTATCTGTTTTTCTATGACCAGTTGGAAAAGGCCAACCTGTTCCTGCAGGCCATCATAGATACCCGCGACCTTCCTTTTGAAGACCGTACCGTGGACTGGCTTTTCAGGAATCCTCTCAGCGACGGCGGACAGTTCACTGGCGTAAGCAACCTTATCATGAAATACGGTGTCGTGCCTGCAGAAGTGATGCCTGAAACCTATTCGGCCAACAATACTTCGCAGATGGCTTCCCTTATCAAGCGCAAGCTCCGCGAGTACGCATTGGAGCTCCGCGACGGCTCCATCAGGAAAGAAGCGGCGTTGGAGGAGCGTAAAGTGGAGATGCTGTCGGAGATTTACCGTATGCTCGTCTATACCTTGGGAGAGCCTCCCGTGTCTTTCACATGGACGATGAGGGATGCCGAAGGCAATGAGATAAGCACGAAAGAATACACCCCTAAGTCTTTCTATGACGAGTATTTCGGCGACGACCTCGAAACCAACTACATCATGGTCATGAACGACGCTTCCCGCGAATACGGCAAGGTATATGAAATCGAGTACGACCGCCATGTTTATGACGGACACAACTGGCTGTATGTCAATCTTCCTATTGAAAAGATAAAGGAAATGGCGATTGCTTCCATAAAGGGCGGCAAGGCCATGTATTTTTCATGCGACGTGGGGAAATTCCTCGACTCGCGCAAGGGGGTGCTGGACATAGACAACTATGACTACGAGTCTCTTTTCGGAGTGTCGTTCGGGATGGACAAGCAGGAAAGGGTGCGCACATACGATTCGGGAAGCACCCATGCAATGACTTTGATTGCCGTGGATCTGGACGAAAACGGGAAGCCTCTTAAATGGATGGTGGAAAACAGCTGGGGGCCTTCCGCCGGTTATCAGGGAAAATTGATAATGACCGACGAATGGTTCGACGAATACATGTTCAGGGTAGTCGTGGAAAGGCAGTTCGTGCCTGGAGACGTGCTTGAAATCCTGAAACAGCAGCCTATAAAACTTCCGCCTTGGGATCCGATGTTCACTCCTGAAGATTAAAAAACCGGTTGGAGAAATCTTTTAAAAGTTCTGCTGCCGTCATGTGCAAGACCTCGATTGCGCAGGTCTTTGCCGTGCGGCAGCAGTGATTTTTATATGCTAATCATTCCCGAATGTCATCTCCATGTCTTTTTCTATGGTGATTCCGTCTCCTATAAATGCGATGTTAATGAGGTAAGTCCCGGGATTTTCCGGCTGTTTGGCGAACTGGATTGAAAAATCCGGGTGTAAAAGTATCAGGTCTTCTCCGGTAATTTCGCTTGCCAATTTATCTATCGGCCAGTATCCATACCTATATAGTATATCCTCCTGCTCTTTTGGACATCCGGCCTGTATGAATTTCCATGCGCTTTTCCCATGGAACATGGCTATGTCGTTCAACAGTTCCCCGGCTTTGTGTTCAGAATCGAAATCAATATTACTGGTTATTTCAATCCTATGGAAATCCGTTACTATGCCGTCATTGGGAGAAACAAGCATTGACTTGTATGTCGTGTCCCCGCATTTCTTCTTTATTTTTTCCTTTGCTTCACCTGAAAGGTAGATGCCTTCGAAGCGAAATTCGTTTTTCGTTGAATCGGATATTCTGATTTCTTGTGGAATCAAATAGCCGTCAATAAAGCTCTCGCTATACCATGCCCCATCATATTCCCCATGTGTCTCGAAGTGGCAACTGCAAGCGATTAATGCAATCAGGCTGAACAATATCGTTTTGTTTTTCATGGCATATACGTTTTTAAATTAGAAATGTTAATAAATTTAATGATTATCCGCAAAATTACCCCCGACCTGGAGATGCAACAATCGGTTGAAGCGATATCTGTGTCCCTGAACATCAAAACTTCCAAAACCTTTCTTGCAAAGCCGGGAACGGGACGACTTAATAGTTGTCTTTGTAATCCACTATCCCATAAACAGTTATGATAATCCGACATAAAATCACTGTTCCGAGCGAGATCCACCTCGACTCCGTTCGGAACATAAATTTTATGGTATATTTTTGTTAATTAATTCATATATAACTATTTACACGCACCGAAGGTTAAGTCGGGACGTTCCCGTGTTTGCGCAGATTGGAGCAGGCGGAAGTC
>JADIME010000016.1 GCA_017694935.1 Candidatus Merdivivens pullistercoris
TGGCATCCTTCCGGCACGTTTTCGCCGTTTTTATCGTAAAATAGCGCTGCTATTCTCCTCAAAAAACGACAAAAACCTGCGCGGAAGCCTGTCTCAAATGTTCTGAGAAAAAATTTTAAACAGCTTCTAAAGGGGCTGTGTCAAAATTTTCCATTTTGGCGCAGCCCCTTAGGCTTTGCTGCCCTGCCGACAGCCAGTGTAAAATCAATACATCGTCTAATTATAGGAAGCTGTTTATAATCTTCCGTCCACCTTTTCCCAATCTATCAGTTCCCATACGGCTTTCAGAAAGTCGGGACGCCTGTTGCGGTAGTCTATGTAGTAGGCATGTTCCCAGACATCTATGGTCATGATCGGGCGCAGTCCGCCGCGCAGAGGGTTGCCTGCATTGGATTCGGTGGTAATTACGAGTTTCCCTTCTTCGTTTACTGAAAGCCAGGCCCAGCCGGAACCGAATTGCGCGGCTGCCTTGGCGAGAAACTCGTCGCGGAATTGTGCCACAGAGCCGAAATCACGGTTTATCATTCCGGCCAACCGTTCAGGCATTTCTTTCTTTACAGGAGTCAGGGTGTCGAAAAACATAGTGTGGTTCCATGTCTGTGCCGCATTGTTGTAGATTCCTCCGTCAGCCTTGCGGATGATTTCTTCGACAGGCATGTCTTCGAATTCCGTTCCGGTTATCAGTTTGTTCAGATTGTCCACGTATGTTTGCAGATGTTTCCCATAGTGGTAGTCGAAACTTTCCTTGCTCAAGGCAGGTTGTAGTGCTTCCGTGTCGTATGGAAGCGTAGGCATTAAATGTTTCATGTTTTTTATGATTTGGTAATTAATTCAATTATCACAAAGTTAGCGTTTTTTTTTGAAGTGATGAAACTATATTTTATGTTTGTACCGGTTTTGCCGGATTGTATATGGAACGGATTTTTGCAGAAACTTTGGAGGATTTCGGAAATTATCTCCGTCTGGAACGCCGTCTTTCGGAAAATACAGTATTGTCGTACGTGAGCGATGTGGCTTTCTTTTTCGAATATGTCTGTTCTTCCGGGGATGAACGGGCTTGCGGAACCCCGCTTGTTCCCAGACCGGAGGATTGCGACCGTTATACGGTGTCGGCATATCTGGCGAGCCGCCTCCGGGACTTGTCGTCCCGTTCGCAGTCAAGGGTACTGACATCGATAAAGACTTTGTTTTATTTCCTGATGGAGGAAGGCAGGTGCGAAAGCAACCCGTGCGAATTGATAGAGCCGCCGAAGCAGGAACGCCGGCTGCCTGTAGTGCTCTCTGTAGATGAAGTGGAACGCATGATATCGTCGGTGGATTTGACAAGCCCGTTGGGACACAGGAACAAGGCAATTCTGGAACTTATGTATGGCTGCGGTCTCCGTGTCAGCGAGGCCGTTAATATAAGGGTGTCGGACATTTTTGAAAACGATCAGTTCGTCCGTATCATCGGCAAGGGGAACAAGCAGCGTTTGGTACCCATAGGCGAATGCGCCTTGTCGGCCATACATTATTATTTGCCCGACAGGGGGCGTATCCTCGCGTCATGCCGGTCCGCAAAGGATACAGACGTGCTTTTCCTGAACCGTCGCGGAAAACCGCTGACCCGTGTGATGGTGTTCAACATAGTCAGGGAGGCTGCGGCAAAGGCGGGCATAACCAAGGACATCTCTCCTCATACTCTCAGGCATTCTTTCGCTACCCATTTAGTGGAAAACGGAGCCGACCTGCGTTCCGTGCAGCAGATGCTGGGTCATGAAAATATCATGACGACGGAAATCTACACCCATGTCGAAACGTCCAAGTGGCAGAAATCCATACTTTCCCACCATCCGAGGGAAAACTGAGAGAGAGTGACCCTTGTGCCGGCATGAATCTGTAAACGGACTTTTGTGATTTAGAAGCTGCCCGGGATTATTCCGAACAGCTTCTTACAGTGAGTACGGCATTTTTCAATCTCCCGCTTCGGAGAGCATGACGTAATTGAAACTGTACTCTCCGGTTTCATCCAACGCCATGTATGCAATGCATAGATTGGGAATGTCAAAATATCTGGAACTCATTGTCAGGTAAAACACCCCGTATTCATCCCGTTCTTTGAGATAATTTTCCATAGTGAAGACTTTCCCATCAAAAATCGAAGAACAATTGATGAAATAATCTTTAAATCCGGGTATATCCATATTATAGTCACAAATTACGGCCAAACGCATGTCAGCCACGTCTTCTCCGATTTCAACAGCGACTCCTACATATAGAGTGTCGTTTTCTATCGTGTAAAAGGGATCATCGTTCAGTGTGACAGTGATATGCGGGTAAGCGTTCTGTGATATGGCAAGCCGGTAGGCCTGTCGCGTGTCGAAAACGACTGTCAATGTGTCCGACCTGTGGTAGATTGTTTTGTTCTCATCGGTTTCTATGCACAATTCCCCGTTTTCCGTGACATTTGCGGAAAGCCATTCAGCTTCATTGTAAATAGATATTATTCCCATTCCGTCTGCCACCTCAAGCGTGTCTGCTCCTCCCCTGAAATAGAAGGAAGTTTCCTGTACCCCGAAAGGAGAGACATCGATGATGTCCGGTCCGTTCTTTTCATTGCATGCCGCGGTGAATGCTGCGGCTATTATAAGTATGTAAATTAACCTTTTCATATTTTTATATGAACAATCTATAATTTAAAAATCCATCGAAATTATGTTCGCTGTCAAGGACCAACACATTAAGTCGCAGTCCTCCGATGCCATCGGTAAATTCCATTTTGAATACTCCTTCTTCATCTATGGCTCTTTCGTAATCATCCAATGTATATATCGGCCCGAACTCATTAATGTTCATATTGACGATAAGGCTCAGCAGATATGGGTTGGTTTCATCAACGTATTTGTAAGTGCTGAACATCCTTATGTCGGATACTCCCTCTCCCAATTCGAGAGTAAAATATATTGCCCCGCATGTTTTGTCGGAATCGTAGAATTCGTAATCTATAAAGTCAAGTTGAACTTTGGGACGTGCATTTTGTTCGACAAGCAATTCGTGAGTCTCCCCATTGCCGAAATGCACGTAAAGTATGTCGGAACGTTTTAGACCCGCATAATTAAATTCGACGGTTATGTATAGATGCCTTTCATTGTCCCATTCGGCGGAAATCCAGTCGCTGACGCAATAAACCGAGTCTATATTCCATCCTTCAGCGATTTGCAGGCATGCGGTATCTTCGACAAAGCAGAAATTTATCCCGTCCGTGCCTATCGGTGTAGTCGTTGTCGTGTCCTTGGAGTGGCCGGTGCCGGGACCGATGTCAATCTTTTCATTACAGGAAACGGCCGCGATGAAAAAAATGAAAAAGAATGATGATAATATGATGTTTTTCATAGTGAATTTTTTATTGATTTGTCCTGATATTGTATATGTATGATAATTCATAGCTGTAATCCCCGCCTCCCCTGTCTTCGTCAGGAGGATTTACAGGATCCGGGAATACCGGTCCGGAGTCGGTGTCGAATACTTCCGCCAAGTCTTTTTCGCCCCGGAAACAAAACAATAGTAACCGTCTTTTAATTCTGATGATATTTTTTCAAGATATTGCCCTTTGACCAAACTATTCATGAGAAATATTGCGCCTTTGGCATATCCGAAATTTTCCAATGTACGTAAAATAGATTTCATGTATGCACCGCTTCCATGTTTTCCATAGTTCATGTCCAGATTTTCCGGCAGTCCCAATTGCTGCATCAGGCGGGCTATTTGGTGCATTCCGGCATCGGGTTCACCGAGAAAATATGTACGTCCGTCGAATCTTGCGGTGCCCTCTATTATTTTCTTGCTGTCAATCATTTCCTGCCAATCGAATTCATATCCATTGTAACTGTCGGGATACCTGTATGTACACATTAGTTGTGCTACGGCGGTAGCAACACATCCGGTCAAAGTATTTTGCCCGTCTTCGGTAGGGCAGTAGTAGTTGTACGGATATTCCTGTCCCCATTTTACCGGGCAGTAGCCATTAATCATCACGGCAAAATCGGGAATTCCGGCGTAATACCAATCTATAGTATCTAGGCGAAGTTGCATAGTATCAATTGCAATAACGTTATCAACATATTCTTCCAGAAGGGACATATATGTAGCGAGTCCCGGATTGTCGATTTCTTTGTTTTTTTCAAGGTTTCCTTTTAGAAGCTGTTTAAAATTTTTTCTCAGAACATTTGAGACAGGCTTCCGCGCCAGGTTTTTGTCGTTTTTTGAGGAGAATAGCAGAGCTATTTTACGATAAAAACGGCGAAAACGTGCCGGAAAGATGTCACAAAGAACTTTTGAAAAAATTTTAAACAGCTTCTAATGCATAGCTTAGCAATGGTGTGACACGTTTGTCTGCGGACATGATAGCGAAGCCAGCTTCGTTTTCAAAGTTGAAAACGTGTATGTATGGAACATCGTCATTTGACTTTGTAGCATTTGATGAATGCCTGCCGATACTGTATCTGTCCGTGATTTTTCTTTCGATGGATTCTGTGGATTTGGTGGAAGCCATGCTTTGCATTATTTGCATGAGAGTTTGTTCCGCTTCCTCTATTGTTATTTCATAAGGATTGTCCGGTGGACGGCAGATGCTTGGACTCATGCTTTCATTTTTAGTGCATGAGTATGATAACGTTATTGTGAAAATAACGCAAATTACAGATATGATTTTGTTTTTCATGATTCTCGGTTAAAAATTAGTGCAGTAATGTTGTCGGATAGATGTGCGCCTTTGCGTATGGCCGGCAAAATATGCAGACTTCTATCTTTCGAAGTCGTTTTTCCCGAGAATTGTCAGCATCCGAGTGGCGTTATGGAGAAAAAGGCACATACAAAAAAATTATCCGCGCCCAAAGATAGTGAAATTTTATTTGGAAAAGAAAATATTTCAAAAAATAACAAATGGTTTCTAACTGATCTTTGAATAATCCGTCACACTGTCCCTGAAGCGGGAGAGTTCTTTGCGGAGCGGGAAATTGGCCTTCAGTTCCAGCCCGGGGTCGGCGGACAGCACTTCCCTTGCGGTCTTGCGGGCAAATTCCAGAAGTTCGCCGTCCTTGCCGAGGGATGCTATCTTCAGTTGCACGGGAAGCCCGCTTTGCATGGTGCCTTCTATGTCGCCGGGGCCGCGCATCTTCATGTCCTCTTCGGCAAGGGTGAATCCGTCTTCCGTGCTGCACATCAGGTCTATGCGTTTTTTTGATTCCCGGCTTATCCTGAAATCGGTCATCAGTATGCAGTAGGAGTCTTGGGAACCCCTGCCGACACGCCCGCGCAATTGGTGCAGCTGGCTTAGCCCGAAACGTTCCGCGCTTTCTATGACCATTACCGTGGCATTCGGCACGTCCACGCCGACTTCTATGACTGAAGTGGCCACAAGTATGTCGGCCCGTCCTTCGGCAAATGCTTTCATGTTCCTGGATTTTTCTTCAGAAGACTGTTTCCCGTGTACGATGGCCGTGCGGTATCGGGGGAAGGGGAAGGCTTCCGTTACCGCCTCGTAGCCTTTTTCGAGGTTGGCGTAATCCATTTTCTCCGATTCGAAGATCAGCGGGTAAACGATGAAAACCTGTCTTCCGGCCGCAATCTGTCCCCGTATGAAATTGTACATGGCCGCCCTTTTTGTTTCGGTGGCATGGATCGTCCGCACCGGTTTCCTGCCCGGAGGCAGTTCGTCTATGACCGAGACCTCGAGGTCTCCGTACAAGGTCATTGCAAGCGTGCGCGGAATCGGAGTGGCCGTCATTACCAATACATGCGGAGGTGTTCCGCCCGTCTTGTTCCAGAGTTTCGAGCGTTGCGCCACGCCGAAACGGTGCTGTTCGTCGATGACCGCCAGACCGAGCGCACGGAATTCCACGTTGTCTTCTATCAGGGCGTGTGTCCCGACGATAAGCCTGATTTTTCCGCTTCGCAATCCTTCGTCTATCATCCTTCTCTGCCTGGCCTTGCTGCTGCCGGTAAGCAATGCGATGCCGAACCCCCGGCCGCTGTCGTTGTCCGTCCAGTCATCGGGAGACAATGGGGCGAGGAGCTTTTTCAGGCTGTTGAAATGCTGCACGGCGAGAACTTCGGTGGGGGCCATTATGCAGGCCTGGTATCCGTTTCCGACAGCTATCAGGGCCGACAGGACGGCAACGAGAGTCTTTCCGCTGCCGACGTCGCCTTGCAGGAGCCTGTTCATCTGACGTCCGCTCTTCATGTCGTCCCGTATCTCGCGTATTACCTTTTTCTGCGCTCCGGTCAGGTCGAAAGGCAAGGCTTTGTAACATGTGTTGAATGCGGGTCCTACCGACGGCATCTTTATCCCTGCCGTGTCGTGCATCCGGTTGTAGCGCTGTTTGAGCAGTGAAAGCTGAAGGAAAAACAGTTCCTCGAATTTAAGGCGGTATTCTGCCGAGTGCAGGGAAGCCATGTCCGGCGGAAAATGTATCGATTTCAATGCTTCGCGCCTCGGTACCAGACTGCATTTGGCCGCCAGTCCGGGCGGGATGTTTTCCTCTATGAGTTTTTCCGTGATGCCGTAGAGCGCAGAAACGAGTTTTGAGAATACTTTGTTCGTTATTCCGGCGTTTTTCAGTTTCTCGGTGCTCGGATACACTCCTGTCATGGAACTTCCGTACGGGAATGATTTCGCTGTAGGCGGCTCCAATTCAGGATGGACCATGTTTATTTCCCCGTTGAAGACGGACGGTTTTCCGAAGATGATGTATGTGTCGCCGGCGCGTATTTTCCCGTCCATCCATTTGATGCCTTGGAAAAACACGAGATCCAGCGAGCCAGTGCCGTCGCGTACCGTTACTACCAGCCGGCTTTTGCGCCGTTCGCCGATGACTTTTTTTGTCGTGACCGTCGCTTTTATCTGGACGTATGCCATCGTAGGCTCCAGGTCCGCTATGTTCATGACATTCGAGCGGTCCACATACCGGAACGGGAAAGTATAGAGCATGTCCCTGTAGGTCTCTATTCCGAGTTCTTTTCCCAGCAGGGCAGCCCTTCTCGGCCCGACACCGGGCAGAAACTGTATTCCTGTATCCAGAATATCCGGCATTGCAATCGTTTTGTCAGTATTAATCGTGTCCGGACGGCTTTTTAAGCGCGGTCCGATGGCAAAGATACTCTTTTTACGGGAAAATTTATGCGGTTTTGTCATGCCGGATGCTTTATTCTTCGTAAATTGCGCCCTTATTCAGGGGCTGAAACGGCGTTTCTGCTCTGTCGGTGATAAAAGTTTATTGATTTTTAGTGTTTTAGAAATATGATTAACGATAAAATAGTTGTAGGTATTACCCAAGGGGACGGGAACGGCATCGGATATGAGGTCATAATAAAGGCACTGGCGGATTCCAGGATGTCGGACATGTGCGTGCCGGTGATTTACGGTTCTTCCAAATTGTTCGGCTTTTACAAGAAACAGCTGCATAATCTGGAAAATATCAATACCAATGTCATAGTTTCGGCCGAGAATGCGCATCCCAAGAGGGTGAATATAGTCAATTGCCTGCCCGACAACGTGTTTGTTGAACCGGGGCAATCAACTCCGGAGGCTGCCAAGTCCGCGATGGTTTCGCTTGAAAGGGCTGTGGATGATCTGAAAGCGGGTTTTATCGATTGCCTGGTGACCGCACCGATAAACAAAAGGGCCATGGCAAAAGAAGGCTTCGGCTATACAGGGCATACGGAGTACCTTGTCAAGGAATTCAATGCGTCCAATGCCATAATGATCATGTGCAGCGACCGTCTGAAAGTCGGCGTCGTTACCGGTCACATACCTTTGTCACAGGTGCCTTCTTCGCTTACCTCGGATAAGATATTCACGAAGCTGGAGGCCATGAGGGATTCTTTGGAGAGGGATTTCTGCATATCGGCGCCGAAAATAGCCGTTTTGGGATTGAATCCGCATTGCGGGGACGGAGGCCTGCTCGGGGACGAGGAACAGAACATCATACTTCCGGCAGTGCTCCGTGCCCAGGGGGAAGGCATAAACGCTTTCGGCCCGTATTCGCCGGACGGATTTTTCGGACTCGGCAATTACAGCCGTTTCGATGCGGTGCTTGCGATGTATCACGACCAGGGACTGATACCGTTCAAGGCCCTGGCGTTTGAAGTGGGGGTGAATTTCACGGCTGGGCTGCCTGTTGTCAGGACATCCCCCGATCACGGGACCGCATACGACATGGCGGGAAAAGACATGGCCGACCCGCAATCCATGAAGTCTGCCATTTATGCGGCGATAGACATCTTCAACAACCGCATGGCTTATGATGAACTGATGGCAGGAAGGCTTGTCACGGAGGCTCCTGCAGAGGACAATAAATTTGGCGGCAAACCTCAGATAGCCTGACATCGCTGTCCGTGCGGCTGTGCCGGCATATAGTTGCCTTTAGGATATACGGGAAATATGGGTGAGACCGGGAAAGGAAGCATTTTTCTTTTTACCGACGGGGCGTGCAGCGGGAATCCGGGCCCCGGCGGTTATGCGGCGATTCTTCGTTACGGAAGGTATGAAAAGGAGTTTTCCGGAGGTTTCAGGCTTACGACCAACAACAGGATGGAATTGCTGGCAGTGATAACGGGTCTTGAGGCAATCAGATGGGAACATGCCACGGTGGAAGTATACAGCGATTCGTCATACGTTGTGAATGCCGTTACGAAAGGCTGGCTTGAAAAATGGATGGCCACCGGCTTTTCAAAAAAGAAAAACGAGGATTTGTGGAGGCGGTATATGGCAGCCTCGGCAAGGCACAATGTCTCTTTCCATTGGATTAAGGGTCATGCAGGCCATCCTGAAAACGAAAGGTGCGATGCCTTGGCCGTGGCCGCGTATTCAAAGGAAGGGCTCCCCGAGGATGAGGGGTATGACCCGGAGTAGGAATCTGTTTGGATTTTCGAGGAAATTCGTAATTTTGCGCCCGAAAATTGCCGTCTGCGATGGCGGCCGTGTATTCCAGCTTTAGAAGCTGTTTGAATTTTTCCAAAAGTTCTTTGTGGCACCATTCCGGCATGTTTTCGTCATTTTTATCGTAAAATAGCGCTGCTATTCTCCTCAAAAAAACGACAAAAACCTGCGCGGAAGCCTGCCCCAAATGTTCTGAGAAAAAATTTCAAACAACTTCTTAACCACGTAGGGGAACCGGGAACGGTTTCCGAAAAAAACAGGAAATGAAAACGAAAACAGTATCTTTGCCTTACATGCTGCTCGGCATAGTCTTTTGCGTGTGTCTTGTTGCAGCGAATCTATTGGAAACCAAGGTGATCAAACTCGGTCCGCTGGCAATTACAGCCGGAATGATAGTTTTTCCGCTTTCTTATATCATTAATGATTGCATAGCGGAAGTATGGGGGTTCAAGAAGGCCCGCCTTATAATATGGATGGGCTTCCTCATGAATTTCATGGTCGTGGGGCTTGGCCAGATTGCTGTCATGATACCGGCCGCCCCGTTCTGGGAAGGGGAGGACAGCTTCAATTTCGTATTCGGAATGGCTCCGAGGATAGCAGCGGCGAGCCTTGTGGCCTTTCTGGCCGGTTCTTTTCTGAATGCATACGTTATGAGCCGGATGAAAGTGAGGTCCAAAGGAAAACATTTTTCGTTCCGCGCGGTGGTCTCTACTCTGGCGGGCGAAAGCGCTGACTCTCTCATTTTTTTTCCAATTGCATTCGCCGGCCTCATGCCTGCCGGGGAACTGTTGAAAATGATGGCAGTCCAGGCCATATTGAAGACTCTTTATGAAATAATTGTGCTTCCTGTCACGGTCAGGGTAGTAAAGTATGTAAAACGTGTGGACGGGAGCGATGTCTATGATGATAGTATTTCTTATAATATATTTAAAATAAATGAATTATAGTCCAATGATGAACAATTCGGGGGCTTTGGTCGTATTCAGCGGCGGACAGGATTCGACTACATGCCTGTGGTGGGCCAAATCCAGATTCAGCGATGTACGCGCATTGACTTTCAGTTATGGCCAGAAGCATTTGAAAGAAATAGAATGCGCCCGTTCGATTGCCGCCAAGGCCGAGGTCGGGATAGACGTGATGGATGTGCCTCTGATCGGCAGCCTCGGCAAAAACTCCCTTACCGACAATACAGTCCGGATGGATACTGAGCAACGCGGGACGGAACCGCCTAATACTTTTGTCCCGGGCAGGAACCTGTTTTTCCTGTCCATAGCGGCCGTGCGTGCAAGGGAACTCGGCATTAACCATATAGTCACAGGTGTGTCTCAGACTGATTTCAGCGGCTACCCGGATTGCCGTGACACCTTTATAAAGTCTTTGAATGTTACCTTGAACCTTGCCATGGACTTCCAGTTCGTGCTGCATACGCCGCTTATGTGGCTCGACAAGGCGGAAACATGGGAACTGGCCGACAGTCTCGGCATATTCGGGCTTGTGCGCAATGAGACGCTTACTTGCTACAACGGCATCCCCGGGGACGGTTGCGGGCATTGCCCGGCCTGCCGTCTCCGCAGGGAAGGTCTGGAGAAATATCTTGAAAGTAAGAGGGGCACCCTCTTAAAACCATGAGAAAAATATGGAAAGGAAAGATGAATTGAAAGCCCTCGGGGCCAAAACGGAATACAAGGACGATTATGCTCCGGAAGTGTTGGAAACCTTTGAAAACCGCCACCCGGACAATGATTATTGGGTAAGGTTCAATTGTCCCGAGTTTACGAGCCTTTGTCCTATAACCGGGCAGCCGGATTTCGCGGAAATCCGGATTTCGTACATCCCCGGAAGGCGCATGGTGGAAAGCAAGAGCCTGAAACTGTATCTGTTCAGTTTCCGTAACCATGGGGATTTCCACGAAGATTGCGTGAACACGATCATGAAAGACCTTGTCAGGCTCATGGAGCCGAAATACATTGAAGTCACAGGTTATTTTACTCCCCGTGGAGGCATTTCCATATACCCGTACAGCAATTACGGCATTCCCGGGACGGAGTATGAGGAACTTGCCAGATACCGGATGCGGAATCGTGACTTATAGCGTACTATGGAGATGATGAGGGCGAATTTTAAGCTATCATTTCCCGGCTATCTTTAGGGCGCACCTTATCCCGTCCAATGCGGATGACACTATCCCGCCGGAGTATCCGGCTCCTTCTCCTGCAGGGTACAGTCCCTTCAGGGATATGTGCTGCAATGTTTCCGGGTCGCGCGGAATCCTTACTGGCGATGAAGTCCTCGATTCGACGCCGAGAAGTAAAGCGTCATTGGTATAGTACCCTTTCATTTTGTAATTGACCTGCGGCAGGGCGTATTTCAGTCTCGTGAAGATGAACGGAGGCAGCATCTCATGCAGCGGGGCATTGGCCGTGCCTGCAAGGTAGGAAGATTGAGGCAGGTCTGCCGAAGGGGTCTTCCGGCAGAAATCCATCATCCTCTGTGCGGGCGCCTTCAGCGACGATGTGAAATTGAACATATCCCGTTCTATGTCCTGGCGGAACCGTAACAAAGCGAGCGGGCCGTAAGAAGAGTACTCCGGACAGTTGGAGAGCACGTCTTCCGGCTCTATGGAAACGACTACCCCGGCATTGGCCCATCTTGAATTCCTTGCAGAATCGGACATCCCGTTGAGCACTGTTTCCCCGTCCGAAGTCGAGGACGGCACCAATACCCCTCCCGGACACATGCAGAACGAAAAGACCCCTCTTCCGACCCCGTCTATTTCCGTCTGTTGCACAAAGGAATATTCTGCAGGAGGGAATCCCGGCTGGTATTTCCCGTGGTACTGTATCTTGTTTATCAGCGATTGAGGATGCTCCGCCCTTACTCCGAGCGCGAACCCCTTGCTCTCCAGCTCCCATCCTTTCCGGAAAAACATTTCGTAAATGTCCTGTGCCGAATGCCCTGTTGCGAGTATCATGTTTCTTGCGCTGAAACTTTTTCCGTTGGAGCATGATGCTATCCATTGTCCGTCGCTTTCAGACAGGTCTTCCACCCGGCATGAAAAATGGATTTCCCCTCCGTGGGCGAGGATGCATTCCCGCATTTTTTCTATGATTGCAGGCAGTTTGTCGCTTCCGATATGAGGGTGGGCGTCGAAAAGTATGTCGGGTTTGGCTCCGAACAGGACGAATTGTTCCAGGACTTCGCGGATATCCCCCTTCTTTGTGGAACGTGTGAAAAGTTTTCCGTCGGAAAAAGTGCCCGCGCCTCCTTCTCCGAAACAATAATTCGAGTCGGGATTTATCTTTCCTTCACGGCTGATGGCGGCATTGTCGGCCTTGCGCGAACGCACGTCCTTCCCTCTTTCTAAGATCACGGGCTTGAAGCCTTCCATCATCAGGCGCAGGGCGGCGAACATTCCGGCAGGGCCCGAGCCTATGATCAGTACGTTTTCCGCTTCATGCACGTCCCTGTAGCCCGGCAGGACGTATTCGGCCTGAGAGGTGTCTTCCCCTTTCCTGAATGCGGCGCACCTGTACCTGTACACTATGTCCTTGCGCGCATCCAAAGAGCGGCGCATGATTTTTACGGTGCCGATATTGTCGGGTTTTACTCCCATGGCCCTTGCGGCCTCGGCGCGGGCCTGTCCCATGTCGAAATCCCTGTTTATGGGAAAAGCAATTTCGAATTCTTTCATATTTCAAAATCCCTTGCCCTCGATACGGGCGCTATGGACAGAGGCGCGCGGTCTCCGGCCATGTATTTGTAATATCCGCAGATCGCAATCATTGCGGCATTGTCGGTGGTGAACCTGAATTCCGGCAGGTATGTGTTCCATCCGCGTTTTTTCCCGGCTTCGGTCACGGCGTTGCGTAGCCCGGAGTTCGCGGATACCCCGCCTCCCAAGGCTATCTCTTTTATGCCTGTTTCTTTCACTGCTTTTATGAGCTTGGACATCAATATGTCTATCAGCGCTTTCTGGAAAGAGGCGCAGATGTCTTCTTTGTTTTTTTCGATAAAATCGGGATCTTCTTTCAGCCTGTCCCTTAGAAAATACAGCAATGATGTCTTTATCCCGCTGAAACTGAAATCCAGTCCCGGGACATGTGGTTTCGCGAAACTGAACCGCTCCGGGTCCCCGGTCTGTGCGAGCCTGTCCACGATCGGGCCTCCGGGGTATCCTAACCCCATCATTTTCGAGCATTTGTCGAATGCTTCCCCGACCGCGTCGTCTATCGTATGTCCGATGATTTCGAAGCTGTAGAAATCAGTGACTTTCACTATCTGGGTGTGTCCTCCGGACACGAGAAGGCTCAGGAACGGAAAGGCGGGGCAGCGGTTGTCCTTCCCGTGCTGCTTTATAAAATGCGACAATATATGTCCTTGCAAGTGGTTTACTTCCACGAGCGGTTTTCCGGATGACAGGGACAGCCCCTTGGCGAAGGACGTGCCCACTATCAGCGAGCCCAGCAGCCCGGGTCCTACGGTGAATGCGATGGCATCAATGTCATCCATCGACACTCCGGCCTGTGACAGCGCCTGTGAAACGACAGGAACGATGTTCTGCTGGTGAGCCCGTGATGCGAGTTCCGGGATGACCCCTCCGTATTGCCTGTGTACTTCCTGGCTCGCAAGAAGGTTGGAAAGCAGGTAGCCGTCCTGTATCACTGCCGCGGAGGTATCGTCGCAGGATGATTCGATTCCTAAAATAGTAATTGCCATATTGAGCGAAAAATTTATTCCTGTGCAAAAATACAGTATTTTTTCGTATGTTTGTAAATTGTTATCCAATGTAGCGGTGCGTAAGAAAGTATTAAGGTTTTTCCGGAGGGCGTTAGTCGCTCTTGTCATAATAGTGGCGGCGTTTGTTGTGGCGTTGCAGGCTCCTGCTTTCCAGACGTACATGGCCGGACGGCTGCTCGGCTCTGTCAATGAATCCATTTCCGGGAAAATCTCCGCCGAAAGGGTATATGTGAGGTTTTTCAATGACATACTGTTGCAGGGCGTGACTGTCCTGGATGATGCCAGACGTTCCGAAACGGTTTCCGATACATTGTTCCATACCGAGAAGATAGTCCTGCATTATTCATTGCGCGGGCTGTTTTCTAAAGAAGGGATGGAGATTTCCCGTGTGTCAGTGCGCGGCGGGGGCCTTAATCTGGTATTGGAAGATCCGGAGGAACTCGTGGACGGCAAGTCGTACACTACCAATCTTACGCGGATTTTCGGGCTGGCGTCCTCGGATAGGGATACTGTGCCGGAAGAAGTCGCTTCCGGAGGGAAAAAAGGCCGCCTTTTCGAACTCAAGGATGTAAGGATCAAGGATTTTTCCTTTACCATGACCGATCTTGCCTCCGATAATCTTGCAGGCAATGGGGACGGGATGTCTTCCGCCTTTCCTTCCGGCAAGATAGACTGGGCGGACCTGCATATATCGGACATAGATTTTCATATCAAAAACATGAAAATGGAGGACGGGATAATGTACGGCAATGTGCTAGCTGGCTCTTTCAGGGAGAAGAGCGGTTTCAATTGCCGCAGCATAACCGGGAACGTGAGGGTCGGGGACGGGCTTACGTCGATAGAGGGTCTGAGGATAGTAGACGATTATTCCGATGCGCGCATAGGGAATTATTCGATGATATATGAAAATACCGCTTCGTTTTTGGATTATATCAGTGAAGTCGTGATGTCGATGTCGCTTCCGGACACCTGTGTCATCAACATGGCTACATTGTCTTTCTTTTCGGAAAGCCTTCCGAGGATTGGCCTGGATGTGTCTTTGGCCGGAAACGTCCGCGGTACGGTGGACAGGCTTAGTAGCGGCGGGCTTTACGTGGGCTTGCCGCAATATGGGGTCTCGATGCATTTTAACGGCGGGATAGACGGGCTTCCCGATATAAAAAGGGCGTATATCGATGCGGGTTTTAGGGATCTGGCATTCGCGGCGGACAGCCTTGCTTCTTTGGCGTGCCTGTTTTCCGACACCGGGCTTCCGTCTTTTTTCGAGACCATGCCGTATGGCGGGAACCTGACATTCAACGGAAATTTCAAAGGGACTCTGTCGGCGTTGGAAGGATCCGGCTCCCTGCTCTCCGATTCCGGTGACATGGATTTCGAGGTGTCTGCAAACGGGCTGCTGGAGGACGGTGATCCCCTGTCGCTTTCGGGCAAAGTAAGCACGTACGGGCTGGACGTGGGGGATTTCATCAATGCGGGAATCCTCGGGCCGCTTACCATGAATATAGATTTCAAGGCAGGAATAGGCAGGGGTAGTGCAGGCACGAAGGCACTTTCCGGCAATGCGGGGCACGGAAGTACCTGGCTTGAAATATCCTCCGTCGATATATCCCGTTTTGAAATAAAGGGCTATGCCTATTCCGGGATAAGAGGCAACGGGCTGCTCAGGGACAATGTATTCGACGGGAGGATAGTCTGCGAGGACCCGAATCTGCGTTTCATGTTTCAGGGTGTGGCTGCCCTCGATCCTGCCGATGCAGATGCCGTATATGAGTTTTATGCCAATGTGGGCTATGCCGACCTTCATGCGATGAATCTCGATCCAAGGGGAAAATCCGTCGTGTCTTTCAGGGCCAATTCCAATTTTACCAAAGGAACCGGGGGGGACATGGAGGGAGAATTGGAGATTAGGCAATTGACATTGGAAAATTCGTTCCGTTCCGAAAATGCGGGAGACATAACGGTCAGGATTTCCAACGACCCGCGCGATTACAGGGCTTCCGTGGTCTCGGATTTCATCAATGCCGAGTATGATGGCAGCGCGTCAATAGAGCGTTTCATAAAGGATTTCCAAGCCCTTACGATAGGAAAGGCAGCGGATCTGGTTTGTCCGGAAGATGCATTGACCTGGAGCGGGAACACGTATTCGCTCAATGTTGCTACGGGGAATACAATGGGAGTGCTTTCATTCTTGAAGCCCGGGTTGTATGTCGCCGACAAGAGTTTTCTCTCGGTATCTGTAAATGACGAAGGGCGGCTTGATGCCGGAATCTCGTCGCAGAGGGTGGCTTTCATGGAAAATTACCTTAAAGACCTGTCGTTCCGCATGTCCAACCCGGACAGTACCATGGATTGCGTTCTGAGAGGCTCGGAGGCCAAGGCGGCATCGGTGTATTTCGACAATCCGAGACTGTCGCTCGCTGTTCTGGACAATTCGGTGTATTCGCGTCTTGCGTATTCGAATCCGGGTACGGACTCTGTAAACAGCGGAAGGCTCAATTTTTCCGCATATCTTGCGGAAAACGATGACGGCAATCTGGATTATGAAGTACGGCTCGGAAGTTCCGAATTTTTCATAAATGGAAACAAATGGGAAATAAGGCCGGCGGAAATCGATTTTTCCCGAGGGGGGATTTTCTTGGATTCGTTGATGATAAGCAGCGGAAGGCAGAGCATACGTGTCGGCGGGAGCGCTTCCGGGGATACTTTGAATGTGTCGATAACGAATTTCGACATTTCGTCCCTGAATCCCCTGTTCAAGGAAGATTACGGACTGGAAGGCAGCCTGTCGGGACAGGTGCGGATACCGCAGATCTTTGAAAATGCCGGGTTACTTATGGATCTCAAAGGAGAATCCATAGTCATTTCCGGGAAAGAGGCTGGGGACATAGACATAATGAGCAGATGGGACCAGCCGAACAGGCGTTTCAATATATATTTTAAAAACCTGATAGGGCAGTCGAATACATTCAATGTCATAGGTTATTACAAACCGGAAGACAATTATGTAAGGCTCAATGCTTCCTTGCGGGGGTTCACGGTAGACTATTTCAGGCCTGCCTTGTCGTCCGTCCTGTCCGACATCACGGGGGCTTTGTACGGAGACATCTCGCTTTCCGGGGATTTGGATGAACCTGTCCTGAAAAGCGACAGGCTGTTGTTGGACGGGGTGACGGCAACTGTGGCTTATACGAATGTTCCGTACAGACTGGACGGTTCCTTGTCCATGGACGATGCCGGAATAAATATGGAGAGCGTCCTGGTTACCGACCGTTTCGGGAACAGGGGTGTCCTGAACGGGAGCATATCGCATGATCATTTTAAAGACATCGTTTTCGGCCTTGACCTGAAATTCAACGGGCTCGAGTGCGTCAATGTCCCGGCGGAAAAAGCGGGGGCCTTTTACGGAAGCGCGTTTGCAACAGGTTCATTGCGGTTTTCCGGGCCTTTGAGCGACTTGCGCCTGTCGGCAAATGTGGCCACGCGTGAAAACACGTCGTTCCACGTCCCGATAGCTTCCGCTTCCCAATCGGGAGGCACGGACATACTTGCATTCAAGGACTATTCCCATTCGTCCGTTGAAGAGGATCCATACGACCTGCTGCTTTCGAGGATGCGCGAGGATGTGGGAGACAAAGCGGGGATTTCACTGGCTTTCCATCTGAATGTAACCCCGGATGCGAG
The DNA here is from genome assembly GCA_017694935.1 of Candidatus Merdivivens pullistercoris. GTDB lineage: Bacteria > Bacteroidota > Bacteroidia > Bacteroidales > UBA932 > Merdivivens > Merdivivens pullistercoris. The sequence goes on from JADIME010000016.1 coordinate 17,336, forward strand.
GATTTTCGTGGAATTGGACGGGGCTTCCGGGAGCATGTTGTCCGGACAAGGAAGCGGTATCCTGGATATTCTGGTGGAGCCTGACAGGGACGTATTCGACATAAGGGGCGACTATACTTTGGAAAGCGGAGATTTCCGTTTCGCCACGGGTCTGGTTTCAAGGGATTTTACAATAGACGAAGGAAGCAGTATCCGGTTCAACGGGGAGATAATGGATTCGGACGTGGACGTGAATGCCATATATTCTACAAAGGCTTCGATAGGGACTTTGATTGCCGATACGTCCTCGGTGTCATCGCGCAGGACTGTGGACTGTACCATAGGGATTTCAGGAAAACTGTCCGACCCCAATCTGAGATTCGGCATCGATATTCCGGATCTGGATCCGATGGTCAGGGCGCAGGTGGAGAGTGCGCTGTCCACGGAAGACAAGGTCCAGAAACAGTTTCTTTCACTGATGATATCCAACAGTTTCATTCCAGACGAGCAATCAAGCATCGTGAACAATTCTTCGCTGTTGTTTTCCAATGTTTCAGAAGTCCTTTCCGGACAGTTGAGTTCCATATTCCAGAAACTGGATATTCCGTTGGATCTCGGAGTGAATTACCAGCAGACGAGTAGCGGTACGGACGTGTTCGATGTGGCCGTTTCGACCCAGCTGTTCAACAACAGGGTGATAGTAAACGGCAATATAGGCAACAGGCAGAATAATGTCACCGGCAACAACGGTGTCGTGGGAGACATAGACATCGAGATAAAACTCGACAAAAAAGGAGTATTGCGCCTCAATCTGTTCTCGCATTCCGCCGATCAGTATTCTTCATATCTTGATCAGTCGCAGCGGAGCGGCGTGGGTATCACATACCAGCAGGAATTTTCGACTTTCAAGGAATTGTGGAGAAAAATGTTTTGGAGCAGGAAGCGCAAGCGACAGGCGGAAGAGGCGGAATTGCGCTCTATGGTGGAAAACAGGAGTGACAATGACAGTAAAATCATAGAAATAGAGGAGGAAGAATGATGGAATATGGAAAATTGTTTTTGATCCCTTCGTTTCTCGGGGAAAACGAGCCTGACGATGTGCTTCCGCGCAAGACAATCCTTACGGCATGTTCGTTGGACTGTTTTGTCGTTGAGGAGTTGCGGACGGCAAGGCGTTTCTTGTCCGCAATAGGATTGCGTGGAAGGATAGAAGATATCGAGTTCCATGAACTGAACGAGCACACGCCTGTTTCGGAAATAGAATCGTATGTGTCCCTTTTTGAGAACGGCCGTAATGTCGGGCTTGTTTCCGAAGCCGGGCTTCCGGCAGTGGCGGATCCCGGAGCCTCGCTCGTTTCTCTTGCGCATTCAAAAGGCATAGGGGTGGTTCCTTTGGTAGGGCCTTCGTCTCTGATGCTTGCACTCATGGCTTCCGGAATGAACGGCCAGTCTTTTGCCTTTTGCGGATATCTTCCGGTTAAGGCGGACGAAAGAAAGAGACGCCTCAAAGAAATAGAAAAATTATCGGTCTCTTCGGGACAATCGCAAATATTCATAGAAACACCCTACAGGAATGATTCGATGCTTTCGGACATACTAATGTGCTGTCGTCCGTCCACCATGCTGTCTATCGCTGCGGACATTACCATGCATTCCGAGACCATATGCAGCAAGCCTGTTTCCGGATGGGCAAAGGCTGTCTCGGAAGGTTTTAGGATCGGTAAGCGTCCGTGTGTTTTCGTGTTGTCTGCTTCAAATGTCTTTTAATAGTTTTTCAAGATTATGAAAAAATATATAAATGGTTCGTTATCAGGTAGGTTGGCCTTGAAAGGCCTGAGGTTCCATGCTTTCCACGGCTGTTTCGGCTTCGAGCGGGAACAAGGAGGGGAGTATGAAGTTGATTTCGAAGTGTTGCAGGAAGGCAGTGCTCAAATATCTCCTGTCGCAAGGCCCGATTTGCTGGCTGCTTCGGTAAGCGATGATTTGGATGATACGCTTGATTATTCTGAAATATATTCCATCATATCGGGGGTGATGTCAAGTCCTTCTAATCTTATAGAGAAAGTGGCCGGAAGCATCATGTCCGATGTTTCGGAGCGGTATTCCGGACTCGGGAAAGTGTCTGTGACGGTCAGGAAGCTGCATCCTCCTATAGAAGGGATAGAAGAAGGATATGCCGAATATACGCTTGTTTCATTGGTGTGAATGAAGTCATGCAGAACGGAGGAGGATGTATGGGGAAAAATATCAGGGTATCTTTCGTGACATTGGGGTGTAAATTGAATTATGCCGAGACTTCCACGATAGAAAGGTCATTTGTACGTTACGGGTGCAGTGTGTCCGATTGGAGGGAAGGTGCCGACATATTTGTGGTAAATACTTGCGCAGTAACAGAGACATCCGAAAGGAAGTGCCGCAGTTTCATCCGCAGGCTGCATCGTGTTTCGCCATCCGCATGGATTGCAGTGACAGGGTGTTATGCCCAGCTGAAGGGGGATTCCCTTTATTCATTGGAGGGGGTAAAGTTCGTTTTCGGTTCAAAAGACAAAGGGAAGATAGCTGATACGGTAATGTCTGCCTTTAAGTCTTCATTGTCAGGAAATGACAGTGCTGATATCCTTGCTGCCGGCGGTCTGTCCCGCGGCGAGTGCTTGCTTGCAGGAGGAATGTCCGGTCTTGCAGTCACGGACGACAGTTTTTTTCTTGCATATTCTTCCGGGGAGGAGCGTACCCGTTCTTTTTTGAAAGTACAGGACGGTTGCGATTTCCATTGTACTTATTGTACCGTGTGGATAGCGCGTGGCGAAAGCCGGAACGCCTCTGTTGCCAAAGTCGTGGAAGAGGCAAGGTCAATAGCTTCCGCCGGTGTCAGGGAAATAGTGCTTACCGGTGTGAACACGGGGGATTTCGGGAAAACCACAGGCGAATCTTTCTTGGATTTGCTGAAGGCCCTTAATGAAGTAGAAGGTATTGAGCGTTATCGTATTTCTTCTATTGAGCCTAATCTTCTCACACATGAAATCATAGACTGGATAGCTTCCGTAGACAAGTTCATGCCGCATTTCCATATCCCTCTGCAGTCGGGTTCGGACAGAATACTGAAAGCAATGGGGAGAAGGTACAGGGCTGCGGATTTTTTGGAAAAACTGGATTATGTCAGAAGGGCGTTTTACCGTCATTACGATGCCTTGGGGGAAGACGGGAAAGACCGTGTGTTTTTCGGGATAGATGTGATTGCGGGTTTTCCGGGGGAAACTGAAGGCGAATTTATGGAAACATATGGCCTGCTTGAGCGTGCACGGCCTGCTTTTTTGCACGTTTTCCCTTATTCCAAACGTCCTGGCACTGTCGCTGCTTCTCTTCCGGGTCAGATTCCAGAGGAAGTAAAAAATTCGAGAGTAGAGAGGCTTATGGCGTTGAGCGGCAGGCTTTATTCGGATTTTGTCAAAGCCAATTCAGGGCGCCGGGAACTCGTGCTGTTCGAAAGTAAGGAGAAAGGAGGGATGATGTCGGGATATACACGTAATTACATTAAAGTGGAAAGGCCGTTTTCCGAGGATAGCATAGGAAGGATAGCGGAAGTCGTTATTTGATTCGTGGAAAATTTAAACAGCTTATGAAATTGAATTGTAGCGGTTGTATGGAAAAGAAAAACAGGGCAGTGTTTCTCGGCACCGGAACTTCTCAGGGCGTGCCGATGATAGGTTGCAAGTGCGCCGTATGCAGATCTGAGGATCCGCATGACAAAAGATTGCGTTCATCTCTGTATGTGGAATACGGCGGATGCCGGATTCTGGTGGATGCCGGGCCGGATTTCAGGCAGCAGATGCTCAGGGAGGATATATTGCATCTTGATGCCATATTGTTGACCCACAACCATAAGGACCACACGGGAGGGCTCGACGATGTAAGGGCTATAAATTATCTTGAAAACAGGGCTGTGGATATTTATTGTGAGAAGTACGTGGAGGACTCCCTGAAAAATGAATATTCCTATGCATTCTCCCTGCCGCGATATCCCGGCATACCGGCGTGGAACATCCACAATATTTCGGACGAACCCTTTTCCGTCCCGTCCTGCCAGAATGGATACGATTGTTCAGTGGAGGTTATCCCTGTGCGCGGGATGCATTTCAGGTTGCCTGTTCTCGGATTCCGGTTCGGCGGACTGGCCTATATAACTGATATGAACTGTATCCCGGATGACCAGTTCGGAAAACTGAAAGATTTGGATGTCATGACCGTAAATTGCGTAAAACACGGCAGCCACCTTTCGCATTTCAGCTTCGAACAGGCTGTGGAGATAGCCTTGAAAGTAAATGCCCGCCGTACTTACCTGACACACTTGTCGCATCAGCTTGAATGCCATGCCGAACTCCAAAGGCTGATTGTGGAGGAGGCTTCCTCGCAGTTGAGGGCTGCGGGGCGGGATGTTCCGGATGATTTGGGCGAGAGGATCCAGCCTGCGTATGACGGTCTGGAAGTCGGTTTTTAAGAATCCGTCGTTTGAAACAGTTTTTAATATAATCTCGGTTTTACGAACCTGTCCTGTTGGGATGTGAAACGTATGCCGTGCAGCCGGCTTTTTCTTACCGGATATTCCATCCCGGCAAGAAAAGTAAGGCTTTCGGCGGAGACGGCGCAGTAACGTACCGAATCATCGGAGTTTATCCTGATAGTCCAGTCAAGCATGTTGCCTACTACCAGAATACTCTCCCTGCAAGGGTCGAACCCTTTGCCGGCCATTCCTATTTCCATCGTTTTATACCCTGGCATCCTGACTGCGTAAAAACGGTTTTCGCTGTCGGTGAAAAGGGCGATCATGCTGCGATCCCCGAATTCGGTAATGAATGCATGTTCGGCAATGACGGCATCGGGAAGCCGTATCTTTCTTATGTATGGTTTTCCTTTTGTCATTTTCAGATGGAACAGGCTTCCTTCCGAGTCCGCAAGTATATAGCCTTCGTCATATTCTTTCTTGGGTGTTGGGTTGCCTGAAACGCATTTTGCAGGAAAAACGAAACCGCATTCGGACATGGCCTGCGTGAAAATCCTGCTTTTGGCGGTGTCGGTGGAATTGGTCTCCATGTCTATAAATTCTATGCCCCGTCCGTTTATCCTGAAGGCATCGCTGGGCATTTCAAGGTCTACCCTTCCCGACTCGCTTTCCAACAGGAAATATATTCCGGGAACACTGCGATTTATGTCCGACGGGCGGGAAGTGAAGAAGAAACTTTTTTCCAAAGCTTCCTTGAAAACGATCGGCTTCGAGTCCAAGGTATCAGGAAAACGTCCTTCTGAAAAGAGCTGCCTGGCGTAAAACAGCGGAAGTATGGAGTCGAACTGTCTTTCGGTGTAGATGTTGCCTTTGCGGTCGGTATATGTGAAGTCGTCGCCGTCGTGTTTCAGTATGGCGAAATCTCCTGTAACGCAACTGTAAAGGGTAAAAGGAGTGCGATCCGTCTTCGTGTCGAAATATCCGATAAGCCACGGTATCTGCCATGCTGCCAGAACAGCAATTGATATGATAAGGAATATTTTGGCGAAAATCTTCATAATCTAATCGTATTACGGTGTTCAACGAAATTTGTCAGTCCTGTCTGCCCGCCTTGAAGCGTGTTACGGAAAGCCATGCCAGCGATGCGGAAAGTATGACGGACAAGGCCAGCCACGGCAGGAACTTCCCGTAGGCGGCAGGTGCTGGAGCGAGGAAAAATATCCGTAGGATCAGAACGGATATAAATGTCCATGCAGTACGTGCTTTCCATGAAGGTTCGAGTATTATCCAGGTTGCAAGCGTATATCCGCAGTAACCGGCAAGAAACCAGGGCAATGCCGTGGATACCATACGTGCGGCAAGCTCTTTGGGCAGGATTGCCGTGGCAGGTATGCTTATGGTCAGCAGGGCGGCTGTGAAACAGACTGAAAGGGCCGCCATGCCGAATCCAATCATGACATATGTAGATCTCATGGCCGGGACGGGAAGGTGCAGGGTCAGTTTCAGACATTTTCTCTGCATCTCGGGCGTGAATTGGAAAATACTTAAAAGCACTCCCGCAATCAATGGTACGTATTGTATTATATCTATGAATACGGCATCTCTGGTTACCATTACTTCCCAGATATGTCCCGCTCCCCTTATGGAGACAGCACGGAATATTCCGTGTACAGAATATGCGGCGAACGCCGTAATCGTGATGAATGCAGCGAGCAGGTACCATCTGGTTTTAATCCATTCTTTCGATATGAAGGCTTTTAACATTTTTTTCTGATTTGTCGGTTAATATTTTCCTGTCATTGATATGAATGCGTCTTCGAGTGTGGCGTGGCTGCATTGCAGATCGGAATACACGGTTGCTGCCATGTCAAGCTTTTCCTTTACTTCTTCGGGAGGCAGGAAAGAGCCGAATTCGAGCCTGCCCTTTATCAGTGACGGATGGTATATCCCGTCGAAATCCTTTTCGGGCATCTTTTCCGCGAGGCATGAGTAAATCCTGAATTTCCCCAGAATGTCACTTACGGGGCATTGCAGGAGGATTTTCCCGTAGTCCATGATTATGCAGTCGTCCACCAACCGTTCCATGTCTTGTATTATATGTGAAGTCAGGAAAACAGTTTTTCCCTCTGCTTTAGCATATTCCCTGAGGTAGTCGGCAAATAGCCTGCGGTATCCCGGATCCAGACCGAGTGAGAAATCGTCCAGTATGAGCAAATCTGGATTCTGGGCCAGTATCAGCCCTAATGCCACCTGTGATTTCTGTCCGCACGACATGCGGGAAATCCGTTGTCCCGGAGCGACTTTCAGCTTGCCCATCAGTTCATAGTATGCTTCTTTTCTCCATGCCGGGTAAAATGCGCTGTAGAAACGTTCTATTTCTTTAATCGTCATGAATTGGTACTGTACGTGACCTTCTATGAGAAGTCCGATTCTTTCACGGGTTGCCGGATTCATGGATCTGATGTTTTCTCCGAAAATCCGGCACTCTCCAGACTTCGGTTCCAGATAGCCGCTGAGTATATTGATTGTAGTGGTTTTCCCCGTACCGTTCTTGCCTAACAGCCCGAGTATCCTTCCTTTCGGGACGTTGAAAGAAAGACCCTTGTATATCAGTCTTTTGCCGTAATAATGTGTGAGTGAACGGCATTCAATTACATTTTCCATGTCCAACGTATTTTACGGATGCAAAAATACAATGCGGAAAAATAATGTGAAATCCCAATAAATTATGATGCGACAGGCAGTTTTGGCTATAAATTGGGATTGCCGGCCTTTTGTGGGAGGCGTAATTTTGCAACGCAATAACGAAAAATGGGAATGAATTTTAAGTGCTTGTATTTCGCGTATATGTTGGTTGTATCCCTTGCAATGTCCCTGCAAGACGGGTATTGTGCGATTGCGGATACCTCGCACACGAAACTTGACGTAATCGTGAAAAATACGAAGACCGGAACACCGTTGTCATTCCCGAACTGTTTCCTAAAAAACATCCGGACCGGAAAAGTATATGCGTGCGGAGGAGATGACAATGGCGTATGCAGATTCCGTGACGTATCGGTAGGAAAATATAGGATCTCCGTACTGTATTTCGGAGACGAGTTTGATTGCGGAGTGTCCTATATTAAAGAAGGTATGGAGGAGTTGATCGTGCATGTAAACATTTCTCCGATGCTCATAGGTGAAGTTACTGTGACTGCTACGCAGCCTAAGGGTAATGTGACAAAATCGGTGATAGGGAGGGATGCCATAGAACACATACAGCCTTCAAGCATTGCGGACGTGCTTGAGCTTATACCCGGCGGTATGGCAAGCGACCCTGTGTTTTCTTCCGCACAGACAATCCGTCTTCGTGAGGCAAGTCCTATAGGGGAGTACAACACTTCTTCATTGGGCACACAGTTTACAGTCGACGGGGTTCCTGTCAGCACCAATGCCAATCTTCAGGCGACTCCGGCATACAGCAGCCTCGGGTCTTCTTTCCTTAATTCCGGAGTAGACATGAGATCAATCTCCACGGACGACATAGAGTCCATAGAGATTGTGAGGGGCATAGCTTCAGCGGAATACGGGGATCTGACCAGCGGGATGGTAAATATCAGGAGGAAACAGGGAGGGCGGACACTCGAGGGGCGCTTCAAGTCGGATATGAAGAGCAAACTTTTCTATGTGGGCAAGGGCTTTGAGTCGGGACAGGCCGGCGAGCCGTTGAAAATAAATGCCGGCGTGGGTTATCTGGATGCCAAGGCCGACCCTCGGAACATAAGGCAAAGTTATAAGAGACTGACCGGATCTCTGAGGTTGAACCGCAGCTGGAACGGGAACGAAGATTATATTTTCAGTGCAGGAGGAAGTTTCGACTATACCGGATCTTTCGATGACGAGAAATCGGATCAGGATCTTGATTTCGGTGATATGGGGCCAGTCGAAAAATACAAGTCTTCATACAACAGGTTTTCGGCAGTGGCTGATTTCAATATGTCGTCGAGAAAAGACGGCTTTTTCCGCAGATTTAACCTGCAGGCCGCCCTGTCGGCGGACATGGATGTGATAGACCGGTGGAAATATGTGGTTCTTGGGACGGAAACCCCTCTTTCTACGGCAAGGGAGGAAGGAGAGTACAATGTAGGTGCCCTTCCTGCAAGATATGAAGCGACCATGTCGGTAGAGGGCATCCCTTTCAATGCATTTGTGAAGGCGACATCCCATTTTGCGTTCGGTTCTCATTCTTTCCGCAATAATATGAAGACAGGAGTCGAATGGAATATGGACAAGAACTTCGGAAGGGGAGTGATTTTCGATGTGGAAAGACCGTTCTCCCCTGACATGAATGTGCGTCCGAGGGCTTTCAACTCCATTCCGGCCCTGCATAGGCTGTCGGTTTTCGCGGAAGACAATATTAAAGCCGTTTTTGGACAGGGATTTATGCTTGAGGCGATGGTGGGACTGCGAGCCTCCGCTTTGCTTAATATAGGAAACAAGTATTCACTGCAGGGGAAAATCAATGTTGACCCCAGACTGAATTTCACCCTCGTTTTTCCGTCATTCGGCTGTCTTGGGGACGATTTCGGGATTTCCCTGTCCGCCGGAGCCGGACTGCACACAAAATACCCTACCATGGACTATCTGTTCCCCGAAACGATTTATTACGATATAACCCAGATGAACTACTGGCCGGCGGACAAGGACAAAAGGCTTGTGAACCTGCGCGTTTTCAGGATAGACCCCGTGAATTTCGATTTGGCAGCCGCCAAAAATTTCAAATGGGAAATCCGGGCCGATTTCGCATGGAAGGACAATACGATGTCAGTTACATATTTCAGGGAGGATATGAAGTCCGGTTTCAGGTATCAGGGACGTCTCGTGACATTCGTTACCAAAGACTATGACGAGCAGTCCGTAGACTCGGGGTCTCTGGACGGCCCGCCGGACTTGTCTTCCGTGCCTTATGTCCTTGATACATTGCTGACCACTTACAGTGTGCCGGCAAACGGAAGCCGTACATTGAAGGAGGGCGTGGAGTTCAGTTTCACATCAGCCCGCATCCGTCCCATAATGACAAGGATAACGGTAAACGGGGCGTGGTTCCGTACCATATACCGTAACAGCCTTCCGGATTTTTACCAGCCTCTTTCGAACATAGGAGGGGAAGCCTACCCGTATATAGGATATTATTCCGAGACAGAGGGTTACCTGCGGGAGTCGTTCAATACCAATTTCACTTTCGACACCCAGATTCCGAGACTCGGGCTCATATTTACAGCCTCTTTCCAGTGCATGTGGTTTGTGGGAAGCCAGTCATTGTATGTCAATCCTTATCCGGATTACTACATAGACAACAAGGCTCAATGGCACGAATTCACTCAGGAATCGGCATCCGACGGGTTGCTCGCCCAGATGATAAGGAACAGGGACGAGTCTGTGTATCGTTACAATACGATCCCGTTTTGCATGAATATAAATTTAAAGGTGACGAAAACCCTGTTCCGGGACAAGTTGTCGCTTTCGGTTTTTGTGAATAAAATCCTTGATTACACCCCTGCCTACTATTCTTCAATGGGAATACTGGTACGCAGGAGCGTGCAACCTTATTTCGGAATGGAACTTAATGTGAAGATATGAAAAATACCGGACTGTCCAGATTGTTAAAGACAATGTATGCCGTCTTATGTATGGCGGCGGCAAGTTCCTGTGCCGGCTTTGATGAAGAAGGGCTTTTTTCTCAGGTACGTATCGTTTTAGAGTTCCCGGACGGGAGAAACGCGGTATTGGTTACGGTGGAAGGGGACGAGGATGTTTCGTTTTTCCGCAATATAAATACCCGGCGTAACTATGACTATCCGCTGTTTGTGAACGGAACGGGAAGGATGACGGTGCAGAAGGGCGTATATGTGTTCGGGTTCGATGCCGTTGCGGATTTCGGGGACGGTACTCTGAGAAGAGTCAGAAGCGCACAGCACAGACAGCCGTCCTCCTCTGTGGATTTGCTGGACGGCGAGGAGGAGTTGGTCGTGAAACTTACTTGGTTGGATTGATATGGCATTCATGAAGTTGAATATTGCCTCAGGCGTTTTGGCCGTGCTGTATGTTCTGTCGCATCCGATGCCGCTGACGGCTCAGACAAGTTCTGACACAGTGGATGTGAACGGGCGTACTTACGGGCTTTCGAGCGCATTGTATGGGGTCGGAAAAGAGATCTATGACAATTCCCCGGCAGCGAACCTGTATCGTCAGGATTTGTCTTTCACGGAAATATCCGCTTCTTACTCTCTTCGGGACGAGTCGGCTGCGTTGATTGTACAGGAAGGCGACCGTTTCGATGCCGGCAATTTCAATGCGGATTCATATATCAGGTTGAATGACAAATCTTCCGCATTTGCCAATGTTGAATATGTGAACGGGATGAAAAGAAACGTTTTGTGGAATTCGAGCTCGGACTTCCTTCTGCTGTACCCGTATGTAACCGCTGACACTGTCGGCGGAAACCTTTCTCATGAAAAATACATGTTTTCCGGTGGGTATTCCAGAAAGGACGGGCGTTTCAGCTACGGAGTGCAGGCTTCTTACCGTGCATTGCATGAATACCGCAGGGTGGATCCGAGACCGCGCAATATCACATCGGATTTCAATGCCTCCATTTCCGCCGGCTATTCGGCGGGCGGGAGTCTTGTGTATGTGACTGTGGCGGGGCGCATTTACAGGCAGATTTCAGATGTGGGATTCTATAATCCTACAGGGGCCAATACATCTGAGATACCGATGACAGGGCTGGGAACGTATTTCGAGCGTTTCACGGGTACAGGAGCCTACCTCGGTACATATCATAAGGGGGGAGGGTATTCCTTCCGCGCCGGTATGGTTCCGAAAGCCAGACGTGGCTGGATGGCCGAAGTCGGTTTCCGTTCGTTTACGGTACGAAGGCTGCTCAGCAATCAGAACGATGTACCGATAACTTCCTTGAATATTATGGATTTATCCGGATATGTCGGTTATCGGGGCGACAAATGGGGAATTGCTTTTTCAGGAAAACATGAGCGGCGCACCGGAACGGAAATGATCATCGACAATGGCGCTTCGAATATCTATAATGTTCTTGGAGCTTCGCTGATGTACCTTAACGGGATATGGGACACGGCAGTATCGGCTTTCTTTGATTTTGAAATGGAAAAGACTTTATGGACATTGACCCCGGTGGTCGGCTGGCTTTCTTCTTCCGCCGGATACTTGTTCCCTGAAAGAAGCATGACGTATTCCCGTATATATGTACGACTTCCATTCATGGCGGTGTTCGGGAAGTCCCCGTGGCTTTTGGCCGTCCGTGCAGGGGCCTCTGTTGCCGTGAATATAGGAGGCGGTCTCGACATATCTTCCCAAGAGGAGGAAGAGGCAATGTCGGAAATGATAAGGTACGGGTTTTCCAATCTCAGCGCGTCTTCATCCGGGGGCGATTGTTCGTTGCGCGCCCAAAGGAGCCTTAACAGGACTATGGCCGTTTATATGGAGGGGGGATGCCGGTATGCATACTTCACTTCAGGAATCAATATGTGGATGGCAGAGATGAAATTAGGTATATGCTTTTGATAAGATACTATTAATTAATGTTTTAAATAATCATGAAAAAATTTCTTTTGTTTTCTTTGACGGCGCTTTTTGCGTTTTCATGCACGAGGGAGGCGGTAAAACCTACCGTTGAGATTGACCCTGAAACTCTCACTTTCACATCCGTCGGCGGTACGATGGCAGTAAGTGTCACTGCTTCCGATGATTGGACTGTGGAAACCGATGGTGGGGACTGGTATTCTGTGTCACCGATGTCCGGAAACGGCAATTCGGAAATTACGGTGACGGTTTCCGGATATACAGATGCCATTGACCGTACTGCGACAGTGAGGATAATAGCCGAGAATACGGCAGGGACGGCTACTGCCACGCTTACACTCATACAACAAAGGATGACTCCTCCAGGGCAGCCTGAAACCGAGTCCCTTAAAGTGAGGGCGCGCGGTGGCGAGATCATTGTGGCTGCCCCTCAAGGGTATCCGTACAGCATAAATGTACCTTCCGATATAACATGGATTGCGTCCGGAAATCAGGATGAGGACGGTTTCACCCTTGTGTTCGGGGAAAATACCTCTGGTCAAGATCGCACGGCGGTTTTGGAGGTCGTAAACAGCGAAGGTGAGCTTCTTATGTCCGTGGATGTGCTTCAGAGTTGGAGCAACCTCTTCCCCGGAGAATTTGTAATAGAAGAGATTTTCTTTACCGGCAACCTTTTGGAAGGCAGTACGAGTACGAATTCCGGTGAACAATACATAAAAATCGCGAATAATACGGATGAAGTGCTTTATGCTGACGGAATCATGGTCATGGAGGCTAAGATCAATTCGTCCACGAACAACACGTACAATCCGGACATACGTTCCGAATACTGCGGTGTACAGGCAATATATGTTGTCCCGGGGAGTGGGACGGATGTTCCTGTCCAACCTCGCGGGTCAATACTGATAGCCAACAATGCCCAGAACTTCAAGGCTGACAATCCTGGTTCTTTTGACCTTACGATAGCGGATTTTGAGTGGTATGACGAGTCTGCTTCAAGCGCGAACCTCGATATAGACAACCCTGATGTGCCCAATATGGACAAATGGTTCTGCTATTCCATGTCCTACTGGACTATGCACAACAGGGGCTTCTGCGGTTATTGCATAGCCTTGCCTCCTTCCGGTATGGATATGGAGACATATCTTGCAGATTACAGATGGGAAGGCACATATATTATGCACACTCAGGCGGGAGACTTTGAAATGGATATCACCAATGCTTATCTGGTGCCAAATTCATGGGTATTGGACGCTGTGAATCTCAGCGTGGAAGAGGTGTTCTACATGTTGTCGTTCGATACTTCTCTCGATGCGGGGTATGCGCATTGCGGAACAACGGACTTTGATCCGGAGCGTTACGGGAAAAGCGTGAGAAGAAAGACGGACACCGACGGGTATTTCGTGGATACGAACAACTCGGCATCCGACTTTATTTCCGACGCTGTCCCTTCGCTTGCCGAATAATGATATGGCATAACGATGTTTTGGACAAATCAGGCGCACGCCCCGACTTAATCTTGAAGTGTTGTTATGTGTTAATCCACATACGGTTAATGGTAAATTGAATAATTATCTCTGTGGATTCAAGGGCATTTCAAACCCCTCTGAATCCACTCTGATTTTTTGTTGTGAATTTCTATCATCTTGGTATTCAGAATATTGTAATATCAGGGGTTAAGTCGGGGTGTGCGTCGCAGTCAAGCAATGTTAGCCCGGCACGTCCTTCCCGGCTTTTGCGAGGCCATCCATGCCGTCTGCGGCTTCTGCGATATTTGCCTGCGGCAGAAATACGGTTCACGTCTCGGCTATGCGAACCGTCTTTTTGAATGTCTTTTTAAGTGTGTTGGCCGCTAGTTGGCCGCTAGTAAAATCCGATTTGTCTGTTTGAAAAAAAACAGTTATTTTTGGCGGTTATTTTGTGTTTTGATTTTTAAATAGGTGTTATGGATATAGAGCAAGATCAGGCAACAGGCCGGATAGAGACGGTGAACATAGACAAGCAGATGAAAAGCGCGTACATCGACTATTCGATGTCTGTCATTGTCTCTCGTGCGCTTCCGGATGTCAGGGATGGCTTGAAGCCTGTACACAGGAGAGTGCTTTTCGGCATGTCCGAATTGGGGCTTACCTATGACAAGCCGACGAAGAAATCGGCGCGTATCGTGGGTGAGGTGCTCGGTAAATACCATCCTCACGGGGATACGAGCGTGTACGATACGATGGTGCGTATGGCGCAGGACTGGTCGTTAAGATACAAGCTGGTTTACGGTCAGGGGAACTTCGGTTCAATCGACGGTGATTCCCCGGCGGCGATGCGTTATACCGAAGCCAAGCTGCAGCGCATAGCCGAGGAAGTGCTTGCGGACCTGGATAAGAATACTGTCGATTTCCAGAAAAACTTCGATGAATCCCTGGATGAGCCGAAGGTGCTTCCGGCAAAGGTCCCGTTGCTGTTGCTTAACGGTTCTTCCGGAATCGCGGTAGGCATGGCCACGAACATGGCCCCGCACAACCTTACCGAGGTGTGCAATGCGATAGAGGCTTATATCGACGACCCGGACATAACCGTAGAAGGGCTGATGAAACATATAAGCGGTCCGGATTTCCCGACGGGAGGTATCATTCAGGGACTGCAGGGCATAAAGGACGCTTTCGAAACCGGGCGCGGGCGCATAGTGATCAGGTCAAGGACTGAAATAGAGACTGACGAACATGGCCGCGAGCAGATTATCGTTACCGAGATACCTTACATGGTAAACAAGCGCGAGCTTATCGAAAAGATAGCCGAATTGGTGGAAACGAAGAAAATCGAAGGCATCACATACGTGAATGACGAGAGCAACAGGCACGGCATGCGCATACTGATCAGGCTCAAGCAGGGTACCGTGGCGAATGTCGTATTGAACACGCTGTTCAAATACACCCAGCTGCAATCAAGTTTTTCCGTTAATAACGTAGTGCTTGTGGACGGTCGTCCGAGACTGTTGAATCTGAAGCAGCTGATCAAATATTACGTGCGTCACAGGCATGATGTGATAGTGCGCAGGACACAGTTCGAACTGGACAAGGCGCAGAAACGCGCCCATATACTGGAGGGCCTGCTGAAGGCGTTGGATTTCATCGACGAGATCATAGCCATGATAAGGGCTTCGCGCACTGTCGAAGACGCCAAGTCCGCCATTATGGAGCGGTTCGGCTTTACCGATGTGCAGGCGGCCGCCATTGTCGCAATGAGACTGGCACAGCTGGTCGGACTGGAAAGGGCGAAACTGCAGGCAGAGTATGATGAATTGATGAAACTGATCAACCGTCTTCAGGAAATACTTGCAAGTTATGACCTTCAGATGGGCGTGATAAAGGAGGAACTCGAATATCTCAAGGAGAGATACGGAGATGAACGCAGAACCATGATCGAGCCGTCCGCGGATGAGTTCAATCCTGAAGATTTTTATCCAAACGAGGACGTGGTGATAACCATATCGCACCTCGGTTACATAAAGCGGACACCTCTTACGGAGTACAGGCTCCAGAACAGAGGCGGGGTGGGAGCCAAGGGTACCACTACGCGCGATGAAGACTTCATAGAGCATATCTATGTCGCCAACATGCATAGTACCATGCTGTTCTTTACTGCCAAGGGACGATGTTTCTGGCTTAAGGTCTATGATATTCCGGAGGGGACCAAATCTTCGAAAGGCAGGGCCTTGCAGAATGTCATAAACATCGAGCCTGATGACAAGATTTGTGCGTACATCAATGTGAAAAGCCTCAAGGACGAGGATTATATAAACAACAATTATATCATACTCGGCACCAAGAGGGGTACGATAAAGAAGACTTCCCTTGAAGCCTATTCAAGGCCTCGTGCGAACGGAATAAATGCTATAACCATCCGCGAAGGGGATGAACTTCACGGTGCGGTGCTTACCAACGGCAATTGCGAAATCCTGCTTGCCGGCAGGAAAGGGCGTTGTGTCCGCTTTGACGAGAAGGATGCAAGGGCCATAGGCCGTACCGGAGCCGGTGTCAGGGGCATATCCATAGATGATGATGACGAGGTAGTCGGTCTGGTAAGTGTTGATCCCCAGTCGGAGGACGCTTCGTCCAAAACCATATTGGTGGTAAGCGAGAACGGCTACGGGAAACGCTCGGCGCTGGAAGATTACCGCAAGACCAACAGGGGCGGCAAAGGAGTGAAGACTATCAATATCACCGAGAAGACAGGCGAGCTTATAGCTATGAAGGATGTTACCGACGATAACGATCTTATGATTATAAACCGTTCTGGAATAACCATAAGGCTCGCAGTCTCGGGCATACGTGTCGCAGGCCGTTCCACCCAGGGGGTACGCCTGATCAATATAAAGGAGGGCGACGGGATAGCGGCTGTCTGCACTGTGGGCAAGCGTGACGAGGATGAAGAAAGCGATAATAATATTAACCAATAAAAAATGATATTTTCATGAAAAGATTGTTTATTGTCTTGT
Source organism: Candidatus Merdivivens pullistercoris (assembly GCA_017694935.1). Lineage (GTDB taxonomy): Bacteria > Bacteroidota > Bacteroidia > Bacteroidales > UBA932 > Merdivivens > Merdivivens pullistercoris. Next base: position 33,898 of record JADIME010000016.1, read on the forward strand.
CTGTGCTTCTTTCGACACAGTTCGCGTTTGCACAGTCCAATGCCGTACTGAATGCTTTGAATGATGTAGAGAAAGCAAAAACGGCGATTGAAAACCCTAAAAAGGCCGCCAAGCCGGCATCATGGATTAAACTCGGCGAAGCGCATGTGAAAGTTTACGAGGCTCCTGTTTCGAATGTGGTTTTGGGCATGTCTCAGATTGAGACCCAGATGCTTCTCGGAGGCATGACTCCTTCTTCTTCCGAGGAGGTGATACTCAACGGGGCTGCTTACCGCAAGGATGTTTATCCGGAATTCAATCTTTATTATGATGCTTCCGGAATGCTTGTGATTGCAGAAGTCACGAAACTTCCGTACCCTGATCCTCTCGGAGAGGCTGTCAAAGCATATATGAAGGCCGGTGAGCTCGAAACAAAAGAAAAGGGGCTTGAAAAAGTCAAGGAAGGTCTTTCATATGTTGCCACCAAGTATTTCGATGAAGGAATGACCATGTACAATCTGGCACGTTTCCGCGATGCATCCGACTGTTTCGTGAAAAGCATGGACATTTCAGCCTGCAAGTATATTGGCAAGATCGATACCCTTGCCATTTACGATGCCGGCTTCACGGCGGCCCTTGCAGGCGATACGACACGTGCCATAGACATGTTTACGAAATGCGTGGAAATCGAGCACTATGAAAACGGTGACGTGTTCTCAAGGCTCGCTGACCTTTATATAGGAAGCGGTGACGTACAGAAAGGCAAAGCGGTTCTGGAACAAGGCTTTAAACTCTTCCCTTCAAGCCAGGCAATCATAATAAGCCTTATCAATTATTATCTGGACAGTGATGAAGACCCGGAAACCCTCTTCGCGCTTATAGCAGAAGCCAAGGCCAATGAACCTAACAATGCATCATTGTATTATGTTGAAGGCGACATATACAAAGGCATGGGCGATGTGCAGAAAGCTTTGGAATGCTATTACAAGTCATACGAAATAGACAATACTTACATGTTCGGCCTTTTTGCTGCCGGCGCGTTGTGGTATGACGAAGCCGTAAGGGTTTCGGAAATCGCCCAGAAAGAAATGGACGATACGAAATACATGGCCCTTGTGGATGAATTCGAAGGCTATATGCTGAATGCCGTAGAGCCGTTCGAAAAACTTTTCGGCGCGACAGATGATGTTGAATTCAAACGCGCGGCAGCCGAGTATCTCAAGAGCATCTATTTCCGTTTCCGCGACAGGGACCAGAAATATGCCGACGGTTATCATAAATACGAGGAGTACCTCAATTCGCTCGGACAGTAAACATGGTTGTTAATCTTTTAACCGGCGGTATGGCGGCTCAGGCCTGCTTGCCGCCGGTTTTATAATTGGATGTATTATGAAATGCTTTAAATTGATCATTGCCTTTTCCCTGTTGGCGTTTTTCCCGTCTGTTTCTTCGGCCGACGAGGGGATGTGGCTGCCTGCACTTATTTCGCAACGCATAGACGACATGCAGGCCAAGGGCTTTAAACTGGATGCCGAGGATATATACAGTATCAATCAGGCGTCTTTGAAAGATGCCGTAGTGCTTTTCAACGGAGGATGTACCGGAGAGTTGGTCTCGGACAAAGGGCTTTTGCTGACCAACCACCATTGCGGCTACGGGGCGATCCAACGCCACAGTTCTGTCGAGCATGATTATCTGAAAGACGGTTTTTGGGCAATGTCCCTTGAAGAAGAGCTTCCTAACGAGGGGTTGTGGGTGGCGTTCCTTGTCAGGATGGAAGATGTGACCGGGCGGATATTGGAAGGATATGATGTTTCCATGAGTGAAAGACAGAGAGATTCTCTGATAGAAGCCAACGGGGCGCGCATAAAGGAGGCCGCTGTTGCCGAAGGCCCTTCATATGAGGCTTCTGTCGAACCGATGTATTACGGGAACCAGTATTTCCTTTTCGTTTACCAGAAATTCGATGATGTACGCCTTGTCGGCGCTCCTCCTTCGTCCATAGGGAAATTCGGCGGCGATACGGACAATTGGATGTGGCCGAGGCATACGGGAGACTTCTCCATTTTCAGGATTTATGCGGATAAAGACAACAATCCGGCCCCGTATTCCGAAGACAATGTGCCGTACAGGCCTAAAAAATTCTTCAGGATTTCCACGGCTGGAATTTCCGAAGGAGACTTCACTTTCGTATACGGTTTTCCGGGAAGCACGCAGGAATATGTGCATTCGGACGCGATAAGGTACATAGAAGATATGAACCCCAAGAAGATCGCTCTCAGGAGCGAGAGACTTGCCATAATGAAAAAATATATGGCGGCGGATCAGGACATAAGGATACGTTATTCTTCCAAACAGGCAAATGTGGCCAATGCATGGAAAAAATGGCAGGGAGAGCATAAAGGCCTTGTAAAACTGGATACTTACGGTACAAAGAAAGCCTTCGAGGAGCAATTCGCGAAGTGGGCCCAGGATGGCGGATATGAAGGTTATATCGGTCTGACGGATTCGCTTTCAAGACTTTATGGCGAAATGTACCCGTATTCGTACGCCATGGATTATTATGCGGAGTCGCTCAACGGTGTGGATGCTTTCAGGTTTGCCCGCAATGTGGGGAATTACATCTCCCATAATGGAACCGAGGGACTTGAAAGATTCATCGAAAGTTTTTTCAAAGACTATTATTATCCTATAGATGAGGAGACTTTTGCGTTTATGGCGGAAAAGTTCAATGAAGACGTGCCGAATGATTTCAAACCGGAGTATCTGAAACAGGAGTTTTCCCGTCTCGGCTCTGTCGGTGCGGTTATTGATTCCATATTTGCCGTGTCGCTTTTTACAGACAGGGAGAAGGCTCTCGGAATAGCCTCGTTGGATTCCGCCGGGGCCATGAATGCCGTGCACTCCGATCCTCTGTACAGACTGGCGGATTCGTATTATTCCAATGTGGCCGTCCTTGCTTCCGCCGCATCGGAAATGAGCAGCCGCATAGCGCTTATGAACAGGACTTATATGAGGGGACAGATGGAATTTCTCAAGGACAAGACGTTCTATCCGGACGCAAACCTTACTTTGCGGGTTTCTTACGGCAAGGTCGAGGGTTTCGAGCCTTCCGACGGAGTGGTATACTTGCCGGTATCGACTTTGGAGGGCATAATCGAGAAAGACAATCCGGAGATTTTCGATTACGATATCCCGCAGAAACTCAGGGACCTGTATGCGGCAAAGGATTACGGGCGCTGGGAAGTGGACGGGACTGTGCCGGTATGTTTCCTCGCGACCAACCATACTTCCGGGGGAAACTCGGGAAGCCCGGTTATCAATGCCGACGGCAATCTTGTAGGAATCAATTTCGACAGGGTATGGGAAGGCACGATGAGCGACCTTGCTTTCGATCCTGAACTCTGCCGCAATATTTCTCTTGATATAAGGTACGTGCTTTTCCTTATAGACAAGTATGCCGGAGCGCGGAATATTCTGGATGAACTTACGCTTGTGGATTGAGGAGGTTGGCCCAAAAGGGTAATTTCTGCGTTACGCTTGATTCGAAAATCCTCATGTACGACAGTACACTCCGGTTTTCTCATCTGCGCAAGCCTTGAAATTCCTCCTTTTGGGCCCCCTCCTTAGAAGCGGGAGTCGTCTGCATGCGGTCGCCTTTGCAAAACCGCCGGAAAGGGGGGACTGTTGCTTTCAAGGAAGGGATGCGACTGTTTCCGTAATCCATATCAGGAGACCGATGGAGCCGGACAAGAACTTTCCGCAGACAATGCCGGCTGCCGGCCATAGCGCGTAAAGCCCGATAGAAGCTATAGTAAGGGCGAGTATTACTGAGCTTAATGGCACGCAAAGCAGGTTGGTGACAAGAAAATATTTTGGAAAATAGCCGAAATACCACATTATCAGAGGCAATGTGGATATCTGGCAGGCTATTGACAGGGCGATGGTATTCCATATATACTTCATCGCCCTGTTTTTTGTATATATTAGGTCTTTCAGGTACGGGAAAATAGTGAAAATGCCGATCATCGCACAGTAGGAAAGCTGCAGGCCTACGTCCATGGCGGCGGACGGATCAAGGGAAAGTATTATTATCGCGCTGAGTGCAAGTACCCATAGCGGTTTCTGCTTCCGTCCGAAGATATGTGCCGTTTCGTAGATGGCTATCATTACGAATGCCCTTGCTATCGAACCTGACATTCCCGTCATAACCGAATAAATGAACAACAATGCGACAGTCGCGGACCCTTTGACCGCATTCCCGGCCCTGTTTTTTGGAATGAAGGCTAAAAATGCATTTATGATGGCATAGAGTATGCTGAGGTGCATCCCTGACAGGGCGAGCAAGTGCGATACCCCGCTTATACGGAAATATTCCTTGTATTTCCACTGTATTCCGGATCTGTCCCCGAGGAAAAGGGCTTTTGCGAATGCCGCCCCTGTCGTATCGCCGGGCATTGAATGTTCTATGGCCTTGTCGCATTTTTCATACAGTGCCGTGGCCAACGGAAATGCCATGTCCGGCGATGCCGTCCCTGATGTTATCCTGATATAAATGAATGCGGCGAGATATGCCGCCGTTATGATGGATATTGCGATCCTTATTCCGAGTCCGTCCCTTCCCATAAGCTCCCTCACTTTCGAAATGCGCTGCAATTTAGGTATTTTTTGCTAATTTATTATTAAATTCATACTTTTGTGTCCTGCTTTATAATTTCAATGAAAATGAAGGTACTTGTATTGAATTGCGGTAGCTCCTCCCTGAAATATCAGTTGCTCGATATGAGGAGCGAGGATGATTATGAGCTGAAGGCCAAAGGGCTTGTGGAACGCATAGGCATGGACATGTCCGTCCTTACCCATCGCAAGACGGGAGCCGACAAATATGTGGTAGAAATGCCCATAACCGATCATAAAGTCGCAATATCCTGTGTTTTCAAGGAACTGCTTGATGGAAACCACGGGGTGATTTCTTCCGTGAAGGAGATAGAGGCGGTCGGCCACAGGGTAGCCCACGGAGGCGAATTTTTTACCGACAGTGTCCTCGTGGATGCCGATGCGGAAAAGAAGATTGAGGCATGCTGCGAAATAGCCCCTCTTCATAACCCTGCCAATCTGCTTGGTATCAGGGCGGTGGCCGAATTGCTGCCGGGTATTCCGCAGGTAGCCGCATTCGATACCTCGTTCCATTCGACAATGCCGGACTATGCATACCTGTATGCTTTGCCGTATGAGTATTACGAAAAATACAAGGTGCGCCGTTACGGTTTTCACGGTACATCGCACAAATATGTGGCTGAAAAGGCATGCAGAATGCTCGGCAGGAGGATGGAGGATCTGAAGATTATCACCTGCCATCTCGGCAACGGAAGTTCGATTACGGCCATACAGAACGGCAAGTCCATAGACACTTCGATGGGATTCACCCCTTTGGAGGGCCTGATAATGGGTACCCGCAGCGGGAACGTGGATCCGGGAGCAGTCGCATACATTCAGGAAAAAGAGGGAATGACCGCTTCCGAAATGAATACGGTACTGAACAAGAAAAGCGGCTTTCTCGGGCTATCCGGCATATCATCCGATTGCCGTGACCTTACTGATGCGGCGGATGCGGGAAACGAGCGGGCAAAACTGGTGCTGAAAAAGCTGGCATACGACATAATGAAATATATCGGAGCTTATTCGGCCGTGATGGACGGTGTGGATCTGGTTATATTCACCGGTGGAATAGGGGAGAACAACCGCAGCATGCGCAGGGTCGTGTGCGAACACCTTGATTTCCTCGGCGTGGAATTCGATTACGAGGCCAACGACCGTGTGTCCGGCGAAGACGTGATACTTACGAAGCCGGGCGCGAAGACAGTGGTAATGGCATTGACTACCAATGAAGAACTCGTCATTGCCCGCGATACTATGAGATTGGCCGGCGGAATAAAGAACAATTAATTGATTTTAAAAACATAGCTATGATTAAAAGTTTCGAAGACATTTTTACCGAGCTTAAGTCCAAACAGAAAAAAAGACTCGTAGCGGCATGGGCAGTGGACGACCATACCGTGACTGCTGCCTACCGTGCAGCGGAAATGGGAATCGTTGATGTTACCCTTGTGGGCAACGAGAAGATGATCCATGAGGTTTGTCAGGCAGAAAAACTGGATCCGTCTGTATTCAGGATCATAAACAATGAAGACGAGCTTGCTTCAATAGCGGCGGCAGTGGACATGATCAATGCGGGAGAAGGCGACATACTGATGAAAGGCCTTTGCTCCACGGACAAATTCATGAGGGGCATCCTTAACAAGGAACGCGGGCTGCTTCCTCCAAAGGCCGTTCTTAGCCACGTTGCCGTAGTGCAGTCGCCAAACTATCACAAACTCCTTATTCTCGGTGATATGGCAGTAATTCCTCTTCCTGATCTGAAACAAAAGGAAGCAATTGCCAGATATCTTGTCAATACGGCTCATGCGATGGGCATAGAAAAACCTAAACTCGCCATTATCGCTGCCACCGAGCAGATGCTGTCTGGAATGCAGGCTTGCGTGGATGCGGCCATCATAGCAAAAGAGGCAGACAGAGGACAGCTCAAAGGCTGTGTCGCAGACGGCCCTCTTGCACTTGACGTCGCGATAGATGCCGAATCCGTAGCAGTGAAGAAGGTCGTAAGCCCTGTCGCAGGTGATGCAGACTGCCTCCTGTTCCCTAACATCGAATCTGCAAACGTATTTTACAAAGTCAATTCAAAACTTTGCAAAGGCGTGAAGATGGGTGCCATGGTTGCCGGCGCGAAAGCTCCGTGCGTGCTTGCAAGCCGTGCGGATTCCATAGATACCAAGTTGAACTCGATAGCCCTTGCGGCTTTGTCGGCTAAATAATCTGATCGGCATGGCACATAGGATATTAGTAATCAATCCAGGCTCGACTTCTACCAAGATAGCCATATTCGAAGGAAGCAATCAGATCTACAAAGAGACTTTGAGGCATTCGACCGAGGTCATATCTTCATACCCTAACGTCAGTTCACAGAAGGATTTCCGTTACGAGGCCATAGTAAAGGCTCTGGAAACGGCCGGCGTAGGCGTGGAGACACTTGATGCGGTCATGGGACGCGGCGGTCTTGTAAAACCTAACCGTGCAGGCTCGTATGTGGTGAATGACAAGATGATATCCGACCTTGCAAATGCGGTTTACGGAGAACATGCCAGCAATCTCGGGGCGATACTTGCCGATACCATTGCCAGACAGGCCAATCTGAAGAACGGGAACGATGCATGCAAGGCTTATATAGCCGACCCTGTTACAGTGGACGAACTGTCTGATCTCGCACGTATGACAGGACATCCGAAATTCCCTAAGCAGAGCATATTCCATGCGCTCAATTCGAGGGCTGTCGTAAGGCGTTACGCCAAGGAATGCGGCAAAAAGGCGGATGAGCTGAATGTCATAGTTGCCCACCTCGGCGGCGGAGTGTCTATTTCCCTGCATGAGAAAGGCATGACCACGGACGTAAACGATGCCTTGAACGGAGAAGGTCCTTTCAGCCCTGAACGTACCGGAGGAGTTACCGCCCTTACGATGGCAAAGATGTGTTTCAGCGGCGAATACACTTTCGATCAGATCAAGCGCATGATTGTAGGCGAAGGCGGCGCGGTTGCACATCTCGGGACAAATGACTTCTTCAAGGTCGAAGATGACTACAAGGCCGGAGATCCTGCGACTATCAAGTTCGTGGATTCCCTCGCTTACCATGTTGCCAAATCCATAGGCGGACTGGCTGCGGCAGTCAGCGGCAAAGTGGATGCCATCATCCTTACCGGAGGCATAGCTTATTACAGGCATCTTTGCGACATGATCGCCGAGAGGGTAAGTTTCCTTGCCCCTGTGGTGCATTATCCTGGTGAAGACGAGATGCAGGCACTTGCGGAATGCGCCGAGATGGTACTCAGCGGCGAGACAACGGCAAGGATTTACGAGTAATCGATGGCGTGTCATCGGTGCGCTGCGGTGTGTCACCAGTGCAGTGTGTCATATGCTTACTTATCGGGAAAGTGAAACGAAAATGTCGGAAAATGGTTCACTTTCCCGCTATGAAATGAAGAAAGAAAGGGGATAATGCAGATACTACGGGGGAAAGTGCATCGGATTCGTGGAAAAATTGTTCACTTTCCCGGTAGCGCATTAGATAAAACAAGGATATGGGTGGTTTTTAATCCGCCCATATCCTTGTTTGGTTTTAAGGATACTGATAATCAGTGCGTTCTAAGGTTCGAAATGCAGCACAATCACGCTAAATAGCAAAGTCGCGGATTGTGAAATATCAATCACTGTATCCTAAAAATCCCTGTTCATCGAGTTTAGGAACTCTTCATTGTCTTCCGTAGGCTCCATGTACCGGATGAGGTTTTCTATGGCTTCTACCGAAGTCATGTCGGCCAAGTGGTTGCGAAGTATCCAGATCTTGTTGAGCTGGTCAGGGCTGTATAGCAGGTCGTCCCTGCGGGTGCTGCTCAATGTTACATCCACGGCCGGGAATATCCTCTTGTTGGAAATCTTTCTGTCCAGCTGGAGCTCGAGGTTTCCTGTACCCTTGAATTCCTCGAAGATCACATCGTCCATCTTCGACCCGGTGTCGGTAAGCGCGGTGGCGATGATGGTAAGCGAACCTCCGTTTTCTATGTTGCGGGCGGCTCCGAAAAACCTTTTCGGTTTATGGAGGGCATTGGCGTCCACACCTCCTGAAAGGACTTTGCCGGATGCGGGCTGTACCGTGTTGAACGCCCTCGCGAGCCTTGTTATCGAATCGAGGAATATCACCACGTCGTGCTTGCATTCCACCAGGCGTTTGGCCTTTTCCAGAACCATGTTGGCTACCTTGACATGCTTTTCGGCAGGTTCATCGAAAGTGGATGCTATTACCTCTGCCTTTACGCTCCTTGCCATGTCGGTAACTTCCTCTGGCCTTTCGTCTATGAGGAGCACTATCATGTACACCTCGGGATGGTTGTCCGCAATGGCATTGGCAATGGCTTTCAACAGCATGGTCTTGCCTGTCTTTGGCTGTGCGACTATGAGCCCGCGCTGCCCTTTTCCTATAGGAGTGAACAGGTCCACGATACGGCACGACATGTTGTTGTGGCCGTTCTTTATGAGTTCGAATTTCTCGTTCGGGAACAGCGGTGTAAGGAAATCGAATGGAACACGGTCCCTGATGTATTCCGGAGTGCATCCGTTTATGGATATTATCCTGACTAACGGAAAGTATTTGTCGCCTTCCTTCGGAGGCCTGATTTCTCCTGTTACGGTATCTCCTGTCTTTAGAGCGAAAGATTTGATCTGGGACTGGGATACGTATATGTCATCGGGGGAGTTGAGGTAATTGTAATCCGATGATCTCAGGAAACCGTAACCGTCCGGCATTATTTCCAGGACACCGGTAGCTTCCACTATGCCGTCGTATTCGGCCCTTGGCTGTTGTGGAGCGGTATGTGCGGCCGTAGGCTGGGCTGCTTCCTGCAACAACTGCGGCTGCGCGGCGGCCTGCAGTGCGGGAGCGGCCTGTCTTTGCTGTTGGGCGTTGAATGGCCTGTAAGCCTGTTCGCGGTTGAGCGTATTCTGCGTATTTGCAGCGGCTCTTTGCTGCCTCTCCTGAGTCGTGTCGAATAATGGCGGGATATTCAACGGCCTTTCCTGCTCGGGCATGGATGCCGCCGTTTCCGTCTTTTCCGGTTGGTAAGCGGTTTTGTTCTGGTACCTGTCGAGATTGACCGCTTCGTATATTACTGTTTCATTGCCGCCCTCCTGCGGTTTGACTATGCGCTGGCGTTTTTTCCTCGGTTGTGCCGCCGACGGTTCGGAAGCGGTCTGGTCCGTGGCCTTGTTTTCATTCGAAGGGACGGCTGCAATATTGCTTGCCATGTCAGTGCCCGGTTCATCCGGTTTCGGTTCCGGGTACGCGGCCTTTTTAGGCGGCCTGCCGCGTTTCCGGGCAGCAGTCTGCTGTTGGGCCTGTCCGTTCTGCTGTGCAGGTTTTCTTTCCTCGGTCATCTCGGACATGGCAGGCCTGTCCGAAGCGGCATCAGCCGGCATGGCCGCCGCGTTGTTTCTTCCGGTGCCCGGTTTGCGCCCCCTTTTCCCTTTTGCCGCATCCTGTTGCGGCGTATTGGCATTGGCTTGAAGAACTTCTTTGCCGTTCATGGTATTCTGGTTGGCGTTCTCTTTTGTCTCGGACATTTTCTCCTTATTGCCTTTAGGAGGCCTTCCGCGCCTTTTTACAGTCTTGCCGTTGGCGGCGTTATTTACGGCCATTTGATCCAAAATCGTATAAATCAATCCTTCCTTGTCCATTTTAGCGGCTTTGGGGATGTTCAATTTTTCTGCGATTTCAATCAATTCTTCCTGACTTTTTTCTCGTAGTTCAAAAATCTTATACATTGATGAAATGATATGGTAATTAAATGAAATATAGGATTTGATCGAGAAATTTGACAAACCCTGTCTGTTTTAATTGACTGCAAATATATGCAAAAGCCGGGAGCAATGCAAATAAATTTTAAACAGTTCCTAATTATCCCAGTAGCTCGTGCTCTTCTTGAATCTCAATATGTCGGCAAGTGTCGAAGCGTTCGCCGCTATCTTGAAACTCCATTGCTCCCACTGTCCGGACGGGATCCAGGTCACTTGTATGTTGAAGCAGTGCATGTCGTATGTGGCCGTAAGCTGCGTGGTCGTCATCTTCATCGCCATCAGGTCGAAACCTGTGGAAATCTGCATCGAAAGCGACGGGGTGATCTTGAAGCTCGCGTCCACGCTCAGCGCCTGGGTGTGCCTGTTGTCGGCCATAAGCCTCTCGTTCGCATATTTGTAGCCTCGCGTGAATACGTATGAATATCTGAACGAAATGCTCCACGGGGCATTCGGGTTTACATAGTACAGCCATCCTCCCGGGATGTATTCCCCCGTCACTGGATGGCGGTATGTCCTCATGTAGTTCGTCATCGTACTGCCTTTCGCCCCGCCGCCCTGTTGCTGCCCGTCCATGCCGTTTATCTTTCCTTCGCCGGACAGTGTGTATGACAGCGAGACGCTGGCATTGGTCAGACGTACAGGTTTTGTCCAACCTTGCTGCACGGCATTGTATACGCCGATGCGTTGCCCCCTCTCGTTCACCGCGTACGGGTCGAGCGTCATGTTGGCGTTTACGCCCAGCTTTCCGAATATGTTCGTGCTTAACGTTACGCGGAAATTTTGCAGCTTCATTGAATCGGCGAGGAAATTATACCCTCCCGAGATGTTCAGCTGGTCTATGAGCTTTATCTTTTTCGTGCCGGTGCCTGTCGTGTCCTTTAGGTCGCGGACCTTCGCCTCGAAGTTGTTGTTGATGTTGAACGTGAGGGACGCCGTCTTTCCTTTCGACGGAGGCGCGTTCAATTGTCCGCTGTATATGTTGTAGTCGAGGACCTGTTCCTGCCCGTTGGCGTCTATATATTTATAGGAGCGCCATCCGTTGAATGCGGTTCCGAGTTCCGGTTGGAAATTGACAGAAAGGCTCGGGGAAATCATGTGCCTTATGGCTTGCAGTTTGTGCTGCGTGCCGAAATTGAACAGACCGTATATCCTTGTGTCCAGGCTTATGCTTCCGCTGTAACGGTGTGTCGCCCCGAATGAACTGAATACCCCTCCTTTGTTGTCCTCTATCTGTCCCGTCTCGGGATTGTATTCTTTGGTAGTCTTGCTGAAATACCAGTTCATGCCGTAAGAGATCGAAGGATTGACGTTCAGATATTTGAATAACGTGAACGACGGAAGCCCGATGGAGAAGTTGTGTGTCATTCCATTGTTGAGCTTGTCCCAGAATCCCGGTTCGCCCACTTCGCTCGACTTGAAATTGATCTTGTTCTGGAACGAAGTATTGTAACTGAATGATATCTGTTCGTAAAGTTTTTCTTTACCTACTCTGACCTTGCGTTTGAAAGGGTAAAACGTGCTAACTGACAATGACAGGTTGGGCAGTGTGATCGAGTATGAACTGTCCCTTGAGTTCTGGCTGTGCTGGCCGCTTAACGACAGGGTGACTTTGTTCCATCTCCGGCTCCATGATATTGACGAGGACGTCTGTGTCTGCAATGCCTCGTTTATATTGTTGGAGTTGTATTTGTTGTTGGACGGGCTTGAAAAGTTCACCGATGCGCTGAACGATGTCCCCGGCCGTGCTTTCGGGTCTTGTGTGTGGGACCATTTTACCGAGAAGTTCCTTGTCTGGAAAAAGTCGGTACTTCCTTTTTCCCCGGTCTGGTCATTGGAGTAGGTAAGTCCGAAGCTGCCGTTGAATTTGTAGTTTACCTTGTACCTCGAGGATACGTCGATCTGCCATGAACCGAGCGTATATATGTCTCCCGTAAGGGCTATGTCGAAATAGTCTCCCATTACAAGGTATATCCCGAGGTCTTTCATGTAGAATCCGCGGGCTCCTTCGTCTCCGAAAGTTGGCATCAGCAGTCCCGTAGCCCTGTCCGGCCTGCTCGGTACGAAACCGAAAGGCAGCATCAGGGGATAGATAGGGACGTCTTCCACTACCATGTATGCAGGGCCGAACACGGTCCTCTGTTTCGGCTCGGTCATTACTTTCGCCGTGGTGAGGTTCAGGTAGAAGTGGGGATCTTCGCAGTCGCATACGGTGTATCTTCCGTTGCGCATGTTGATGGACTTGTCGGAAAGCATCTTTATGTTTTTCCCGTACAGGTTTCCCTCTTCCTCCTGTGTTATCATGTTTTTTATACGGGATTTCCTCGTCTCGAAGTTGTATATGACTTTCTCCATGGTGTACGTCTGGCCATGGTCCGTCATCGTAGGCTGTCCTATCCAGTTGCCCGTGGTGTCTTTTATGCCGGAAGCGAATACGGTCTTGGTGTCCACATTGTATTCCATGTATTCGGCCGTCATCTTCATCTCCCCGAATTCGACAGACACGTCCCCGTAATAATATATCATCTTGTATTTTCCGGAAAAATCCTCCACGATCGAGTCGCGTGCGGTAGAGAACGCCGGCCTGTCTATTGCTCCGGGCCTGTCGGTTGTCGTGTCCGCCAGCACCCTTGCTATCGAGTCCCGTTTTGCCGCCGCTATGGAGTCCATCCTTGCTATCGTGGCCGAATCCAGCCTTGATCTTACGAGGGAGTCGAGTTTCTGTTCGGAGGGCCTCAGGCGTTCATCGGCTGACGGGATGTTTTCTTTCTTGCGCCTGTCCCTTCTTGATTCCCTGCGGGATGTGCGGTCAGGCTCCCGGACGGAGACTTCCGTGGAATCGGATACGGGGTTTTGTGCATGCAATTCCTCCGGCATGGCCAAAAGCATCAAAAGGCCCGCCATAACCGGTGCTATGTGTGACAGGATATATCGTATAATATATCGAATTGACATTAATCTTCAAAAATTCGAAATAATTTCATAATTTTGCAAGTCGCAAATTTAATAAAAATTTTAATAACAAAATATGAGGTCATCCATTTTGCGCCTTGTGCCTTGTTTTTTGCTGCTTTTTGCAACGGCAATGCCCTTGCCATTATTGTGCCAAGAAAATGTTGCCGGCGGCCTTGTGCTGAAGACGGTGGTAATAGATCCCGGTCACGGCGGACATGATGCAGGTTGCGTGAGCAAGGACGGGAAAACATACGAGAAAAACCTCACCTTGTCGATAGCCGTCAAGTTGGGCAACAAGATAAAGGCGGCCTATCCGGATGTGAAAGTAATATATACAAGGAATACCGATAAATTCATTCCTCTGAACGAGCGGGCGGAGATTGCCAACAGGAACAAGGCGGACCTGTTCATTTCCATACACATCAATTCTTTCAACACTTCCACCCCTACAGGAACCTCGGCCCATGTGCTGGGGCCTTCTTCAAACAAAAACAGGGATACCTTTTCCGAGAGCATGGAACTCTGCCGTAGGGAAAACTCCGTGATTCTCCTCGAAGACGATTACACTACGACGTATCAGGGATTCAATCCGAATGATCCTGAATCATATATCATTTTCAACCTGTTGCAGAATTCTCACCTGCAGCAGAGCCTGCAATTCGCCACTTTCGTGCAGGAGCGCATGGGCAACGGGCCTATAAAGAAAAACAGAGGCATTTCACGCGACCCGTTTTTAGTGCTTTGCCGCACGGCTATGCCGTCGGTGCTGCTGGAACTCGGTTTCATATCGAACTCTTCCGACCTTGCCTCCCTGAGGAGCAAGAGCGGGCAGGACAAACTGGCGCAGAATATATTCGATGCTTTCAGGGAATATAAGAAGATATATGACGAAAGCGGCATGGCCGAAGAACCTTCCGGGACAGTCTCGGTTTCCGTTGCCCGGGACGGTGCGGACGGGGGCACGATGCTGCAAGGCAAAGTATCCTACGGTGTCCAGATATTCGCCTTGAGCAGGGTGGTTGAAAACGGCGATCCGGCATTGAAAGGCGTACGTTGCACGAGATACAAAAGCGGAAGGCTTTACCGGTACGTGGCAGGGGAATGCGGCACTCAAAAGGAGGCCGAAGGGCTGTTGCGCGAAATCAAGGCGAAATTCCCTGACGCATACCTTGTAAAAGTGGAAGACGGGAAAGTGGCGGCCGTAAAATGACCGGTTGGATGATTATGAAAAGGATTACTAAAGAATGGAGAATAGGCGCCATGGTGGTCTTTACCATTGTGGCGGCGTATTTTGTCATAAATTTCCTGCGCGGGAAAGATGTTTTCAATAAGGAAAACGATTATATAATATATTATGAGAATGTCGCGGGCCTGAAGGCTTCGTCCGCCGTCAGCGTGTCCGGATTCAAGGCGGGTACGGTGAAAAGTGTCGAATATTGTCCCGTACAAAGGAATTTCAAGGTCGTCTGCTCGGTAAGCAAGGATTTCGTTTTCCCGGAAGATTCCCGTTTTGAAATATACAGCAGCGATATAATGGGCGGAAAGGCCATGCGTGTGATTGTCGGCGGTTCGCAGGACATGGCAATTTCGGGTGCCGTCATGCAGGGCTGTCTGGCCGGAGACATGATGGCGTCGTTGATGGAAAAGCTGCCCGGAATATTGGACAGTGTCGGTTCCGCCCTTGACTCGGTATCCGCCGCCGCCGGTTCTTTGCGGGGTATCGTCGATGGCAACGAAGGAAAGGTGAGGGACATATTGGCGGATTTGTCGGATGCGGTATCCAACATCGAGTCTTTGACGGCTGGAGCAGGGAAGTTGGTACCGGATCTGAAGATTTTCGTAGACAATATGAAGGCCGTGTCCGATGCGCTTTCCTCTGGAAAAGACGATATAGGTTCCATTATTTCGGATCTGTCCGAAGTCTCTTCGCAATTGGGAGATGCCGCCCTCGGGGACATGGCCGCCTCTTTGTCGGAGATACTTTCTTCTTTGGCGGCGGGCGAAGGAAGCATGGGAAAACTGCTGAATGACGACTCGCTTTATATTAAAATAAACTCTCTTGTCGGCGATGCCGATTCTTTGATTACGGCTATAAAATCCGATCCGAAAAAGTACGTCAGGATTTCGGTTTTCTGATTTCCGTAAGGCCTTAATAATCATGGTTGTATTAATTTTGTAATAATACTAACATATTGATTATTAGTGCGTTGTAAAAATATTAAAGAAAAATCGCCGTTCTGTGCAACAAGTAAAATTTGCTAATATTGCAATAGGAATTTTCGTTTTTATTGTAAAATTTTTATTTCAATTTTGTCTTCCCGAAAAAATCAGGAGAACAAATGTTGGAAGAAAAACACGTATTGGTCTGGAATAGCTGTCTCAGCATCATAAGGGACATCGTCGAGCCGCAGCCTTTCGCTACATGGTTCGAACGGATTGTTC
>JADIME010000017.1 GCA_017694935.1 Candidatus Merdivivens pullistercoris
TAAAAAATTTTAAACAGCTTCTCAGTCATATATGTCCTTGACGCACCTTACATAGTTCGTTCCTGACTTCATATAGCCCTCCACCTTGCCGGTAATCAGGCTATGCTCCGCATCATCGCCATGGCAGAAACATACGCTCCATGCATAAGATTCCGAATCTTCCTGTGTCTTGTCCTCGGTGGCCGACCAATAGAACACATGCTGCTGGGTCTCGTCTCCGGGATGCTGCTGGGTAGTGCTCGGAAGCAGGCCTTCTTTAAGATAATCGTTCATAACGAAAATCAGCATGAGTTCCCTTTGTGTAGGAAGTCTCCAGCCCTCTCCCATATCCGAGCAATATCTGGCCGCATCATCCCACGGCACACGTTTCTGGAAATCAGGATCCGTGGCCAGAGGCCCCACCTCGAACTTCGCGGATACTATATTGGAAGCATCCACTTCCGTATGCCTTGGCGTACCGTCCACAGACCAATCCCATTCCACGCCATTTACAGTACTCGTTTTTGCTGTGCGGAGATATTCGGACTTTACCCCGCCGTTGGAATCCCTGGAAACGATGACATTGCTGCCGCCCTTTCCGCCCTGTACGTACGGATAACGGAATCCTGTAGTCACATATTTCACACCGCAAAGAGAATAAGTTTCGTTGGCCTGGGCAGGCTTGATCTCTCCTACCCCCATATTCACGAACCAACGGATCAACGGGTTGTCCGCACTCGTTTCCGACAACCAGAAATAAGCCCCCGCGAAAACCTGCTTGTCCACTGCCGGATATGCCCAGGCAAGCATCATGTCCTTCTTGGCCGGCACATTCCATCCTGACGGCAAAACCATATTGGAACTGTTCACCTGCCCGTTGTCATCAGCCGCCACTACCATCCACGGCGAAGCATTGTCAGTATAATCGATGTAATTGATAGCTTCGAACCCGCCGTCTTCAAGCCCGGCATTTATACGGGTGTCCATGCGGTCTATGCCTTCTATCGTGACGGTTACCGTATAGTCGGTATTCCTTATGATATTATAGTCGTCTGTATTGTTTTCCCCGAGATACACATCATAAGTGACGGCCGTGGCCAGTTCCCCGCTCTTGTAAAAGCCTTTAATCCTGATGAAAGTGCAGTAACCGGCCTGTCCTGCCGGCATCATGTCCGTGCTGCTCTTGTATCTTTGATCGGAGGCCGTACCGGTTCCGCGCCCGTTTTCCGGCAGATACCACCAGAACTCATCCTTCCCGATACCGTCGGCAGTCACAAGCCTGCCTGAAAGCCCGGAAGCCGAAGACATCCATTCCAAGTCAGGCCACAATTCCGTGACAGGGGTATCTTCCGTTTCCACGGCCGGATAATCGACAGGCACGAAGGATTCATTGACAGGAGGATAGACCGGCACGCCGTTTCCCGGATAAAATTCCGACGGATAACGGTAATAATAAAGCATATTCGGCACATTCATTACCTGAACGCTCTGAACGGCAAAAGCTTCTTGCTTTGCACCGAGTCCGGCTCCGGTGCGCAATATCAGATTGACTTTCGAAACAGCCCTTTTCATCGGGATTTCCCCTATTGTCCCCGAGCCGTTCGAGGTCCAACTTCCGGACATTATTATCCCCGTATTCTGCGGCACGAGTTCGCTTTCAGACGCCACTTTCATTGATTGCGCCTTTACGAAATCCTTATTGACATTTGTCGCGGAAAACAAAGTGGAATTGCCGGTATTGGCTATGAAAAGGACCTCGTCCGGAGTGCCAAGCTGGACTTCTATCATATATTTTCCGTCTTCGAGGGCCGTTATGTCCTGTCCGGAAAAATATCGGGCCCGCGACGCGCCGCCGTCGGCAAGGACATTCCCGGCATTATCGAGGGGAATCACCCACACGTCGCGTATAGTATTTTCATATTCAGGAGTCCTGTCCACACTCTTGACATACACCGGCCGGGAAAAATCCGGGCTGAGGATTATGCCCGACACTCCATTCCTCACGCTTGCGGTCTCTTTCACGCAGGAAACAGCGGACAATCCGGCAATGACCGCCGCACAGAACATAAAAGTCTTAGTAATCCTATCCATTTTGACACATAACAATTATTCCATTACAATATCCCTGACACAACGCACTTTATATGCATCCGTCATCGGAGCGGAAACCGGCGATTCATAATCGGCCATATCCACATAATACGCATTTGCCGCCCCGTCTTTGGTAGCAGACCAGTACATGCCGCCCGGTATCTTAACGCCGCCGTCCGCGGCAGGTTTGTCAAGTTCGTCCTTATAAGCGGCTATCAATTGCAATTCCATCCGGCAAGGGAGCCTCCAGTCGCCGCCCAAAGAGGCACATGACGAAAACGCCTCGTCGTATGTCGCCTGTGTGCCGGAATCCTCGGCATATACTTCCAATACGGCCGGCACGGAATCGTCCCCTGTTCCGGAATAGTCGGTAGATGAATCCCATTTGTCTTCACGGACAGTCCATCCGGAAGCATTACCGAACATGTTTTTAGTAACTATGTAATTTTCCCCGTCCCTGACATACGGCTGGTTCTCGCCTACATTATGCTCTACGGCAGCAGGAGTTTCCCACGGCACGGCATCGGCATAGAGTACGATTTCAATCGCCCCTTGAAGGAAACGGAGCGTCATTTTCCTCGCTACTCCGGCATTGAAGGCCTCACCGCCAAAGGACTCATTGTCTATCGACACTTCAGCCACGCCGTTGCCCGTAGTTTCGACAAGCAACTCAATCGATTGCGCACGGCCGACAATCCGAGGTTCAATCATGACCATACCTGCCGGAGACGCATTTTCATAAGGGATGACTATTTCCTGGCCGACGAGGACGGCCTGCAAATCCGCATCGCCGCTGAAAGTCGAACTGGAATATTCGCCTGACGGGACATCCGACAACAGCCAGTTAGTATACTTGTTGCTTTCCCCTGACAATGTTATGGACAATACTTTCCCCCATTTCTGAGCCGCGAGCTCGGATTCGGCTATGACTTCGAATTGTATTTGCGACAGTTCGTGCCTGAATTCAAACAAATTATCGACACCCCTGTCCGATCCGTTGCCTTCCAGTACCTGGGAAACTATGATGTCGTCATTGCCGTTGAAATTTATATCTACCTGCGGAAGCCCGGACGGGTCAAGGCTGTATGTTCCGGAAGGATACCAGCCCTGCATCATTGTATTGCGCCCGTCCGGATTGTAATATTGCACAGGGTCAAAAATAACCGTGGCCTCGCTTGCTTCGCCGACGGGAAAAACACAGGCAGCCGAAATCGCCGCCTCTGAATATGTATCACTCTGCCCCCGCCGTCCGGCGTCACCCCTTGCGAAAGTGAACGTAAGGCTTTCAATCATGCTGTTATCCACAACCCCTGCGACATTGTCGCGCGGGGCAAAAGCAACAGACGGACTTATCTGCAGGCCGCCCGCCTTATCTTCTTGAACTGCCTTCTCGGCACATCCGGACAATGCGATGAAAGCCATTGCCGCAAACAGCATTTTCCGTAAACATACAAAACGATTCATACCGCACATAATTTTTTATTATCCATGCCGTGTTCCTTGCTTGCAGTCATCCGTCCTTTTCCAAAGGGACACAGCCATTCTTGATTGGTAACCGGGAGGGGAACATTCAACCCCTCCCGGCCGATTATTGGGGTTATTCGAAATGCGGACGCGATTATTGAATATCCACATCCACATCTTCTCCCGGAACCCACGGTAAGATTGTCGCGGTCGGGATTATTTCTTTGGCCTTGAAGGTAAGTGTCACTTTGTATTTTACACCTTCAAGGGTACCGTCATTCGGAACAAGTCCTACTTCAACGTTGTTAAAAGTGTTGTCTCCCGCCACTACCGAAATACTGAATTTATTATCACTCTGGTTTGGCGAAATAAACATGGTGGCGGCCTTTACTGCTTCTTCATCGCTGGCTGGTATTGACACATTGAGATTCGATTTCGAATAGGCGGCACTGCCCGTATATGCGATCGTGCCGTTGCTGATCGTCATCTTTGCGGAGTTAGGCTGGCCCAACACCGAAATGCTGTTCAGGATAGCATCTTCCGCAAAGCCTTCGCCTGCAATTACGTAAAACTCTATGCATGTCATCTTGTGGCTGAATTGAAGATTAGGCTGGCCGTCCCCTGTCTTACTGTATCCGGTCTCGTCTTTGGCATAGATTATATCCTGGTTACCGTCCAAAGTGAAGGTAGCGGCAGCCGAAGCCCTCGTGCCTGTATTTTCCTGGCTTGCGGACTGAGGCCAGAATGCATAAAAATACAGATTGTCACCGTTTACCGGATAGAATTTACCCGGGGTGAGATGATATTTGCTGTCCATGGCATTCCAATCCACCTGATGGTCGAATATGTTATCATAGAGGACGGAAGATTCCAAATCGGACCCGCCATAGGCACAGATGCGGAAGTCATCGTTGCCTTTTGCAAAAGCGCTTCCATCGGCATTCATTGCCTTGGTTTCAGCCGTAACCGAAAAACCGGCCTTTACGGTGATAGGCGTACCTTCGTTTTCAACGGCGTTTTCTTGTTTCATGCAACCGGCCACGGCTGCTACAGCAAAAGCTGCGATAATCAATTTTTTCATCTTAATATTTTTTAATGCGTTATTCATATTATTCTACAATACCGCTTCCGGTCCCGGTTGTCCATTCGGTTACCGAAGCCTTCAAAGAAATGCTTTCCTGAGTGAAAGTAAGGGTAATCGTATAGGCTTTGCCGGGCTGGAAATCCGAGTCCTCGTCGATGATAACCTGAACGTCTTCATAAAGAGTAGCGGAAGTCCGGACATCCAACGACATGGTATTGCCTTTGAAAGGTTCTATCATGACTGGGTCGCCGACAATGTCGCCTTCAGGATCGGTACCGATTACAAGATTTTCGGCTATTCCCGGAACAGACAGACCGTTTTCCCCTGCAGAAGTATAAATGACTTTATCGGAATAGAGGTCGAATCCGGTAGGGATGGCGGCATCCTTTATCCTTATATACTCCAGAACCGTTCCGTCGGCAAGTGATTCGTCCTTCACGACCACGAATTTGAGTTGTGTCGTCATGTGATTGAAAACAAGCACCTTGTTTTCATTGTCCATTTTCGAGCCTGAGATTTCTCCGGCAAGCATGGCATCCACGGAGCCGTCATAATTGGCGAACTCGACAATACCTTCGTCCAGCCTTCCTTCTGGATACCAGGCTTTCATATATGTCCTGTAATCATTGTCAGGCTCATAATACCGCAATGGGGTCAGCTGCACAGCCTGCCCGGATGCATTTCCGGAAATTGCAGATGTAACTGAAAGCCAATCTTCTTCAGAACGGTAGCTTGCCGCCCCGCTGTTGCTTACCCATCCGGCCACCGCCGCAATGAAAGTGTCATCGCCCTCTATCGGGCCGTCACCCTTGACTTCGACTCCCGACCCGGGCATGCCAGCACCGAGTCTTATCTGCACGGGAGAATCATTGTCCGCATCCGTAACCCGTTCAGTGCAGGAAAAGAGTGCGGCGACAGGAAGAAGTACAAACAAAATCTTTTTCATATCATCGCTTTTTTAATAAATATCGACCGAACCGTCCGATTCGTTCCACGGAACGATATTGGCTGTAAGGACTATCTCTTTCTGTTTGAATGTCATGGTTATATCGTATGCGGTACCTGCCGAAAGAGCCCCGTCCGCAGTTGTAAATGCGATATTTTCATAAACATAGTCTCCGCCCTCAGGCAGACCGACCGTGATATCCAACGTAACGGCGGTATTGTTTTCCACCGGTGTAATCAACACTGCATCGCCCGCCTGACGCGCATCGGCGACGATTTCGGCTTCAGCGATACCGGGAACATTAAGTCCTGCCGGAAAAGACTGGCTGGAGATAATATTGCCGTCAGGAATGCCGACAGTCAGAGGAGCCGTAGCGCCCTTGAGCACTATGGACTTGATGACGAGCCCTCCGTCCGCGGTCGCATCACGTTTCACAAGAAACCTTAACTGTGAAGTCAGATGCCTGAAAACGAGCGCGTCACCGATCTGCTCGTCCTTGTTGCCGGAAACGACATTCGAAACCATGATATCCTCAGTAGCATCGCCGTTAAACGCAAGCACACCGCCTACTGCATCGACAACCGGATGCCATCCCATGATATAAGTGTCATAATCCGATGATGCATGATAATATTGTACAGGGTCGAGCGTGATTGCGGCCGGAGTATCCTGGGCTTTCACAACGGCTGAAGACTGCCATGTGGAAGCGGCTGTGTAATCGGCCGCCGCATTGCTTTCCCAGCCCTCTACCCGTACCGTAGCCGAAGAATTGTTTTCCACAGGAGCCTTTGTCAGGTCCGTGACCCCTGAATTCAGCAGGATAGGTATCCTGTTTTCGGAGGTGTTCTTCTCGTTACACCCCGTGATGATGGCAAACGCCATTAATGGAAATAGAAATTTTCTCATATAAAGTCATTTTTATTAATTTTCATGCACGTGCGCCCGAAGACTACACGATCGTACCGGAGCCGGAACCTTTTTCCCATTGCCCTACTGTCACTGTCACAGGGATCTCCCCTCCGTCTGTCAAAACAAGGGTTATATCCACCTCTCCCCCTTCATCGGGAAGTTTTTCAAGAGCATCGCTTATATCCTGAGGGACAGTAGTTTCGGAAGTGCCGTCCTCATAAACTATCGTGGCATATACTATATTTTCACCGTCATAGCCGAAAACAGACATGTCCGCATAGTACATTCCGCCTTCGGGGTACGCTTCTACAGTCATCTTGGCCGTAGGCTCATCCGTATAATCCCCGTCGTACAGATAAACCGCCGGCACCACGCCGCTCATCGTCACTTCCATGCCTGATACTTCCACAAGGTAATTCGGGTCTATGTCGAAATGCAGGTACTTTACAACATTTACAGTATTGATTGTGACTTCGGCAACCTTGTTGCCTCCCTTGACGGATATGCCGGAAACGCCTCCGCAGAACACTTTGTCCACATCGAGCAAATAACCGTCGCGGCCGGATTCTTCATCGGCGCTGATACAGCATGTACTCATCGACTCTTCATCGCCGCACTCTGCATTTATGTAATCGGAATTGACTACAATGGCAGTGTAGGTATCTTCAGGCACCCTTGCCTCATAACCGTCAGAAGGACATTCTCCCGAGTAAAACAAAACGCCGTCGCTATTGTACAGCCACAGGCTCGCTCCTGTAACCCGTGAATACTGCACTGCCTCTTCATCCTCAGGCCATACGAAATGTATCTTCAGCGGGCCGTCGCCAGGCCTTTCGGAAAGACCGCGTTCCGTACATCCCGTAAGGCACACAAACAGAGGGATGACTATCAGCATATTGTAGATAAAACGTGTTTTCATGGCAAAATACTCCTATATTACATGGAACCTTTTCCGAAACGGTAATAAAACGAGATTTTCAGTCCGGTAACACCCCAATGCCTGCCGGTTTCAGTGTAATCCCGGAAATATTCGGGAGCCTCGTATGAATAGCCGTTTATCTCGCTCTGACGGTAACCCGCCCTTACACCGAGCTCCACTCCCAATCTTTTCGAAAACGGCACCGTCACTCCGAAAGACAGACCCGTGCTCCAGAACGGACCGGTATATCCGAATTGTCCGTCGCCGCCGTTTTGTACATCATAATCTCCCATCTGGCCATACAAGCCCACATATATCCACCTGTATCTGCCGTCGCCCCATATCCACCAACGCGGCTCAAGACTCCATGAAGAGATTCCGAAAAACTTTCCGTCCCCGTATCCCCATTTGGCATAATTGCCTGTTCCGGCGACAGACCAACGGTCGCAGAAAAAATACTCGGCTTCCAAATTCGGCACGAAAGTATAACTGTTGAAATCCGGCATAGCCGTAGTCCAGTAAACCAGATTGGTCTTTACGGATATGAACGGACGGAAACCACCGTTGTTTTCAACAGGCCCGCCGGCGTAAAGAAAACCTGCCGACAGACCCAGCGCCGCCAATAGCAACAAACATTTCCTTTTCATTGCAAAATTCTATTAAAACACATACGGACAACTAATTGCCGCATTCCGTAATAATCCTTCGTTTTTTCTTGAACGTGTTTTTGCCGTCCCATGGGACATAAACCGGAAATGCGCCGGAACACAAAACGGCTGAAAATAAAAAACTTCAAAAAAATTTTGGCATTATAAAAATTAGGGCTAATTTTGCCGTTATAAATCAACGTTTTAACCAACGTTTAAACCTTAAAAACATTTCCAACCTAATCTGAAGCCCGGCCGGAATAGTATTTCAGAACACACGGATTATCGGAAACTCAATCCCGAACCATACTTAGCACGTTTTTTGCGTTTTTATTCTGGCATCAATTTTCAATAAATGGACAGGATAAAAAAAATATTTTGTATCATTTTAGCATCGGGCATTATAGGGATTTTTCATGCCTGCATTTACCCTTTTTCCAGCTCCTTTGCCGGACTTGCTTCGGCCCGTAACACGACAGATTCAGCTAACGGCATCGTCACGGTACAGGATACTACCGGGCAGAAGGGCATAAAACATGTCAGGGAAGCCGTACCCTTCGGCGATTTCGAACAATGGAAGCAAAGACGCATCAAGGAGTCGGCTATCGTTGGAAAAGACAGCGTGACAGTTTACGAAATCGGAAAAGAACAAGTCATTCACGGTAATATACCTTATATTAATAAGGATTCCCCGTGGGCCACATCCAACGCTTTTGCAAAAGTCATGGGTATCGTAAAAACCAATGTCAATGTGCGACCGGCACCGCACGATACTCCGGCAAAAAACAGTTCCACAGGAAAAGAGGGTGACCGGTGTGCCGAAATGAAGACAGAAATCATGAGTTTCAAAGTACTCGGCATGGCCAATGTAAACGTACTGACAGCCGGGGCAATCTACCTCGGCAAGCTCAAGGAACCCATAAACAGCATGGACAATGCCATTGGAAGTGTCAATATCGGGATACCTTTCACCAAAATGCCAAAATATCTTGTTTTCGACTACAAAGCGACAATCCGCAATTCCGGCACGGTAAGCAAAAGCACCGGCATGAAACGCACAGACATGCCGGGAAAGGACAAGGCCATTGTCACGATCCAATTGCAGAAACGCATGGAAACAGACGGTAAAATATATGCAGAACGTGTAGCAACGGGCGAGATGCTCATCGATAGCAGTTGCGGCTGGAGGCATGGGGTAAAACTAAAACTGGAATACGGGGAACCCGAAAACAAAGAAAAACTCTCGCAATTTTCACAGCTCAATTCATTTTTTTATGCTGAAAACACTTCCGGCAAATCGGTTCCCGTACAGGAAACCGGATGGGCTGATCCCGGCACCTCCCCGACACACCTTATAATATACTTCGCTTCCGGATACCTCGGACCTTTCACGGGTGAAATAGGAAACAGTTTAAGTATTGACAATGTTATGTTAGAATACTGATGTTTTTTTAAGAAAAATAGAATAATATTAACATTTTTTAAGAAAGTTGAGCAAGAAACTATTGCGTAATTTAACAATAACATTAACTTTGTGTCTTCATTAACACAAAACCTATTAATAATATGCAAAGAAGACACATTATTTGTTTTCTCTTGACATGCATGGCAATGACGGCATGTGTAAGGGAATATCAGGAAAAGCCTGAAAACGATCCGCCAGTATTCGAACTTTCCGGAGACATGGCTCCCGGAGTCATGAGGATTAAAGTCACGGAAGAACTTGCAGCACAATTGGAACAGCAAGCCGACCCTCAGGGAGTGATCCGCAACACGGGAGTCAAATCCTCTGATGACATACTCGGCGGCATAGGATTCGAAAGCATGCAACGCACATTCCCTCCTGCCGGAAAATTCGAAGCCCGTACACGCGCCGAAGGACTCCATCTTTGGTACAATGTAAAATTCTCGCCGGAAACGAACCTGACAAAAGCCGGCACCGAGATTTCCAACATAGAAGGCGTGCGAATCATAGAAGGCAGACCTAAAATATCAAGGCCCAATTACAAAACCGTAACGGTGGAGCCTGCTGATTTGCCTTCAACCAAGGCGGGAAGTCCAAAGGACATATTCGACGATCCCTATCTTAACCAGCAATGGCATTACTACAACGACGGCACTTTCAAAGGTGAAGCAGGATGCGACATCAATATACTTCCCGTATGGGAAAAAGGCTATTTCGGAAGACCTGACGTAATCGTTGCAGTGACCGACGGGGGCGTGGATCACGATCACGTAGACCTTAAAGACAATATCTGGATAAACGAGGCCGAACTGAACGGCACTGAAGGAGTAGACGATGACGGTAACGGCTATGTCGATGACATATACGGATACGATTTCGTATATGGCCGTCCTATTTATCCGGATGATCACGGGACCCACGTTGCCGGAACCATAGCGGCTGTCAACAACAACGGCATCGGTGTAAGCGGAATAGCCGGAGGCAACAAGGCCCTCGGAATTCAGGGCGTAAAAATCATGAGTTGTCAGGTATTCTACGGAGACTGGGATTCAGCATGGGATTTCGCACCTGCATTCACATACGCCGCTGACAACGGCGCAGTGATAAGCCAGAACAGTTGGGGAGCCGACACCCCGATCATATATCAGTCAGACAAAGATGCTATCGACTATTTCATCAAATATGCGGGCGTAGATGAAAACGGCAACCAGACCGGGCCGATGAAAGGCGGAATAGTAATCTTTGCTGGAGGGAACGACGAAAGACCATACAGTTCTCCGGGAGGATATGAGCATGTAATCGGAGTTTCCGCCATTGCGGCTGATTATGAAATAGCTTATTATTCCAACTACGGAGAATGGGCAGACATTGCGGCACCCGGAGGGGATGCCTATAAAAACCAATTAGTATTAAGTACTGTGACAAACAACAGATACGATTATTACCAAGGTACATCAATGGCATGTCCGCATGTTTCCGGAGTGGCCGCCCAGATGATTTCAATATACGGCGGAGAAGGCTTTACCAATGAAGAATTGTGGAACATGTTGCTCGACAATACCAATCCTATCATCTACGATGGGCACAACAGCAGATACCAAGGCCAACTCGGTACAGGGCTGTTGGATGCGGGAGCCATACTGGAGGCCAATCCTCTCATACCGCCATCCCCGGTCACCGACCTGAAAGCCGAAACCATGGGAACCACTGAAATCAGACTAGAATGGACAGTTCCAGTGGATGAGACGAGAGGTTTTCCGTCATATTTCAACATATACTATAGCACAGAAAAATTCGACACATCGCTGGACAGAAACAATCTCCCGGAAAACGTCAATACCATACGCATAGACAATGACCTTGAAGCCGGGCAAACAGCCACATATACTTTGGAAAACCTTCAGGACGACATTACATATTATATAAGCATGGACGCGGACAACGGATCATCCAAATCTGGACTTTCATCTGTGGCCGAATGCAAGACAGCCACAAACTTCCCTCCGGAAATAGTCAAACAGTTCCCGAATATTACCCTGATGGGACCCGGATACAAAACAGACATCAATCTATATGACTATTTCGCAGATCCTAATGAAGAAAGCCTTGAATTCAGCGCCAATATCGTGGAATCCCCACAAGTGGCAGAAGTGTCGGTAAATGGAAATTTCCTGAATATAACTGCCTCCGAAACGGGACACGCCATAGTAAAGGCAGAGGCGACAGACAAACTCGGAAAAAGAATTTCAGCCAATTTCAATGTTACTGTACTGGACAGCGGGGTTGAATACTTCTGCTATCCGAACCCGGTGATAGACATTCTGAACATAAAAACATCGGCCGCAGCGCCTGCTTCCGTGTCCATATGCATCGAATCTCTTTCAGGGACTACCGTATTCGGACCTGAAGAACATACTGTATCATCTTCCGAAACCGCATCCATTGACATCGGGGCTTTGAAAGCCGGCAACTACTCGGTTATCATAACTGACTCA
This sequence comes from Candidatus Merdivivens pullistercoris, assembly GCA_017694935.1. Classification (GTDB taxonomy): domain Bacteria; phylum Bacteroidota; class Bacteroidia; order Bacteroidales; family UBA932; genus Merdivivens; species Merdivivens pullistercoris. The sequence goes on from JADIME010000017.1 coordinate 12,000, forward strand.
CAAAACAAAGCTACTGTACAAAACATAACGAAACTTTAATATGAAAGCACTCAAATCTACCATACTCTCATGCGCACTCGGAATCTGCGCATTTATTCCCGCTGCCGCGCAAGACTTGGAATCGCTTAACTACCCGTCCAATGCACGTTCATTCGCAATGGGCGGAACGGACATGGCCATGAATGCATACGGGACAACCATCATGTCAAACCCGGCAGCCATGGCACTGTCGGAAAATAAGTTTTCCATACAAGGAAATTACATGGGAATCCAACCGTCCTCATTGAGGAACCACTTCGACCTTACGGCATATTACTCTATAAACCAACGGTTTGCCGTATCTCTATACGGTCAGGGAAGCCTTGAAAGAAGGCGTACCGAATTTGACGGAACGGGGAATCCTCTCGGCGATTTCACGCCATATTCATATACTGTGGGAGCCGGATTTGCAGCCGAGATACTAGACGGGTTCGCAATCGGACTAAATGCCAAGGTCATAGGGGCAGTCAGGATGTCCAACGAATATATAGAACTGAATCCGGGATACAAAAACGCCTGCGCTTTCGCCGCCGACCTGTCTCTCATGTATACCATACAGGGCTTCCGCGTATCGGCCGGCATCAACAATATCGGGACAAAGATAAAATACAGCAATTCCGAGAACTACACAGGCTATGACCTTCCTACGGCTGTGCGCGTGGGCTTGGGATATGGGAAACAATGGGGACGGCATACGTTGGATGCCGGGCTTCAAGCCGACTATCTGATATTCGCATCCGAATACTATGGCGGTGTCGGAGCCGAATACGGATTCGATGACATGCTGTTCATAAGAGGTGGTTACCACTATAACGGCAATTCAATAAACTGCCTGCCTCAATACGCATCAGTCGGACTGGGCATAAAATTCATCGGAATATCAATCGACGCGGCCTACATGATACCTGTGGGAAATTCTTCATCATTCAATGGATATGAAAATTCCTTCATGATTTCACTGGGATGGGAATTTTAACGCTTTAACATCATGAAATCATTGTACTGCATTTATTTAGCAGTCACTTGCACTGTCTTCTTTACACTGTACTCTTGTGTAAAAGAAGACAGTGCGTTTTTTGAAAAACAAAATTCGGAGACCGACGCACCTGTCTTTGCCGTCGCCGGACAGGTAAGGATAAAAACGGACGAAAGGCTTGCATTGCAACTGGAATCAATGGCCGATGAAAAGGGCATAGTACATTCCACCGGTGTAAAATCATCTGATGAAATACTCTGTGGAATAGGATTCAAAAGCATGCGGCGCACCTTCCCTCCTGCCGGAAAATTTGAAGCTCGCACACGTGCGGAAGGGCTGCACAGATGGTATGATATTACTTTCGACCCGGATACGCGCCTCACAAAGGCTGAAACTGACTTGTCATCCATTGAAGGCATAGAAACAGTGGAATTGAGGCCGGAAATGATTGCTCCCGAGCAGAATTTCATTCCCATAAATATCGCGACCAAATCTTATGGGGACGCTCGGATCTTCAATGACCCTTACCTGGCACGGCAATGGAATTACTACAACGACGGTTCATACTCAGGGGAAGCCGGTTGCGATATCAACGTGCTGCCTGTATGGGAAAACGGGTTTACCGGAAATCCTGACGTGATAGTAGCCGTAGTAGACGGAGGCATAGACTACGAACATGAAGATTTGAAGGACAATATATGGATTAACGAAGCCGAGATGAACGGACTTCCCGGTGTGGATGATGACGGGAACGGATATATTGACGACATATACGGATACGATTTCGTTTTAGATAAAGAACTTATCAAAGATGACCACGGGACACATGTCGCAGGCACGATAGCAGCTGTAAACAACAACGGGACAGGTGTATGCGGTATCGCCGGAGGCGACTATGCAAAAGGAATCAAAGGAGTAAAGGTAATGAGTTGCCAGACCTTTATAAATAAAATAGGGGGTGACGGAGCAAGAGCCATAAAATACGGGGCCGACAATGGTGCCGTTATTTCACAAAACAGTTGGAGCTACGGTCCTACTACCGTAATACCAGAATCGGACATGGAAGCAATAGATTACTTCATAAAATACGCAGGAGTGGATGAACACGGCAACCAGACAGGTCCCATGAAAGGAGGAATAGTCATATTTGCAGCAGGCAACGATGGGGCTCCTTTGGGCTCCCCGGCAAGTTATGAGCCGGTTGTCGCCGTATCTGCATTGGCGGCCGACTATGAACGCGCATATTATTCAAATTACGGAATCTGGTGCGACATAGCCGCACCGGGTGGGGATGAATATGTAGACCACATGGTATTAAGCACAATAACGGGAAACAGATATGGCGAGAACCAAGGTACATCCATGGCCTGCCCCCATGTGTCTGGAGCCGCAGCCCTTATTATTTCAATATATGGCGGAACAGGTTTTACAAACGATGACCTTAAAAAAATATTATTGGAAAATACAAATCGCGCGATATATGAAAACGGGCACAACATAAATTACCATAATAGATTGGGATCCGGAATGCTGGATGTGGCAAGATCATTCGCATCTCTCAGTAAGGAAGCGCCGCAGGCGGTATCGGATTTTAAAATAAAAAATACCGGAATGACCGAAATCGGACTGACATGGAAAGTACCGGAAGACAAAGACGACGGGCAACCCGCTTTCTTCAATTTATATCTCAGTACATCAAAATTCGATTCTAAGACATTGGACAGAGACAATATCCCTGAAAATATTTCCGTCATCCGCATCGACAATGAACTTGCCGCAGGAGAAACCATGGCATATACCCTGTCCGGCCTTAAAGACAACACCATATATTATATAGGCATAGATGCAAACGATCTTGCAATGAACAGATCGGACATTTCAAATATATTGGAATGTTCCACAGACCTGAATTATCCCCCGTATGAAGTAAAACAACTGCCTGACATCACACTTCTTGGTGCCGGATACAGTACTTCAATCAAATTAACCGATTACTTCAGCGATCCCAATAACGAAAAACTTGAATTCAGTTATTCCATAGACGGTTCTACACAAATAGCAGAAATTACATTAACCGACGATTTACTTACAATGACAGCGTCCGGACCAGGACATGCAATAATAAAAACAGAGGCGAAAGACGGCTTGGGCAAAAGTATCTCATCGGATTTCAGACTCAACGTAACAGAAACAGGCCCGGAATATTTCTGTTATCCTAATCCGATAACAAACATACTCAATGTCAAAACATCTTCAATAGAATCCAAAACTATCCATATATCCATTGAATCCATGTCCGGGACCAAAGTTTCAGGGCCGGTACAATATATGATTTCGTCTTCCACAATCGTATCGATAAATGTCGAAAACATAAAACCGGGTAATTATACAGTAATCATTACAGATTACAACGGCAAAACCACGACACAGAATGTAACGAAACTCTGATCATGAAGCGCAAGACTAAAATTTCCATGGCTGCAATAATAGCCGCCATTGCAATAATCGCCATTATCTACATTTGCCTGCCATATTATGCCAGACAAGCGCTGATACACCTTTATCCTAAAATCGACGACAAGGAACTTTTCTTCCGCGATACCGTACATGCCCCGGATACCGCCATGCTTTGGGCAAAATCTTCCGACTACAACCGCTACGGATTCACTGCAGGGGAACAGGCTTATTTAGACAGCATGGAGACGGTTTCATTTCTGATCATACGCAATGACAGCATACTCGTCGAAAATTACCGTAACGGCTGGAACGATACGCTCACGTCCAACATATATTCATGTACAAAAAGCATAGTCGGCCTGCTTGCAGGGGCGGCATACGATGACGGCAGCATCGGAAACCTCGACGACGGCGTATCCGAATACATACCTTCATACATCAAGGGACTGCAAGCCGAAGTAACTGTCCGCGACCTGCTTACCATGAGCGGAGGAATGGCATGGGACGAAGCCTACTCGTCATTGTTCTCCCTTACTACCCACGGATACTACGGGAACGACCTGTACGATTTGGTAACGAATCTTGAAGTCACCGAGGCCCCGGGAATACAGTACGACTACCGCAGCGGCGAAACGCAGCTGCTTGCATTTGTGATTGAAGCCGCAACGGGGAAGACACTCAGCAAATATGCGGAAGAGAAACTTTGGAAGCCGCTCGGTGCCGAACACAACGCATACTGGCTGTTAGACAAGGAAGGAGGCGATGAAAAAGCGTTCTGCTGTTTCCATACCACCGCCCGGGACGTAGCCAGATTCGGCGCGCTCATGCTCGGCCATGGGAAATGGAAAGGACACCGGATAATATCAGAAGATTATATGCGTCAAGCCCTTTCTCCGGCTACCTATCTGAAAGACGAATGGGGAGAAGACAGTCTTGACTATTACGGATACCAATTCTGGATACAGAGATACAAGGACCGTGAATACAGGCTCATGAGGGGTATGTTAGGACAATATATTGTGGCAATACCCGAATATGACGCAATCATGGTAAGATTAGGGAAAAAACGTTCCGACGAATACGTCCGCGAGAGTACGGTGGATTTGTTCGAATACATGGATATTGCATTGAGGATACTCGGCGAAAGCACAGAAAAGAAAGACTGTTCCCATGAATGAAACCATAAAAAGCACACTGCCGGTCGAAACGCATCCATTCGCCCCATTTTTTCCTGAAAAAGCAAAAATACTGATTCTTGGAAGTTTTCCACCGAAAAAAGAAAGGTGGTCCATGGATTTTTTCTACCCTAATTTCAACAACGACATGTGGCGTATCTTCGGACTGGTCTTTTTCAACGATAAAGACAGGTTTATCGCCAAGGACGGAAAACATTTCGACAAAAAAGCCATAATCGATTTTTGCAGGGAAACCGGAATCGCCTTATATGATACTGCATACAGGGCAGTGAGACTGAAAGACAATGCATCTGACAAATTTTTGGACATCGTTGAACATGCCCCTATTGCTGAAATGCTGGAAAGGCTGGCATGTTGCAATACCATAGCAGCTACAGGGCAGAAAGCTGCTGAAAGCGTTTCAGCCATGTACGGCTGCCCTGTGCCCGCCGTAGGGTGCCACGAAATGATAAATGCGAACGGACGTGAACTGTCATTTTACAGGCTGCCGTCCACCTCCCGGGCCTACCCGATGAAGCTCGAAGACAAGGCCGCCGCTTACGGGAACTTCCTGAAAGACCGCCTTGGACTGTAAAAACAAGGCTATGGAGTAAGAAGCTGTTTAAAATTTTTTTCAAACAGCTTCTTATTCCATTGAAAAGAAATCCTGCAACGGGATAGCCTGGAAAGTTATATTGGCCACGCTGCTTTCATAAAGTATCCCTACGGTGGCATCGTCAATCATCGTCAGGCAGGAATATCCCCATCCGTATCCTTCATCAAGGAGTATCTGATGTTCTTTTGGCCATGTAAGCCCTCCGTCAAGGCTTATCTTGACGGTTATGTCTTTACGCTCCGATGAAGAATCAGGATTTGAAAATATCAGCAAATCTTTTCCGGTAACATTGTCTTCCGCCTTGACGGCGATAAGGCTTGCCATGCATACAGGCTCGCGGAGAGCCGACTTCGAAGACGGATGTTCCTCCCATGTCTTTCCCTTGTCCCGAGAAACATATACTGCACGGCTTCCGCCCCGATCGTCCCTCATATTCAACATCAACGCGCCACGAGGATATTCCACGACCTGCGACTCAGTTGTCTTAGTCCTTGCCGGACTTCCTGTCTTCCACGTCTTTCCGGCATCTTCGCTATATATGATCGTGGCATTGGGTGTCCGCGTGGAATCTATGAACTGTGCAGGGAAAACCAGAGTACCGTCTTCCATTACCGTTCCACGCCCTGGTCCCTGAAGCAACAGATACCATGATTCATCCTTCACCATCGGGGTTATATTCACCGGTTCCGACCATGTAATCCCGTCGTCATCACTCGACACCAGCACAAGTTGTCCCGTCTCTTCCGGAGACAAACCTTGACCAGAAGCCGTCCAGGCCCGTTTCCCGGGCATCCCATGACACCAAAGCGAGGCAATCCAAAGCCTGTCGTTCTTTCCGTCATAAAGAATGCAGGGATCGCCGGCACCGTTCTGCCCGGAAGGAAGGCCTCCGTATCCCTCAAAATCGACTGCTACCTTCATAGGCTTCCATGTTTTCCCGCCATCGGTACTGCGGCTTGTCCCGATTTTTATCTTCCCTTGCAGATCGGCACTGCTTTCATATCTTATGTCGTAAACAGCCACCAAAGTACCTTCGGAAGTGGTGACAAGGCCGGGGATCCTGTATGCAGCCGCCCCGTCGCACCCGGAATCCCTGACCGCAACCGCATTGCGCCTCCTGAACGTATTTTCCTTCAAATATTCAGAAATGATGTTTTCCCCTCCTGTTTCCACGGAAACCAACGAAAAGCCTACGATTCCCGTAAGCGAAGCATCCTCATCCAAACCGATGAGCGCATAATATCCGGACCGCTTACCATATTCCAAAGTATCCTCCGCTTTCAGGAAAAGCGAGCGGGAACGGGGATGCCTTGCGTCATACAACGGCACGGAATCATTCCCATCCTTGTACAAAGCCACCGACTTTATCCCGGACATATCCGTTTCATCGGTAAATTTCAGACAGACACCGCTAAAAACATCATTTTCGGTATCGGAAACAATATCAATGGCAAACAGGACATTGCACTCCTTCCCGTTCAGCAGTGGGACATTCGGGACATTCACACGGAGCGAATCGGCAGCAAAAGAGGACTGCCATGCAAAGGCTGCCGCCAGCAGGAAAAACATAGACTTGTATATCATATCGTCACGAAGTTAAAACGCTAATATATGAAAATATGAGTAACTTTGCCAACAAAAAAATGCAAATGACTTTCTTCAAATACCAAGGCGCCGGGAATGATTTCCTCATAGCGGACAACAGGGATGGCCGGCTTGTCTTTTCGACACAGGATATAAAAGATTTATGCGACAGGAAGTACGGATTCGGCGCGGACGGGCTCATGTTATTGGAAACCAGCAAAGATCACGACTTCCGGATGGTATTTTACAATCCTGACGGAAGCGGGGGAATGATGTGCGGGAACGGCGGAAGGTGCATTGTCGCCTTTGCGGCGAGACTGATGAATGAAGAAAATCCCGAAGCCGTAAAAAGGACTTTCACTTTCGAGGCCGCCGACGGACTTCACCAGGCCGAAATCATCGATTGCAACGAAACCTTTACCAAAATGACAGTACGGCTCGGCATGTCGGACGTAAACGCAATCGAGGACATCAAGGAAGAAAACGGATATTTTCTGGACACAGGCACAAGGCATTTTGTCAGATTCATCGAATCCGGACTGGAAACATCCGACATAACCGCCGAAGGGAAACGCCTGAGGCACAGCAACCTGTTTGCCCCACAGGGAACCAACGTGGATTTCGTACAACATGAACAGGACAGACTTCTTGTCCGCACATACGAAAAAGGAGTCGAAGACGAGACATACGCCTGCGGCACAGGCATAGTGGCTTCGGCCATAGCCGCATGGCATGCAGGATTTTCCATACCCGGCAGCGACGGCAGCGTACACACCGAAATCAAGGCAAAGAGAGACAGCCTGTCCGTAGACTTCGTTACGGAAAGCGACGGAAAATCGGCACACGGAATATGGCTTACGGGACCGGCGGTCATGATCGGCACTGTGAACGCCGCCGTGAACATGAAATACGATTTTGACGAAATCATTCCCCGAAGAGGCACTAATTCTTATAAATGGGACAGCGCGGAAAACCCCGATGTACTTCCCATGTGGGTGGCCGATATGGATTTCCGCACTGCTCCCGCAATCATTGATGCCCTCCGGAAAAGGGTATCACACGGAGTTTTCGGCTACACGCGGGTGCCGCAAGCGTACTACGATGCAGTAACAGGCTGGTTTTCCCGCCGTCACGGATGGAAAATAAACAGCGATTGGATCGTCTATACCACCGGGGTCGTCCCGGCATTGTCCGCCATAATCAAGGCTCTTGCGTCTCCCGGGGATAAAGTCCTCATACAAGGCCCGGTTTACAATTGTTTCTATTCATCCATACGCAACAACGGATGCCGGATCGTCAGCAATTCCCTCATATATAAAGACAACACCTACCGCATCGATTTCGATGACCTGAAACGGAAGGCGGCGGATCCTGAAGTAAGACTGATGATTGTCTGCAATCCGCACAATCCGGCAGGAAGGGTCTGGACAAAAGAAGAACTGACACGCATAGGCGAAATATGCATAGACAACGGAGTAACTGTCATAGCCGATGAAATACATTGCGAGCTGGTCTGCCCCGGCCATAAATACATCCCGTTCGCGTCCATTTCCGAAGACTTCCTGAAACACTCCGTGACATGCATTTCCGCCAGCAAATCGTTCAACATCGCAGGATTGCAGATCGCGAATATCGTATGTGAAGACAAGCTGACACGCGAAAAAATAGACAAGGCAATAAACATCAATGAAGTATGCGATGTAAACCCGTTCGGGGTCATAGCCACGATAGCCGCATACAATGAAAGCGAAGAATGGCTGACCAGGCTTCTCTCCTACATCAAGGGCAACTATGACTATATGTCAGCCTACTGCCGCGAATATCTTCCGACATGCCAATTGACGCGCCTTGAAGGAACATATCTTGCATGGATGGACTGCCGTAACCTGAAAACAAGCTCAGAAGCGCTTGAAGAACGGCTTGTCAGGGAAGCGGGACTGTGGCTCAACGCCGGAACGATGTACGGGCCGGAAGGCGAAGGGTTCATGCGTTGGAATATAGCATGTCCCCGTTCTGTTTTGGCACAGGGATTGGAGAGATTCCGCGGATTCATCAATAAGTTGTGATTATGAAAAGAATTGTTTTGGTAAGACACGGCGAAAGCCAGTGGAACAAAGAAAACCGTTTTACCGGGTGGACCAATGTAGATCTCAGCGAAAAAGGAATAGAAGAAGCACATAATGCAGGAAAACTGCTTAAAGAAGCCGAAATCAGATTCCAGGCCGCATACACATCATACCTGAAAAGGGCAATCAAGACACTCGACATCGTTCTGGACGAATTGGACGAAGACTGGATTCCAGTTCAAAAGACATGGAGACTGAACGAAAAACATTATGGTAACCTTCAGGGACTCAACAAAAAGGAAACAGCCGAAAAATACGGTGATGAACAGGTTCATTTATGGAGACGCGGCTATGACATAGCCCCGGCCCCTGTACCGGAAGAGTCAGAGTACAATCCGGCAAACGATATACGTTATGCAGCAGTTCCGGACTGCTTCCTTCCACGTACGGAGTCGCTAAAAGATGCCATAGCAAGGGTACTGCCTTACTGGGAATGTGAAATATTCCCGCGCCTGAAAACCTGCAGCAACATCATTGTCGCGGCACACGGCAATAGCCTGCGAGGCATAGTCAAACACCTGAAAGGGATATCGGACACAGACATAGCCGGTCTCAATATCCCTACAGCCGTCCCGTACGTCTTTGAATTCGACGACAACCTGCAATTCATCCGCGATTACTACCTGGGCGATGCCGCTGAGATCCGACGGAAACAGGAAGCAGTGGCAAAACAAGGAACCGCGAAATGAGGGTCACCCTCAAAATTATAGACTGCTTTCCAATACCATGCGCACATTCCCGTCCGCATCGCGCAATTCGATACGGTTGTCCGACACGCGGTAATAATTCTTTACGGCCGCCAATGCCGGCATGAACATGTTTTCAACAGACATGTCCTCGCAAAGCATCATGGTAGTGCCGATTTTGGAAAAATCAGCCACGGTCGCATCCTCGTCTATGCCGATGCGCCCCACGATACGGTTGCATCCCGCACAACCGAAGATTGAACTGTCGGCCGGAGAGAATCCTATATAAGGTTTCGTTTCCGACGAATCTGCCGAAACCATGGTCCCGTCGATTTCTATAACATTCCATTCACCGGAAAGTTCAGGCCACAGGCCCGCCTTTTCCCCACAGCAGCCCACAGCCGCCAAAGCCGCGACAACGGCAATTATCATTCTATTCATAATCATATAAACTATTGTTCCAACAATTTGTTAAAAAACTCATACGAACTTCCTACATCGTTGAAATCCGTCTTTTCCTGATCAGCCAAAGACTTTATCTGCTCCTTCTTGTCCGGGAACAGCTTGGTATACGCCTTCTTGCTGCTTAACAGTACCTTGTTTCCCCTGATCAGGATCGGCCTTAAAGTAATATCGTACTTCAAATCCAAATATTTGCCTACATCGCTGCCGTTATTGGTACCGCTCATGTCAGGAAGCGCATTTACCTTCTTTGCAGTCGATGTGGCCGGAAGCCTGCCGTATGAGGTCATCGCCTGCTGCTCTTCAACCGTAAGATCCTTCACGAAACAGAAAAAGGCATCCCCTATATATTTAAGCACCTGCGCATAACCGAACTTCGTTTTATAAAAAGTCTTGTTTGCCGCTATCACATATTTTATATCGTCTTCATTGGCGACATCCAAAGTATCCCCTGTGGCAGGGTCTATGAACTTGACCCTCTGCTCCAGATTGGATATGTTCAACACAGCCGACGAAGTGCTCATGTTCTTGAAATACACCCTTCCGTCGGAAAATTCTGGCAAGGCAAACACGGCCGTGTCTGACAAAGCATCCGTGAGATCCTGTCCTTTAGAATAACTTACCTCACCTGATTGGGCAGACAAAGCCAGCGGACACAGTATTGCGAATGCCAATACCGCAGGCTTGATTAAAAGATTATTAAAGATTCTCATATTTTATTTGTTTTAATTAAACTTTCCTTTTAGGATTGTCCGGAAACCAGCCCTTCTCTACCCTCCGTTTCTGTTCCTTTATTTCCCGAATGCTCCAAAACATCGAAAAAGCAAGAACGCCGAGCAGGATTGAAACTATGACATTACGCACCAGCAAAGCAGCAATGGCAAGCAGTATTCCTCCAACGAGAAAACACCAACGGGATTTAAGCCCGAAATAGTAATAGGCTTTCACCACTATCGGATGGAAAACACCTATTATGACAAAAGTAGCCGCACCGACTATCAATCCCCAATAGTTCAACTCCATTTTTCTTAAACTTTTAGGTACAAAAATAATAATTTTCGGAGTTCAAAACGCCATCGATAAAAAATTTTAAACAGTCTACCTGCCGTTTCCGGGATACATCCCTACTAATATCCTTTCAGCCTTCCCGATATTTTCGGGTTTTCCCGCATCCGCAAGCAAGAGACCGTCTTGGACATGTCCCATAATCCTATACGAGGCACAGGCTGAAACGTACAGATCAGTTATTGAAAATTTTCCCGAAAACCCGAGACGACGTGCCGCGTCGAATATGCCCGGAGAAGCGACATGTATCCCGGCAAAGGCCAGCTTCAGGCATCGGGACGGATCAAGGCCCGCATGAGGGGAACGCACTTCCCCCGTCACGGTATTGTACCATCCGCACAGGCACATTTCATCGTCGAACAGAAGATAACGGCCCGTCTGGCGATGGCTTGTCAAAAGAGTGGCCAGCGACGCGTCGGCATGCGAAGCACACAAGGCGGACAAATCGGCATTTGACACGATGTCGGCATTATACATCAGGAACCTCCCGCCCGCAAGGTATTTTTCAGCATGCAACATTCCTCCACCGGTCTCCAGAAGGCAGCCGGACTCATCCGACACATTCACTTCAAGCCCTTCCGACATGGAAAGAAACTCTTCGCTTCCCATATAATCCACTATCCGCGATGCGAAATGATGGACATTCACGACTATTTCATCGACTGTTCCGGACTCTTTCAGCTTCCGCACCGTCCAATACAGCAACGGCTTGCCGTTCAACGGGTACAAAGCCTTCGGAGCAGTCAGCGTAAAAGGCCTCAGCCTCATTCCCAATCCGGCGGCAAAAATCATGGCTTTCATAATGCTACTCCCCCATTTCCCTGTGTTTCAACAATATTTTTATAGGATACTTCTTGTCATGGACATATTTTCCGGCAATATGGGCCGCAAGTTTTTCCGCACAATACACCGAACGGTGCCTTCCTCCGGTACACCCGAAAGCCACGAAAAGATGACGGAAATCTCTCGACAGGAAGTTTTCCACATGCATGTCCACTATTGAAAACACATTCTCAAGAAAAGCCGGCATCCGGGTCTTTTTCTCAAGGAATTCCGCAACCGGCACGTCCCGCCCGTCCAATGAAGCGTATTCTTCATACCTCCCGGGATTCAGGATGCCCCTGCAATCGAACACATAGCCTCCGCCGTTCCCGCTCTTGTCCTGAGGAACCCCGTTTTTATACGAGAAACTCGTTATCTCCACTTCCAGACATGCAGGCGCAGCGCTGTCCGGAAACGATACCTTCCTGCACAGCAGCCCGGCCAAATACGGAACCGCGCCTTCAAGGTCACCGCCTTCGTGTTGCCTCAAGGAAGATACAGGATAACCTGAAAAACTGTCATCGAGCAATGTCCTGACATTTTCCAGTGCGAACGGAATGCTTTGCAGGAAATGCTCCTTCCTTTCATATAGTCCCCTGTAACCGTATGCGCCGAGAACCTGCAACATGCGGAAAAAGACAAAGGTCCTGAGCCTTGCCGCAAAACATTCCCTGTCCACCTCTTCATATCGGGACATTTCTTCCAAATACGCGTTCACAAGCCTCTTGCGCAATTCATTCCCGTAAGAGGCTCGGGCCTGCCACACAAAAGAGGCAAGATCGTATTCGGCCGGTCCACGCCTTGCTCCCTGAAAGTCGATGAAATACGGTTCTCCGGCCTTGAGCATCACGTTCCGCGACTGGAAATCACGGTACATAAAATAATCACACCGGGAAGAGAGCAGCAAGGCCGACAACCTCCCGAAGTCATCCTCCAATCTGTCTTCGTCGAAAGGTATGCCTTCAAGCTTCAGGAAACAATACTTGAAATAGTTCAGATCATAATATACCGACCTCCTGTCAAACGGGCGCGAAAAACAATGCCTGCCGAAATCAAAACCGTCCGCCCCCATTACGGCTATAGCAGGCAAATACCTGACAGCCTTTTCGAGCAGGGCCGCTTCAGTCTCGGAGTATTCTCCTGTTTTCCTTCCCGAGGCCACTGCATCATACAGGCTCGTCCGTCCCAAGTCCTCTTGAATATATACCTTGTAATCATCGCTTACCGCCATTACCTCGGGTACGGGAATCCTTTTGGATGACAGATGGGATGCGATTCCGACAAAAGCCCTGTTTTCCGCGGGATCCTCCCCGATAACCCCCACAAAAGCCTTCCCCGAACAGTCTATCATCCTGAAGTACTTACGGTTGCTTCCCGAACCCGTAATCTTCTCAACCCTATCCGGACTTTTGCCGCGCAAATGCCGGAACAAAACTTCCAAATCATTCAATCCGTCCATATACGACAATTTTAAGCGAAGATATGCATATTTTGGAAGTTCCACGCATGAAATTTGCTATCTTTGCCCGGTTATTAAAAAAATACACGGAAATCCATTATGCAATCCATGCTGAATAACGCTTATTGCTCGGACAAGTACCAATATACTATGGGAAAATCGTTCCTCGAAAGCGGGAATGCCGAAAGGCGGGCTGTTTTCAACCTGTTTTACAGGACAGCCCCGGAAAACAACAACTGGGCAGTAGTGAGCGGAGTAGACGAAGTTATAGAAATGGTCGGGAACTTAGGCAAGATGCCTGAAAGTTTCTTCGAGAAATTCCTTCCTGGAGACGATTATGCAGACTTCAGGAAATATTTGGCTTCCATGAAGTTCACCGGGAACATATATGCCATGAGAGAAGGAGAGATAGCATTTCCGAAAGAGCCTGTGATCATAGTCGAGGCTCCTCTCGTGCAGGCACAGGTGCTCGAAACCCCGATGCTGTGCATCATGAACCACCAGATGGCGGTCGCCACCAAGGCGTCAAGGGTGACAAGGGCCACATCAAAACCGGTCAGCGAATTCGGCTCACGCAGGGCGCACGGCCCGTGGGCGGCGACATACGGGGCAAAAGCGGCCGTGATCGCCGGTTGTGCAAGCACGTCCAACGTGCTTACGGAAGTATTGTACGGCAAACCTTCCACAGGCACCATGGCCCACAGTTTCGTATCCTCGTTCGGTTGCAGCGTGGAAGGCGAATTCAATGCATTCGACACATATATAAAGACCCATCCGAATGAAGGCCTCACACTGCTTATCGACACGTATGACACGCTTCGCTGCGGGATAAGGAATGCCATCAAGGCATTCAAGGCAAACGGAATCGACGACAGTTACCCTCACGGATACGGGGTAAGGCTGGACAGCGGAGACCTTGCCTATCTTTCCATGGCGTGCCGCAAGATGCTCGACAGGGCAGGCATGAAAGAGTGCAAGATATTTGCCACCAACTCATTGGACGAATACCTGATATCCGATCTCGAAAAACAGGGGGCGAAAATAGACTGCTACGGCGTAGGAGACGCCATAGCCACATCAAAAAACAACCCTTGCTTCGGCAATGTCTACAAGCTCGTGGAAATCGACCACGAACCCGTTCTGAAAAGGTCGGAAGACAAGATAAAGCTCATAAACCCGGGATTCCAGATTACTTACCGAATAGCCAAGGCCGGGCTTTTCAGGGCCGATGTCACCTGCATAAGGGGCGATGCCCTGAGCCGCAAGATAGAGAAGGGCGAAACCATTACCATAAGGGACGAATTCGACAGCGACAAATACACTACATTCTATAAGGGGACTTACAAGGCCAAGGCATTGCAGACCGAAGTGATGGCTGCCGGGAAAGACGTATCGGGACACAGGACATTGGAAGAAAAACAGGCTTATTACCTTGAAAATCTCTCCCGCCTCGGCGCGAGCGAAAAAAGGCTCATAAACCCTCACTTTTACAAGGTGGACATTTCAGACACGCTGTACGACACCAAGATGGGGCTGTTGGAGAAGATACAGAAAGAGATAGAATCCAAAGCCATATCCGCTCACATAGTCGTGGACATGCTCTATGATTTCATCGACGGCACCATGGCATGCCATAACGGGAACAAGGCGG
>JADIME010000018.1 GCA_017694935.1 Candidatus Merdivivens pullistercoris
AGACAGGCTTCCGCGCAGGTTTTTGTCGTTTTTTGAGGAGAATAGCAGCGCTATTTTACGATAAAAACGGCGAAAACGTGCCGGAAGGATGCCACAAAGAACTTTTGAAAAAATTTTAAACAGCTTCTTAATCTATTGCTAATAAGGTAAATGACTTGGAAGCCAAAAAAACGGGGCAACCTCTTTTCTGCTCATTTGCATAAATATAAGTTGCCCTCGTCAAATAATTAGAATCCTACACCCGTATTGTCATCACCTAAATTACCGACTATTCCGGCAGATCCTGGCGAACCTATGTATCCACCTCCCATATTACAAGTAAGTTTATCATTAATGCTTGAACAACTCACATACTTGTATGGACAATAAGCGTCTCCATTATGAGACTGGCAATAATGCACAGAACCTTTGCTTGTACATATCAAATTGCCTCCAATGATGTTGGATTCCTCCATTTTACCCAACCTGCCTTTTTCAAGGACTTTGAATGATTTGTGTTCTTCCATAATATTATGACATTAAATTAACCAAAACAAAATTACTCTGGCTCACACAACTTGGTCAATACCATAAATGGTAGACTTCGCCTGTTTGGCACAAAAACATCATTTGCCATGCCGGGATATATGATTTTAGTCCGGGACTTTCCTACTCCTGCCGGAACTATGTCACAAAGAACTTTTGAAAAAATCCGGACAGATTCTAAATAAATTTGCATTGCTCTCGGCTTCTTGTTACTTTTGCCAAGCATTAACGTCTTCACTTATTTCAGGAACAGGCCATGAATTGGATAGACATCATACTCATACTGTGTTTCATACCGGCCATCATCAGCGGGATACGCAAGGGCTTCATCTCGCAGGTGGCATCCATAATCATCATTGTGGCCGGTGTCTGGCTGTCATACGAATTTTCCGGGCAACTGTCCGAATGGATGTCCGGCTGGCTGCATGCGAATGAAAATGTCATCCGTGTCATCTCATTCGTAGTAATTTTCCTGATTGTCGCAATAATACTTACGCTACTGGCGCGGGTACTCGAAGGATTGCTGAAAATCATACTGCTCGGATGGCTGAACAAACTGCTGGGATTCATATTCGCCATACTGAAATACGCGCTTATCCTGTGTCTGCTGGTTTACGTGTTCGACATTATAAACAAAGGCGGGGCGATTATCCCGGAAAATGTCCTTGACGATTCGGTGCTGTATGGAGTCCTTTCGCACCTGAATGAAATCATATTCCCTTACCTTCAAGGATTCCTTACCTCGTTTTAAAGACATTGCATGATGGACAAAAAACCGATACTCATACTGATAGAGACAAGCACGGTCGCGTGTTCGGCCGCCATATCCGTGGGAGACAGGATTGTAGGATACAGAGAGTCCGATGAGCCCAAGGCCCATGCGTCCTGCCTTGCCGTTTTCATAGACGGGCTTCTGAAAGAACAGGGCATCTCCGCCAAGGAATGTTCGGCAGTGGCCGTAAGCAACGGACCGGGTTCCTATACCGGCCTGCGTGTCGGGGTTTCCACCGCCAAGGGCATAAGTTTCGGGGCAGGCATACCTGTAATCTCAGTCGGCACCCTCGACACCCTTGCATACCAGGCCATAACGGAAAACCTCCTGCCTGATGGTTGCCGCACAATAGTACCGATGATCGATGCAAGAAGGATGGAAGTGTATTGTTCCGTATTCGACACGGACGGGAACGAGACAGGAAAGACAGAAGCCGCCATACTCAATACCGGTTCTTTCACGGAAATAACAGATAAAGGGAAAACCCTGTTCATCGGAGACGGTGCCGAAAAATTCGCAAAACTGCTGGACGGAAGCCGCCTTAACGCATATTTCCATCAATGCTGCCCGAAAGCATCGGCAATGGCAATCCCTGCATTGAAAAAATATCTGAACGCGCAATTCGAGGACACCGCCTACTTCGAGCCATTCTACCTCAAGGAGTTTGTGGCTACGAAAAGCAAAAAAGGGCTTTTATAGCTCCGAACGGATGATACGCTCCAATTCCACGCGGTCGAACTCCCCGCTGTCGATGACAGTATCACCTATTATGACAACTGTCGTGGGCAAATCCGTAATATTGTAAAACGTCGAGGATGATGCATCGTAATCATTCACGTTTATCCAACCCGCATTCTGTTTGGAAACCACTTGCGCCCACAATGCCTTGTCCGTATCGTACGAAACGGCATAAATCTCGAGCCCTTTTCCCTTGTACTTGTCATACAACGGTTTCAGTACCTGAGTGTTGTATATGTTCTGAGAAGCATCCGACGCCGTCCAGAAATGCACCAGAATCACCGGCGCATCCACTGCGGACAGTTGTACGTCCTTTCCGTCCACGCCCGGAAGCACCAAATCAGGAAAACCGACCTCTTCGACATTTTCCATGCCTATCCTCATGGCAAGTGCGTTTTCCCGGGATGAAATCTCTTTGTCCAATGCGTCAAGATATTTGGACTGAGGATAATACGCCGCTATCGAATCGCGCACCCTTTTGAAATGGGCCACATCCGTATCAGTCGCGAATACCTGCAGGTTGTCACCCACACGCTGGAAAAGCACGCTTACCGAAGCCATGGATGCAGGATGTTCCATGACGAAAGCCACGCACTCGCGATAGTATGATACGAACAGGCTGCCCATGTCCTTGCGGAAAGAATCCGCTTTCTGCATATCTTCATAATTGGCAATCAGGCGATCCGACAATACCTCGAACTGCTCCGAAACCTCCGCGTACCTTTCATCGGCCAGACGGAGCAAATCGCAATCCCCGGAGCCTGAAACGGAATATCCGCCATCGGCAACTTCAACCCTGATCTTGTCCCCTCCTTTCAATACTAAGGAAGCTATCCTGTCACCGTTACTGTAAATGTAAAAGAAATCCGGATCCGCAGCCGGTACTTTGACTTTAAAACCGGCATGACCAGACTCATCGCACACCAGAGTATCCACGACCGAATTTTTATTTACATCCAACCGGGTTACGACAATTTCGCTATCCGCCCCGTCTTTCATGCTTATAGAGACCCTGGCCTTCTTTTCGGATGTACATGACGGGGACAACAGTGACAGTGACACAAACGACAATACCGTCAGTGTGCCGAGGATGGTTCTTCTCATGAAAATGCAATTTTCAATATGTGATACTACAATAACTCGAAATTTCTCAATATCTCATTGGCCGTCTTTGCAAAATCAGCCTCGCTCATCTTCACCCGCTCTTTCTTGAAATCCATATCGGACTCAGATTGAAGAGGAATGAGATGTATGTGGGTATGAGGAACTTCCATTCCGAGCACGGCGACTCCTACCCTCTTGCACGGAACGGCTTTCTTTATAGCTTTGGCCACCTTGGCTGCAAACTTTGTCAGGCCTTCATAAGTATGCTCGTCCAAATCGAATATATAATCCGCCTCCGTGTTTTTCGGAATGACGAGGGTATGCCCCTCCGTCAATGGATTTATATCCAGAAAAGCATAGAAATCATCGTCTTCAGCGACTTTGTAAGAAGGTATCTCCCCTTTTGCTATGCGTGTGAAAATCGTTGCCATGATACAGTCGGATTATATTGATATTTCCAGAACTTCCAATTTCAGCATTCCGGCAGGAACCTGAACGTCCACGATGTCTCCCTTGCGATGACCTATCAAAGCCTTCCCTATAGGGGTAGTCACAGCAAGTTTGCCGGCCGCAAAATCGGCTTCACTTTCTCCCACAAGGGTATATTCGACTACCATTTTATTGTTAAGATTGCGCAGTTTCACCCTGTTGAGCATCTGGATCTGGTCTGTATTTATCTTCGACTCGTCAATCACCCTCGCATTTGCGATCAAATCCTGCAATTTCGAAATCTTGAGTTCCAGCAGACCCTGTGCTTCCCTTGCAGCATCATACTCCGCATTCTCCGAAAGATCACCCTTGTCACGGGCTTCGGCAATCTGTTTTGAAATAACCGGCCTCTGTGCCATGGCTTCCGCCAATTCTTTTTTCAGGCTTTCGAGCCCTTCGGCCGTAACGTAATGTAAATTAGCCATAATTATTTTCTTTGTTACTATTTATTCAAAAAACATCAAGAAGCAGTTACCCTGCATTTCCGGGACTGCCTCCAAAAACAGCTTATCATACAGCTTCTAAAAAAAGGAATCCCGTCTGACAACGGAATCCACTTTCTCCATTTATTTGGGCAAATATACGCAGAAGCCGAGAGAAATGCAAATGAATTTGCATTTGCATGTTTGCATGTTTCGTCAGGAGGAGCCGGGAGGCCTCGGACTCACGGATACGACGGGCGGAACATGTGATGCAAGCCGTCAGGCTTGCATTGCCGAGGCGTGAACCGTATTTCCGGCGAAGCCGAATATCGCAGAAGCCGGAAACGGCACGGCCTGCATCGCAAGGAAGGGACGGGTGCCCGGTTTGTACCGGGGGAAAGTGCTATGGTTTCGCGGCAAATCGATTCACTTTCCCCGGAAGAATGGGAGAGGGATGCAGGCAGAATGGCCGTAGAACCGAGAACGCGATTATACCACGGGGGAAAGTGCTATGGTTTCGCGGCAAATCGATTCACTTTCCCCCAAGAATACAACATTGCATTGGCAGATGCTTTTTATGAAAATTCCTGGAGCGGTCACAAATCGTTTGATTTATGCAAAACCTTGTAAATCAACACATCCCGGGGGCATGAGTTAAGTCTGCCTGCTCCAGCAGGCCTGTTATTACATCGTTGCTGGAGCAACTGAAAATTGTCAATATTTTACAAACTACACATTATCACCAAGTTACAACACCGTGAATTAAGTCGGAGTGCTCCAGCAAATTCTGTTTTACACAGGCACAGTCAAACCAGCCGGAATGATGCCGCAAAGAACTTTTAAAAAATTTTTAACTGCTTCTAAAGTTCAGAACTTGGGCCTCATTATCTCTGAGAAAATCACAAGCTTTTTCGGATCGTCTATCAATTTCTTCCCCGAACGGCTATCATTTGAATGACTGTCATTCGGATGACCTCCATTCTCGGCAGAAGGGAAGACCTCCGGGACAGATGTGTTTTCAAGAGAAGCAGAAACGGCATCCCCATGCATGGATGCAGGATTGCTTCCGGCATCCCATCTCATCGAAGCCTGTCCGCAAGGCGCGGCCACATCGCCATGCGGCTCCTCGGATACGGCCACATTACCATGCGACCCCTCATGCATGGCGGCATCGCCATGCGGCACCTCGGATACGGCCACATTGCCTTGCGGTTCGACATGCTTGACAACATTGCGGTACGGCCTGCGCACCGGCGCATCGTCCATTGCCTCCAGAGCCTCTATCAACTCATCAAAAAAACTGCATTTTCCCATTATCGCAACCTCCTGATTCCATTATCGCACCCCCCCTGGTTCCATTATCTCAATCTCCTGATTTTCATCATGGCCGCTTCCCGATCCTCGGAGAGACGGCATTTCAAGTCATTGACGGAATCGAACCTCACCTCTCCCCTGATCCTTGAAATGAAGCGCAATTTCATGTCAAGTCCGTAAATATCCGAAGAAAAATCGAACACATTCGTCTCGATCGTTCTTTTCATCGCGGCGGAGACTGTCGGCCTCGTCCCGATATTCGTCATCCCATAATAGGTGGAGCCGAGCACATCGGCCTCTACGACGTATGCCCCGTCTCCTGGCAGAAGTTTCAAAGGCTCATACAATTCCATATTGGCAGTAGGAAAGCCTATCTCTCTCCCGAGCTTGTTTCCCGAAACCACTACGCCGTGAAGCCCGTACCTGTAACCGAGCATATCGTTGGCCTTCTCTATTTCCCCCGCCTTCAGCATGTTCCTTATCACGGTAGAACTTATGGGAATCCCGTCGAAGTCCTCTTCGCCCATCCTGTACGTTTCAAGCCCGAGCCTTCTGGCCAAGTTCTCCAGCTCTTCCCTCGACATCGGGGGGCCTCCTCCGAGACGGTGATCGTAGCCGAGAATCAAGGTGGTACCGCCGAAACGCCCCACTATATAATCACGGATGAACTCCTCGGCCGAAAGACGGCTGAACTCCTTCGTAAAGGCAAGCACTTCTATCCTGTCCACACCGAGACCGTGCAATATTTCTTTCTTCTCGTCGAGCGAAGTAAGCAGCCGCAGCCCCTCGGCATCCTGTTGCAAGACATTGCGCGGATGCGGCCAGAAAGTAACGACCATGCTCTCCTCGCCACGCTCGCGGGCAACGCGGCACAAGGCCGATATGACAGCCCTGTGCCCCAGATGCACTCCGTCAAAAAATCCTGTCGCTATAACCATCTCACCAAATCAAAATCCTGTCTGTGAGGCAATTCCGGATTCTTGGCATAAAACCTCCCCGCTATCGAGAACTGCCCTGACCGGTCAGGAACGATTTCCACGCCATACTTGGCTATGCCGTCCTTGTACTCGACAGGGGACATTTCGTATTTGTCTTCAATCCTGATATTGCCGTCCCGGTCCATGGTGGCCACGATGATTTCCACCCCTATTTCTTCCGGAGAAATCTCTCCTATGCTGAGCGTCACCTCCGAGTGTATCTTTTCCCCGAGGAAGACAGAATGGTGCGAAGAGTCGAAACGCACGAACGACAAAGCCTCCACGTTTTTCCACTCCCTTCTCATGCGCCGTTTCCATTCGGCTATTTCCTTGGCTTTCCTGAAGTCATCCTCTTTCAGGCCGCGGCCTCTTTCGGAAAGCGGAAGATAATATTTGTCAAGGTAGTCGGTAAGCATCCTGTTCGTGGTAAAATTGCAGGCGACCATTGCCACCGTGTTCTTTATATACCTGATCCAGCCGGAAGAAAGTCCCGAGCCGTCTTTTGCATAGAACAACGGCACAATCTCGGTTTCAAGCATATTGTAAATGGTCGCCGCATCCAGCTCGTCCTGATAGCTCTGGTCATCATACGTCCGTTCCATTGGCAACGCCCATCCGGCGCCTTTCTTGTAACCTTCGATCCACCAACCGTCAAGAACCGAGAAATGCATCACTCCGTTCATTGCCGCCTTCTCGCCGCTCGTCCCCGATGCCTCGAGAGGACGCGTAGGGTTGTTCATCCATACGTCCACCCCCTGCACCATCAGTTTGGCCAATGATATGTCATAATCCGGCACGAAAACTATTTTTCCTATGAACCGGGGCATCTTGGATATGTCCACGATCTTCTTTATCAGATCCTGCCCCGCCTTGTCTGCAGGATGCGCCTTGCCTGCAAATATGAACTGCACCGGCCTGTCCGGATTGTTCACTATGTCACCGAGACGGTCGAGGTTGCTGAACAGAAGATGCGCCCTCTTGTAAGTGGCGAACCTGCGTGCGAATCCTATGGTAAGTATGTCCGGGCGCAAAGTGTTCTGAATCGTGACAATCTGCCTCGGAGTGTAATGGCTCGACACATTAGGATCCGAGAGCCTGTCCTTTATATAGTTTATCAGCCTGCCGCGCAAGAGAGTGCGCGTATCCCATACTGTCTTGTCATCCACATTGTATATGCCTTCGAAACAGCTTTTGTCATAATGATGGCTGCCGAAAGAGCTGCCGAACACGCCGGCATGGATTTTCTTCCACTCGGGAGCAGTCCACGTCGAATAATGCACCCCGTTGGTAACATAGCTTATGTGCAATTCTTCAGGAAGATACCCCGGCCACATCCCCGCGAATATCCGGCGGCTGACCTTTCCGTGCATCCAGCTTACGCCGTTTATTTCCTGCGACAGGTTGGCCGCAAGCACGCTCATGGAGAATTTTTCATTGTTGTCCGAAGAATTGTAACGTCCCAATCCCATAAGCGCCTTCCATTCGATACGCAGGCGGGATGCATAATGGGCGAGATAGGTCCTCAGCATGTCCTCCGAAAAAGCGTCATGGCCGGCCGGCACCGGAGTATGGGTCGTAAACAAGGATGTCGCCCTCACCACCTCGAGGGCTTCGGTGAAAATAAGATTCGAATGTTCCACATATTCACGGAGCCTTTCTATTCCGGTGAATGCAGCATGTCCCTCATTGCAATGGTACACGTCGGCATCTATGCCCAGGCGCCGCAATGCCGCTATGCCGCCGATTCCGAGAAGTATCTCCTGTTTGAGCCTGTTTTCCCAGTCACCGCCATAAAGCTGGTGCGTTATAGCCCTGTCGTCCTTCCTGTTGTCTTCAAAATCGGTATCGAGCAGATATAGATCGGTACGCCCCACTTCCACTTTCCACAAACGCGCATAAAGGTTGCGTCCAGGGAACGCCACGCTTATGATCACCCAATTGCCGTCCGCATCTCTTACGGGAGATGCCGGTATCTTCATGAAGTCCTGCGCGTCATACGAAGATACCTGATCGCCTGAAGCCGAAAGTTTCTGGGTAAAATACCCGTATCTGTAAAGCAGCCCGACCGCCACCATGTCTACGTTCATGTCGCTGCTTTCCTTGAGATAGTCCCCGGCGAGTATCCCCAAGCCCCCGGAATATATCTTCAAAGACGTGTCCAGACCGTATTCCATGCAGAAATACGCTATCGATGGCTTCCTGCGGTTCTTCTTCTCGGCCATGTAAGCCGAAAACTCCGCATATACGCCGTCCATCTTCGCAAGAAAGGCATTATCCTCCGAAAGTTCCTTGTAACGGCCCATCCTTACCATGTCCAGCATGGCAATCGGATTGCGTTTGGAAAGGCTCCACAGTTCGGGGTCTATCGAAGCGAAGAGTTCCTTTGCCGAGTCGTTCCAGCACCACCATAGATTGCGGGAAAGTTTCTCAAGAGGGGAAAGCCTCTCGGGCAAATGGCTGCTGAACATGACCGAAGTCCATGTGGGTCTGTTTATTTCCACTTTATCGAAAGCCACCGGGGTATCCGCCGACATCTCGGGATATTCCCCTTTGGACTTTATCAGGACATCTATAGAGGCCGAATAGGCTTTTTTGTAAAATCCGATGTTATTCTTCCACAAAGCCACTTCCGACACCTTCACCGCATTCGTCCTGTACGCCTCGGCCTCGGCAACCGAAAGCCCGGCAATCTCAAGTATGCGCGCCACCGTACAGTCCACGACATCGTCATAATTCGAATCGTCCCTGTCCACTATGGCTATGCCCGGGTGTTCCCCTTCGTAACGGCTTCTTACCCAAAGGCCGAAACCGGCCAGAGTAGTCGTAAGCGTAGGTACATGGAACGCAAGGCTCTCCAAAGGCGTATATCCCCACGGCTCGTAATAAGACGGAAAAACCGTCAGATCCATGCCTGAAAGGAGGTCATAATACGGCATATTGAAAACGCCATCGTTGCCGTTAAGGTACGAAGGGACAAAAAACAGCCGCACTTTGTTCTGGGAAGAATTGAAAAGACCGCGTTGGCGCATCCTTTTCGTAATTATGTCATTGTCCTGATCCACAAGATAATGTGTCGTAACCGCAGTATATCCGCTCTGTTTCCCGCCAAGTACCGAAAGCAGGTTCCTGTCCACGCCCTTATTGCCGGAAGGTATCATGAAAAATGCACAGATACGCCTCCCAGTATATGCCGAAGCGTCTATCTTCGCAAGAGCGTCTATGAACACGTCTATGCCTTTGTTCTTAAACTCGTAACGTCCGCTTATCCCCACGATCAGCGCATCGTCCTGAATGGCTTCCCCGCACATTGCCGAAGCCACTTTCAGCATCTTCTCGCGGGCCGTGCCGCGGACTGAAGACAAGTGCGAGGCATCAGGAAGCATTTCTTCGGAAAATCCGTTAGGAGTGATCACGTCCGGCTCCTTGCCGAGGAAACGCGCACACTCCCTCGCCGTTATCCGGCTTACAGTAGTGAATATGTCGGCATTGGCGGCCGAGTGCTTTTCAAGCGAATGGCTTGCCAGCACTCCGGACTCGCGCGCCTTTTCGTCCGGATTGTAATTGTCCATGGACTGGTACAGAGGAAGGTTGTTCCCGGCAAGACAACGCCCGAGCACTGTCGCGTGAGTTGTGAATACCGTCGCCACAGGAAGATCCCTGTCCTTGATATACAGAAGACCCGCACCTGTCATCCATTCATGGAAATGCGCGACGACCTTATTGTGCGGGCTGAGGTTGAACTTCACAAAGCTTTCTATCACCATGCCGGCGGCATAACCGAACAGTGCCGCTTCGATATAATCCCAGTTGCCGGTAAGCGAATCCACCCCGAATCTTTTCCACATGGCCGTAAGTATCTCGTCCTTACGTGAAATGAAAGGAGTAAAGTCCACCAATACCGCTATAGGGTTCCCGGGAATGTTCCACCTGCCGACACGCACGTTCAGGCCTTCTTCGGCAGCCTTCTGCTTCCATGAACGGAACATCACCTTGTCTTCGGAGAACTCCGGGTTCTGTGCTGTATCCATCCACACGTCGGGGCCTATGGTTATATAATTCTTCTTCAATTCTCCTTCAACTAAGGCGGACTTGGTAGACAGCACCGTATGAATTCCGCCTATCTTGTTGCATACCTCCCAGCTGACCTCGAAAAGGCAGTCCGGGAAAGTTCTATCCGATTGTCCCATCAAAAATCAAAAATCTATTCAATATAAACGTTAAACTTGCCGCCGGAACCTGTCAAGAAGCGTACTTTGCCCTTCCCGAAACCCGAAAGTTTCTTTCCGGCAGGTTTTCCACGGCTTCTAACGGCGGCCGTGTCGCCTTGTCTTTGTCGGCGCGGCATCGTTCTCCGCCATCGCTGCTGCGTCGTTCACGCGCACTATGAAATCGCTCAGCACATTCATGTAGTTTATGAACGCCTCGTAAGGGGTGTCGTACGGGTTGAAATATTTATGCACGGCCCCGTCCGAGAAAAATTTCGTACACATATAATAAAAATGGTCGCTTTCCTGCAATTTGCCGAAATCCGACAATATCGACTCGTTCTTTATATCGGCAATCTTGTCCTCCAAAGCATAAAGTTTTGAAAACGCCTCGTTCTGGAGTTCATTGCCGAGCCATGCGGAAACATCCCTCTCTTCATCGGCCCATGAAACAGTATGGGCGACCTCCAGGTCCCCTACCGAGTCATGCTTTGCGGTTGCCTGCGAAGGGGTGAGGAATTCGAACCCGCCGTCTGACAATACAGCTTCCGGAAGATATGCAAGAAAATCGAAAATTCCCGTAGCCGGTTTCTGGTGTTCCCCGAAAGTCTCATAATCCATAAAAAGGTTCACGACTTCGTCATTCTCGCCGCTGCCATGCAACCATCCCGTGAATTTTTCCGCCGTCACCGGCCACTCTTTCCACGAATTGTCGGAAAACCTGAAAGCGATGTCGTCGCTAAGGGAAAAATTCCTCAGCAGCAGCTTCTGGTCCTTATGCCGCGGGTTATTGTACACGAAATCCGGGCTTTTCCATCCCAAGACATGTTTCGCCCCCTCGGTAAGCACGGTCCTGAAGCCCAGATCGTACACCATCGAGCCTATGTCGTCCGAGTAAATCAGCTCGGTATTGCGGAAAGCGGCAGGAACAACGCCGAAATATTCTTCAATGGTATCCCTGTGCTTGATTACCTGCGCCTTGAACTCTTTCCCCGAAACGAGCGACGCAAGCGAATGGTAATATGTCTCACAGAGAAACTCAACGCATCCCGTGTCGGCCAATTCCCTGAAACTGTCAATCACTTCCGGGGCATAACGCTCGAACTGTTCCAGCACAGAGCCGGAAATGGAAAATGCCACGCGGAAAGCCCCTTCATGCTTCCTGATCAACTCCGACAACAGCCTGTTGGCCGGCAGATAACATGTCTGCGCGACCCTCTTGAGTATGGTCCGGTTTGCAAAATCGTCATAATAATGCGAATCGCGGCAGATATCGAAGAAACGGTATTGCCTCAACCGATCCGGCTGATGCACCTGAAAGTACAAACATATAGTCTTTTTCATAATTTGTATCTTTAATCGTTTTCAATCACTTCTTCATATACTTTTTTTATTCTCGCCGCTGCCGCCGTCCACTTCAAGGCATTCACCTCGTCCTTTCCGCACCTTGCGGCCATGGCGGAAATCGCCGGATAATTCACGAGGGCGTATATGGCGTCGGCCATTGCGTTTATGTCCCAGAAGTCCACCTTTATGGCGTATTTCAAGACCTCCGCGACACCCGACTGTTTCGATATTATGGCAGGGACGTTGGTCTTCATGGCCTCCAACGGAGAAATACCGAAGGGTTCCGAAACCGAAGGCATCACATACACGTCCGAAAGGGCGAACATCTTATATACGTCGGCACCTCTCAGGAAACCGGTAAAATGGAACCTGTCCGCTATTCCGAGCTTGGCCACATGGCGGACGCACCTGTTAAACATGTCGCCGCTCCCGGCCATGACGAAACGCACATTGTCGCATTTTTTCAAGACCAAGGCGGCAGCCTCGATGAAATACTCCGGGCCTTTCTGGAAGGTAATCCTCCCGAGGAAAGTCACTACCTTTTCCTTCACGCTGCGCGGCATGTCCACTTCGCCGCGCCCCTCGAAGTCCACGGCATTGTGTACAGTGACGACCTTTCCGGGATTTATCCCGTATTTGTTAATGACTATGTTACGCGTAAGGTCGCTGACGGTTATCACCCTGTCGGCGGCCTCCATCCCGGCCTTTTCTATACGGTAAACTTCCGTATTGATATTTTCGCCGCTGCGATCGAACTCGGTAGCATGGACATGTATCACCAACGGTTTCCCGGACACGTTTTTCGCGGCCACTCCCGCAAGGTAAGTCAGCCAGTCATGGGCATGTATCACATCGAAGTCGTTTTCCATGGCCACCTCCGCCCCGACGGCAGCGTATCTCGCGACCTCTTCCATGAGATTCTTACCGTATTTTCCCGAAAATCTGTATTTTGAGCCGAATTGGATGCGGAACTCTTTTTTCTGCCTTTCCTTCTCTTCCTCGACCGTCTCTTCAAACTCCTCGGGACTGAGGTACGGCACCATGTTGGAGCCTATCCTGAGGAACTTTACCTTCTCGAAAAACTCATCGATGTCTTCTATGGCCACATTGCAGCTTACGTCGCTCGCATTGATGATCTTCACACTGCTCTGATCCTCGTCGCCGTATGCGGAAGGCATGACAAAAAGCACTTCGACACCGTTTTCGGCAAGCCCCTTGGTCATGCCGTAACAGGCCGTCCCCAGCCCGCCTGCTATATGCGGGGGAAATTCCCAACCGAACATCAAGACTTTCATGGCTTAAATCTCCCTGTTTTTTTCAATCATATATTTCACTCTGATGATTTCCGCCACCGTAAGGGCCGAAGAAATGGCACCGTGAGGAGAATGAGGAGGATCCCCGTCGTATATTTCCGAGAACGTGCCCACCCCGTGGATGTTGATATCCTCTTCAAAACCCTCTATCAGCTTCGAAATGAATGAAGTCGAAGAATGTCCGAACAATTTGTAACAAGCCTTTGCGTATGCCCCTAGAAGGAACGGGCGCGTACATCCGTTGTAGGAAGCCTCGTCCCTCATATTCTGGTTGCCTTCATAAACCCCCTTGTATCTCCTGTCTTTCGGCGAAAGGGTCCTTATGCCACGGGAAGTTACGAGCTCGCGCCTTATTACCTTCATGACGGCAGCCTGCGACATCTCGTCCAGAGGAGAATAATCCAGCGATACGGCATACAACTGGTTCGGCCTCATTTCCCTGTTCATGCCTTCCGGGCCGCAGAAATCGGCAAGATGCCCCAGCTCGTCAGACCAGAACACCTGTTTGAAATTGTTTTCTATGTTATTCCTTATAGGAGTCCATATCCTGACGAAAGCATCGTCCGAGCCGTATTTGTCCTCCATTTCTATTGCAAAGCATACGGCATTGTACCACATCGTATTGACTTCGACCTGGTATCCCGGCCTTTCATTTACCGGCCTTCCGGCTATGTAAGTATTCATCCATGTAAGAGCCGCTCCGTCCTTCTGTGCCCAAAGCAGGCCGTTAGGATGCATCGCGACTTCTTCCCTCCTGCCGGGAAGATAACTCTTCAATATGTTTTTCAGCACATAACCGTATTTGCCCCACAATCTTCGCGCATCGGCGCCGAAGTCTATGTACTGCTGCAAAGTGTCGGTCAGCAGCAACGGGGCCTCTATCTGTGTTGTCCTGTGGAAAAGACGTTCTTCATTGTCGCGGATGAGGTTGTCGAGGATTTCCTCGAACAGCTTCCTGTCCCCGAGGCCGTAGAGAGCTATGCCCGGCAGCGCGATTATGGTCTCGCGCAGCAGTCCCGGTTTCAGCCATGAATAGCCGGCATAAATCTGCTTGCTGCCCTGAACGTCCCATACCATCGATTTGGCGGCGGCAAGGAGCAGGTTTTCATACGAATCCGTCGGTATGGTACTCGAAAGCACCCTCGTAAAGCGGCTCTTTATCCCTTTAGGGTTCACTTCATTCGTGGATGCGGACATTACTATGGTAGTCCCCTTTTTCACATTGAAGACGAACGAACCCGGCACCATCAGGTCTTCCTTGCAGTCAAACCCCCTGCGGTATTCATCGCTGTACGTTATCCCGAGATACCACATCGGATTGTGCGTGTATTCAAAAGCCTCGCTGAATTGCAGGTTCAGATAAGGGAAGCCCTCGTACATCCTGTACGCCACACCGTTAGCCACCTCTTTGAAAGAAAGGTCGGCCTCTGAATTCTTATGCGTCAGGACATGGGTGCGCCTGAAAGCTAGGAACGGGGACAGTGACATCACCGTGCCTGCAGGAGCCTCGACAAACGCATATTTTATCAGGATTTGATTGCTGTCCGGCGTAAACAGCAACGATTTTTTCAGGACAATGCCCCCGACCTCGTATGTTATCACCGGAGAAGGATCCATTTCAAAATCCCTGATATATTTGTGTCCCCGGGGATCGTATATGTCCCCGTAAGCATGTATTCCGAGATGGAAATCCTTGCCGGCCACGGACAATGTTTCGTCCACGGACGAGAGCAGCACGTATCTTCCGCCGTCGAAATTGTAAATAGGGACAGCCAGCAAGGCGTGATACTTACGGGTATTGCACATGCAGATTGTGGTATTCCCGTATGCACCGCTGCCGCTGCCCGCGACAAGTTCACGCTTGAGCGAATACTCAAGATTAACCAATTCTGATTTGTTGAATTTAATATACGCCATATAAACAATGTTTCGTACAGTCATTTATCCTGAAACCGTCCTGTCCCGGACTGTTTTTCAGAGTCTTTTCAAAACCAATGCGCTCCTGCACGGCAGATACAGCGACAGTTTCCCGTAGCCGCCGTCATTTCCGGATGCAAAATGCGGCATGGAATCGTCATTCCTCCCGAAGCCTCCGTACTCGGAGGAATCGCTGTCGAGCGCTATCCCGTAGCACCCGGCCTCAACATCAAACGAATAATCCGCGAAAGATTCATTTACGTTGAAATTCAAGGCAAATATATAATTTTTACGCTTGAAAACCAAGACTTTTTTCTCCTCGTCCCTTACTATGGGCGAAACTTCCCCTTCCAACAGCGACGAGCGGGACAGAAGATGCACCATGTCCCTGTCAAAATTCCACAGGAACCTGTACTTCAGGCCGGGATCGTCCACGAGATGCCATTGGCGGCGCGCGTATTTGTAGGACCAGCCGTTCCCTTCACGGGGAAAATCTATCCACTCGGGATGACCGAACTCATTACCCATGAAATTGAGATAGCCACCCCCGGCGGTGGCGGCAGTAACGAGACGTATCATCTTGTGCAAGGCCATTCCCCTGTCTATCACAGGGTTGTGATCATCTTTGCGCATACCGCAATACATTTCTTTGTCCATCAGCCTGAAAGCTATGGTCTTGTCGCCCACCAGCGCCTGATCGTGGCATTCCGCATAACTCACTGTTTTTTCGTCCGCCCGCTTGTCTGTCAGCACCCAATAGATTTCACCCATGCTCCATTGCTCGTCAGGGACTTCCTTCAGCCATTTTATCCAATGGTCGGCTATGCCCATCGACATCCTGTAATCGAAGCCGACACCTCCTCTGTCAATCGGAGCGGCAAGGCCCGCCATCCCGCTTACGTCCTCGGCCACGGATATGGCGCACGGATCCATTTCCTTAATCAGCCTGTTGGCCAAGGCAAGGTAAACAAGGGCGTCTTCGTCCACGCCCCCGTCAAAATAGTCTTCATAACCTTTGAAGTCCCTTCCCAGGCCATGGTCGTAATAAAGCATGCTCGTCGCCCCGTCAAAACGGAAACCGTCCAGGTTGTATTCCTCCATCCAATATTTGCAGTTGGAAAGCAGGAAATACCTTACCGGCCATTTGCCGTAATCGAAGCAGAGAGACCCCCATGCCGGATGCCTGCCCCTTTCGCCGTCGTGGAAATAAAGAGACTGCGAACCGTCTATCAGGCCCAGGCCTTCTTCCGCATTGGCCACGGAATGGGAATGCACGATATCCATTATCACCGCGATGCCGAGAGAGTGAGCCTCGTCCACAAGCCTTTTGAACTGCTCCGGTGTCCCGAAACGGGAACTGAGGGCGAAAAAATTGGAAACCTGGTAACCGAACGATCCGTAATACGGATGCTCCTGCAGGGCCATGAGCTGCAATGTATTGTATCCGAGTTCTGCGACACGGGGCAGGACATTCTCCCGGAAATCGTCGAAACCCGCGACCCTCTCGTCCTCACTGCACATCCCGATATGGGCCTCGTATATCAGAGGGGTCCCTGTCTTCGGCTTTCCGTGCCGCCACACGTACCGCACCGGAGGTTCCCACACCTGGGCTGCGAACACCTTGGTTTCCGGATCCTGCACGCACCGGAAACTGTATGCCGGAAGACGTTCCCCGCCTCCTCCGGGCCATTCGACATAAAGTTTATACAACATGCCGTGCGAAAGGAACATTCCCCCGAGCCTTATCTCCCAGTCCCCGTTCCCGAGAGGACGTAGCTGGTAAGCCGGGACACGTTTCCAGTTGTTGAACTCCCCTATCAGATATATGCGTACCGCATTGGGAGCCCACTCGCGGAAGACCCAGCCGTCGCCGTCGCGGTGCAGGCCGTAATACAGATGATTGTTCACCGCCCCGCTGATTTTCCCGGACCGGGAGATACGGGACACGGCCTCAGCTATTTTCCGATGCCTCCCGTCTATTGTATCCCGATAAGGTTCCAGCCAGGGATCGTCATCATATATCATTTTCTTCGTATCGTCCATACCCTTTTGTTTTTGTCCGGGCTTTACATATCCTGCCGCAAGCTGTCCACTTCCCGGAAGCCGGACATGCACGAGCCTTCAAGATCCCTCAGATACGACCGGCACCCGTTTATCAGCCCCATGGCCTCATTTATCAGAGCGCCAGCCGAAGTCACCGGCAAATCAGGAGACTCCAGGCGCGACAGTATCTCTTCCACCTTTTTTACGGATTTTTCATAATCGAAATTTTTCTCTTTTCCCATGATGTCTATTTTTCCTCCTCAATATCGTTTTTGTCCCGCCTGACGGCTTCCACCCGGCAATGCAGGGAACCGTCCGCGAGCAGCACTTCTATCCCGTCCCCTTCCTCTCTACCGGCAACGGAGCTGAAACGCCGTCCCTGCCCGTCCAACAGAAGCACGTAACCTCTTTTCAGGACATTTTTAGGGTCGGATGCTCTCAATCTTTGTTCCAACAGGTCCAGCCGGGATGACAAAGACACGAATTTCATGCGTACGGCCTGCTTCAGGGCCGCGCTGTAGGATTCCAGTTTCATGTCCTCGGAAACGAAGATGTCTATTATCATGTCCGAAAGGGCCGTCGGGGTCTTGACACTGTAGGCCGACACCAAGTCGCACACATGCACATCCTTGTCATGTCCCACGCCGGACAATACCGGCAACGGGAACTGGGCTATGTTCGCTGCAAGGTCATAGTCGTCAAAACAGGAAAGGTCCGAATTGGAGCCTCCGCCCCTTATCAGCACCAATGCGTCGAAATCGCCTTCCCTTCCGGCCACCGTGTCCATCGCGGCAACTATGGACCGGGGGGCTTCTTTCCCCTGCATGACGGCGGGAAAAAGTTCCGTGACAAACCTGAAACCGTATCTGTTCCCGTGAAGATGCTTCATGAAGTCGGCATAGCCGGCAGAGGTTTCGGAAGAGACTATGGCGAAACGGCGGGGCAGCAACGGCAAGGACAGCGATTTGTTCATGTCCGATATGCCTTCTTCCTCAAGACGGCGGATAGTCCTGCGCTTTTCCAGTTCCGCCTCCCCGACAGAGTAGGAAGGCTCTATGTCCACGATGGACAGATTCAGCGAATACAGTTCGCTGTAAGACACCTGGACCTTGACGAGTATCTTCATCCCCGGCTCGAGGGAACGCCCGGTCTCCGAATGAAAATAGGGAGCAATCATGCGATAGGCCTGGCTCCATATCACGGCCTGCGCCCTCGCTTCGGCTCCCGAGTCCGAGTTTTCCACCAGCTCCAGATAACAATGCCCCGACGCGCGTTGCTTGATGTCCGCGATTTCGGCAAAAACCCATACGGGAAAAGGCACCGCGTTTTCCACGCCCCTGCGCACTATCCCCAAAAGCCCTTTCAGCGTAAAAGCATTCTTCACGTCCATCTTGCGTACGGTTGTATTTGTGCCGTTTTCCGGTTCTTCCGGAAATACAACACGCAAATTTAAGAAAAATCAATTATCTTTGCCCCGTCCAAAGGCAAAACTGTTAAAATCCGATGAAGATTAAAGAGGCCACATATAGCAAAAGCAGCATCGACGGGAAACAGAACGAGGGGGAAAACCTCGCCGAATTCGCGTTTATCGGAAGATCGAACGTGGGAAAATCGTCACTGATAAACATGCTGTGCGGCAACAGGAAGCTCGCCCTCACTTCATCCACTCCGGGCAAGACCAAACTGGTGAACCACTTCCTGATAAACGGAGCATGGTACATAGTGGACCTGCCGGGTTACGGATTCGCGAAGGTGTCCAAAGGGGAAAGGGACAATCTGAACCGGATGATATGGAGATATATCACCGGCTCTGAAAACATGGTCCTGCTTTTCGTGCTGCTCGACAGCCGCCACGAGCTTCTGAAAAACGACCTCGAATTCCTGATGAGGCTCGGGGAAAAAGGCATACCGTTTTCGATAGTATTCACGAAAGCCGACAAAAGCGGCAAGAGGGCTTTGGAAAACAGGGTAGCCTCCATAAAGCAGAAACTGCTTGAATATTGGGAAGAACTTCCGCCGTGTTTCATCACATCTTCGGCGGACAATACGGGGAAGGAGGAAATGCTGGACTACATGGGGGAAATACTCGAAAGCATAGGACAGAAATAGGATTCACGCAAAACCGATAAACAACATAACAAAAACAACTATTGAATCATGCAGCACGAACACACATTGAAAATCTTCGCTTGCAGCGGCTCCGAGGAACTCGGGGCTAAAATCGCGGCGAAGTTGGGGCTGTCTTTGGGCAACTCGCAGACACTACGTTTCAGCGACGGCGAATTCCAGCCATGCTACCTTGAAAGCGTAAGGGGCGCCACCGTCTGTATCATACAATCGACATACCCGCCTGCAGACAATCTGTTTGAACTGCTCCTGATGATAGACGCGGCCAAGAGGGCTTCGGCGCACAGGGTAATCGCGGTCATACCGTATTTCGGATGGGCAAGACAGGACAGGAAAGACCGCCCGAGGGTTTCCATCGGCGCGAAACTCGTGGCCAACCTGCTTGAAGCGGCAGGATGCGACAGGGTGATGACCATGGACCTCCACGCGGATCAGATCCAGGGATTCTTCGACCTTCCTGTGGACCATATCTATGGAAGCATGATACTGCTCCCGTTCATCAGGAACCTCAACCTTCCTAACCTTGCGATAGCCGCGCCCGACATGGGAGGGGCAAAAAGGGCCAATGCATATTCGAGGACGCTCGCCTGCCCTATGATCATTTGCCACAAATCAAGGGAGAAGGCAAATGTCGTAGGCTCCATCACCGCAATCGGCGAAGTGGAAGGCAAAGACATAGTAATCGTGGACGACATGATAGATACGGCAGGAACGATCTGCAAGGCAGCAAACGTGCTGATGGACATGGGGGCATCGAGCGTCAGGGCAGTGGCGACACACCCGGTATTCTCCGGCCCGGCATACGAAAGGCTGGCCGAGAGCAAGCTCGCCGAAATAATCGTGACCGACACCATTCCTCTGCTGCACAGCCAGGACAAGGACACGTCCAAGATAACGGTGCTTTCGGTTGCCGACATATTCGCAACGGCCATAAACAAAGTTTACAACTACGAATCCATAAGCGAGGATTTCGTATACTAAAAAACACGGACAAAGGATGTTGCCGCCATACAGAAGATGACACTATTTATAATAACCGTGCTGATAGTCGCCTTAGCGGTATTCGGCCTTTGTTTCAATATCATTTTCCGGAAAAACGGACAGTTTCCGGATACTGAAATCAGCCACAACAAGGAACTTCGCAAGCGCGGCATCATCTGCGCCAAAGAAGAGGAACTGAGACTTTGGGGAAAGAAAGCCGGGAAGACCGGCTGCACCCCCCAAGGGTGTGGCGACTGCCATGCATGTGCTGCAGGCGATTTACAAAAAAAGGATGAATTATGAGTTTGGTAGCCATAGTAGGACGGCCCAATGTGGGGAAATCCACGCTTTTCAACCGCCTCGTAGGAATGAGGCAGGCCATCGTCGATGAGACGGCAGGAGTTACAAGAGACCGCCATTACGGAAAATGCGAATGGTGCGGACACGAATTTTCGGTGGTGGACACAGGAGGTTATACATCCGACTCGGACGATATCTTCGAGGACGAAATCCGCAAACAGGTTGCAATCGCCGTGGAGGAATGCGACCTTGTGCTCTTCATGGTGGAAGCGGACACGGGGATAACGGACTATGACGACGAGATAGCCGCCCTGCTGAGAAAAAGCGGGAAACCCGTAACCGTGGCCGTGAACAAGGTGGATACGGGGAAAGACCTTCCGGACTCGTACCAGTTCTACTCATTGGGACTGGGAGAAGTATGGCCTATCGCGGCCGCCACGGGAAGCGGCACCGGCGACCTGCTGGACGAGATAGTATCGAAGCTGCCTCCCGAGAAGGAGACGGCGGACAATGAAGGGATACCGAGGGTAGCCATAGTGGGACGGCCAAATGTTGGAAAATCGTCGCTCACCAATTCGCTGCTCGGAATAGAACGGAATATCGTCACCCCTATCGCCGGGACGACCCGTGATTCAATAGAAACGCTTTTCAACAAATTCGGACACAAATTCATCCTTATAGACACGGCCGGGATGCGCCGTAAAAGCAAGGTAAAGGAAGACCTGGAGTTCTACTCGGTCATGCGCTCCATCCGGGCCATCGAGAATGCGGACATCTGCGTGCTGATGATAGACGCAATGAACGGGATGGAATCGCAGGACATGCACATATTCAACTTGATAGCAAGGAACAGAAAAGGATGCGTATTGGTAGTGAACAAGTGGGATACTCTCGAGAAAGACACGAATACGATGAAAGAATACAGGGAACTCCTGAAAAAAAGGCTGGCCCCTTTCAATGACATCCCGATTGTATTCACATCGGTCACGAACAAGCAGAGGATCATGAACGTGCTGAACGAAATCGACAACGTTTACACCAATTATTCCAAAAAGATTCCTACCGCAAAGCTGAACGAAGCCCTGTTGCCTGAAATCGAGAATTTCCCTCCTCCGGCATGGAAAGGAAAATACATAAAGATCAAATACGTGACGCAACTGCCGACACGCAGCCCGTCTTTCGCATTTTTCTGCAACCTGCCGCAATATGTAAAAGACCCGTACAAACGTTTCCTTGAAAACAAATTACGGGAAAAATTCAACTTTTCAGGCTGTCCGATACAGATTTTCATCCGACAGAAATAGTCCCAGGCCCCTGACGAGGACTTTCTGAATACTCAGGCACCGATACGCGGAAATCCGCGCCTCCCAGTTCTTCCGAGGCATGGTATTCTATTGTGCCTCCTACCTGCTCCACCACGCTCTTGCAGATGGCAAGGCCGAGACCCGAACCGCTGCTCTTGGTGGTAAAGCGCGGGGTAAACAGTTTCTTCATGTTTTCCGGCGAAACCCCGGGTCCGTTGTCCTCCACGTCCACACGCACGTAACGCGTTCCAGGACGGCCCCATCCGGAATCTTTCCCGGCAGTGAACTTCGTAAGCGTCACGTAAATCTTGCCCCTGCGCCCGGTCTTGGGCTGATACGGCTCAAGAGCCTGCACCGCATTGGTCATAAGATTGACGAACACCCTTATCATCTGGGACTTGGGGGCATATATATGATAGGTCTCCCCTACCATCTCACCGGCACGCCGGTACTCTATGTCGATTCCTTCATAGCCTCCGAACAACACCATCTGCTCCCTCAGGGCGGCATCAAGGTCTATGTCCTCGCTTTCTTCCATGTTGAAACGGGCAAAAGACGAGAACTCCGTAGCCGTGTCGGCCAGCACATCTATCTGCTCCAAGAGCGAGTTGCATATTTTCTCCAGTTTCCCGTCCAGATCCGGGACGCCGTTCTGCTTCATCCTCAACAGGTGCTGTATATTAAGCCTCATAGGGGTCAGAGGATTCTTTATTTCATGGGCGATCTGGCGTGCCATATCCCTCCATGCCTGCTCCCTTTCGGACACGGCGAGCCTCCTCGTACTGTCCGCCACATTGTCTATCATCCTGTTATACGCCCTTACTATGTACGAAACCTCATCATTGTTGTCGTATTCTATCTTTTCAGGAGTGGAAAACAGGTCGGTCTTTTCCATCCTTTCATACAGTTTCAGCAGCGGACGGAACAGGGAAGTCGTAAGCGCGGCCCCTATCAGCACGACAGCAATGATCATGAGCACGAATACATTCACAATGGCCGCCGTAGTAGACACGAGTTCCTTGCGGAAAGTCTCCGTCTGCTCGAAATAAGGGATGTTTATGATGGCTATCAGGTTCCCTTCATTGTTTATCACGGGCGCGTACAATGAATAAAAATTCTTTCCGGCTATCTTCTCCTTGTTGAAGAAACTCTTGCGATGTTCGTATACAATGCTGTAAAACGCATCGGGATCGATTTTCGAGCCTGCCAGCGTAAGATAATACAGCTCATTGCGGGTAGAGCGCATCAGATGCCCGTGAGTGTCGTAAAGGTTTATATCGGTATGCGTATACGCCGCAATCCTGTCCATCAGGCTCCTTACCTCGCTGTTCATCAAAGCGTCTATGTCTGAGGCGTTCCGGCTGACATCCAAGAACATGGACTGCACGGTATTGAGCTTGTCTTCCATCTGCTCGGAACGGTTGCGGGCGTTCCTTCCCGCGAAAAAGACTATCGTCGTCACGGTAAGCAGCAGGACTGTGCCGGACACGGTACCGAGCAGGAGGGCCATCAGCTTGGCCCTGAATTTATTGGTACGTATGGGCACGGTATTCTTGCGCGGTTTCCACAGAAGCAGGAGCATCACCAACGGTATGGTCAGAAGCGACAGGTACGAATAGGAAACAAGGTATGTAAACACCGAACGCCTCTCCCTCGCTATCACTATCACGTCGCCGAATGACAACTTATTGACAAAGAGCAAGTTTTTCCCCACCCTTCTGTAAGAGAACCCTTCTTTCATGTCATTCAGGCGCCCCGGATCCATCGAAACCGGGAAATTGTATTCGCCCCTGTAAAACACGAGCGTCCCGGAGATGTATTTCGCATACGAATAGTCGGAAGGTATATTGAAACCTTCGCCGGTCCTTTCGGGGAATATGTCCGAATAGCCCCTCTGTTCTTTAAGGAGGCGCGACTCAATCTCTACATACAGGCGTTTCAGCCCGACTTCCGGAATCCTGTAGACAAAAAGTCCCAGATACCTGATTTTCCCCGAATTGTCATTGATATAGAAAAAATGGGAATCGTCATGCAACGGGACACCCTTCGCAAGTATGCCGCGAAAATAGGAAAAACAGTCCGTCAGCACGCCGTCCACCAAAAGCCTGTCCCCGTCCCCGCATACCGTGGCATTTATGTCATAGCCGGTGGAAAGGGTGGAAAAATAATTTTCCAATTGCTCGGCCACCAACATGCTCCCGTTCGGTCTCGCCAGCAACATGCTGATAAGCCTGTCCTGCGCTATAGGCTCTTCTATCATCCTGAGCAGCAGCTCTGTATTCAGGTCCCTCTCGACCGAAAGCCTGTTCGCCCACGCCTTTGCCATGTTTATTTCCTTTGTATGCCCGTATATGCCTATGACAAGCATCATGTAGAACGATACCGCAAGCGAATACCTCAGAAGAAAACGGCCGTTGAATATCGTGAACTTTTTGCGCGCCGCCAAAGGCAGCAGAAGCTGCGCGATGAAAAGCAGCGCCACGAACAACATCAGATACGACAGATAGACCAAAAACGAATATACGGAAAGTTCATCCAGACGGAAGATTTCCAGAACGATGTTGGAATTGAATATCAGCGACCTGAGCGACATGTGCATATATAAGGCAAGCGCCAGCGCGGAGATGACGACAAGGGAAGAATAGAATATCCTGAAAGGACGTCCGCGCTTGGAGTACCAAAGCATCAGGCGTTTCCTGCCTATGAATACCGACAGCCAGAATATGAATATATACAGATTGCACAGCAACAATGCCCCCAATGAACTGTACAGTGCCGAATCGGCATAGATCACGGGGGAGAACAGGGTAGAATACCCTCTCATGTCCGCCGCCCAGCCGAAACTCAGCACCGCACTGACAGCGATGGAGAGCATCATCATGACAAATGTAAAGACATTCCTGTTCTTTGCATAGTATGAAAATACCGTGGCGAGCGAAAACAGCAGGGCCAGCCATTTCATCCACGGATGGGTATAATCCATGCCCGAAGGGCGGCCTTCCTTGAATGCCACATTGAATACCGGACGGGAGTCCGCGAAGACGGTCACCCCGTCGGCCGAAGAAACCGGCAACACTGTCATCTGCGGAGGCAATTTCAGCTTGGGATTGATATCCCCGAAAGAAGACAGCACCGAATTGCCGTCATTTTTTATCAATATGCCGCATATCAGCTTTACCTTTCCCTTTTCGTACGTGCGCATCAGATACCATTGCTCCCCGATGCTCATGTATGAAAGTTCTTCACCCACATACGACAGCAAAGGCATGAAGAGTGTCTGCACACGGCTGAGCCGGTTGTATCTTACACCGAAATGGCCGCCTTCCGTAATATCATCGTTCCTTAAAGGGAAATGGTTTATCCACGAATGGAGGGTGTCCCTTACATATTTGTAAATCACGAAATATTCCGGTATGTCGCCTATGTCCGCCCACTGGGATGCGGGCATTTCGAGAATCTTCTCCGCATACCTGTCCATCTTCCTGTCCAGCCTGTCTATCCGCCTCTCGGCCACGGAAGCCGCATGTCTTACGCCGGAAAGATCCCCGTTGGTCATCCACGAAAGACACAGAAACAGGAGGGCGAGGGCGAAAAAGATATTGGCCGTATTGTCGGCCACCGTCTTCGCCGCATCGGTTATCATTTTTTTAAACTTTCCGCCCATAGCCTTTATAAATTAATCTTCCCGGCGTTCCGCACCGTTCATACGGCCCGGCAGCGCCGCCGTACATCATCCGTGATGATAAGGTTCACCTTTAATGATGGTAAAAGCCCTGTACAGCTGCTCCAGGAAAATCAGTCTCGCCATCTGGTGTGAAAACGTCATCCTGGAAAGCGACATCAGGGCATCCGCCCTGTCGTACACGCGCTTTGAAAAACCGTAGGGACCTCCTATCACGAATACCAGATCCCTTGAATCCCGAAGGAAACGTTCCTGCAATCCTGATGCCCAAGTGACCGAATCCCGTTCTTTGCCTCGTTCGTCCAGCAAAACGACTTCATCGGACGGTCTGGCATATTTCAATATCAGATCGGCCTCCTTTTCCTTTACCTGTTCCTTTCCCAATGATGACATGCCCTTTATATCAGGGATTTCCACCATCCTGAAAGGGACATAATGACCGATGCGCGAACAATAAAGCCGCACACCTTCCCGCAGATAGTCCTTGTCCGTCTTGCCTATTACCACTAAAACGATTTTCATATTCTGGCCGTTTCACTGCAAAAATAGTCATCTGGCTTGGTATTTGCAAGATTCCCACCGGTTAAATGTTTAGTTAATGTACAAAGCAGGCCGCATAACGACAGTTCTGGCACTTTTCATCATGAGTGCCGCCCTGGTTGCCAAAGGGCAGCCATTGTCCCTGTTGCAAAACAAGGGAGGCGATGTTTTCGTGCCGATCGGCAAGTACATAGAACAAGGCAATGCATACAGGCTTTCCGCGTGGTTTCCTGACAATCTGGAAGTTTCAATCCTCGGCAACACCAACGACTGTTGCAGCAAGAACCAGGCGAAAGAGATCATGCAGGCCTTTTTCGATGCAAACAAGCCTTACAAATTCGAGATAGTCCACAAGACGGACGAAAGCCTGATGAAACATGCCATCGGACGGCTGTACTGCACCAACAACAATTATTCGGTTACCATTTCCGTCTTAATCGGCGAGAACGGCAACCACATCCAGATCCTTCGGATCGACAGTTATTAAGAAGCTGTTTAAATTTTTAACGATTATCCGCAAAATTACCCCTGACCTGTACCTGCAGCAATCTGTTGATGCAACCTGTGGCCTTGACTTTCAAACTTTTCAAACCTTTCTTGCAAAACCGGAGTGTACTGTCGCATATGAGGTCGTGAGCGGTTTATGAGAATGTCCGGTGGACATTCGAAAGAGAGCAGAAGAGACCCCAGCATAACGCAGAAAGTCCCCTTTTGACTCCTTATACATAAAGGTTCACATCATTGAGTGTAATCCTGTCACCGGAAAGTATCAGCAGCCTCTCCACGACATTGCGGAGTTCGCGTATATTCCCCGTCCAGGGCTTTTCTTTCAAAGCATCGACGGCTTCCTTGTCTATCCCCCGCAACGGCTTCCCCGCCTCCTCGCATATAGTCGCGATAAAGTAATCCACAAGCAACGGTATGTCGTCTATCCTCTCCGAAAGCGAAGGCACACGTATCACGATCACGCTAAGACGATGGTAAAGGTCCTCGCGGAAAGTCCCTTTCTCGATTTCTTTCTTCAGGTCCTTGTTTGTCGCGGCTATTACCCTGACATCCACCTCTATGTCCTTGTCGCTGCCCACGCGGGACAGTTTGCGTTCCTGAAGCACCCTCAACACCTTGGCCTGGGCGGCAAGCGACATATCGCCTATCTCGTCGAGGAAAAGCGTGCCCCCGTCGGCCTGCTCGAATTTTCCCTTGTGCTGCTTGATCGCCGAAGTGAACGCCCCTTTCTCGTGTCCGAACAACTCGCTTTCTATCAATTCGGAAGGTATCGCCGCACAATTGACTTCCACGTATGGCATCCCGGAACGTCCGCTTTTCTCATGAAGCCATTTCGCCACGAGTTCCTTTCCTGTACCGTTCGCACCCGTTATCAGCACCCTCGCATCGGTAGGAGCGACGCGGTCTATCATCTCTTTCACTTTCATTATGGAAGGAGACTCGCCCACCATTTCCGGAACGCCCTTGACCTTCTTTTTAAGCATGTTCTTTTCCTTCACAAGGTCGGATTTTTCCGTGGCGTTCTTCAATGTTATGAGTATCCTGTTAAGGTCAAGCGGTTTTTGTATGAAATCGTAAGCGCCTTTCTTGATGCACTCTACGGCGGCATCTATGGTACCGTGCCCGGAAATCATTATCACAGGCTCTTCATGTCCCGCACCGGCGAATTTTTCGAGGAACTCCACCCCGTCCATGTTCGGCATCTTTATATCGCAGAATATGGCGTCGTATTTTTTCTGTCCTGCCATTTCAAGCCCCACGGCCCCGTCCTCGGCCACATCCACCGTGTGTCCTTCGAATTCCAATATCTCCTTGAGCGTATTCCTTATGCTCCTTTCGTCGTCAATGATAAGAAGTTTCATCCCCATGAAAATTAAACTGCAAAATCTCCGGAATCCGTCAAAATCCTTGCCGTTTCCGATTTGCAAAGTTAGAAGTTGTTTTGATTTTTTAGAAGCTGTTTAAAATTTTTTACGATTATCCGCAAAATTACCCCTGTGAAGATGAAAGCAGTAATTACCACGGACAGTATATCCCTCCTACCGCTTCGCGGCAGGCACCACCCGTTCACGAGGCCACGGGCGGCCACGCTGTCCGTGGCAATTATTGCATACACAATCATTTGGGGTAATTTTGCGGATAATCATAAAATTTTTTCTCAGAACATTCGAGACATGCTTCCGTGCAGGTTTTTGCAGTTTTTGAGAAGAACAGCAGCTTTTTCTACAAAAAGCCATAAAACGGCGTGCCCCCCAAATGTTGGGAAAAAAACAGAATTTGCCGGAGCACCCGGGCTTAATTTGCCGCACTATAACTTAATGATAATGTGCAAGTTGTAAAATATTGACAATTTTCAGTTGCTCCGGCAGCGATGTAAGAACAGGCCTGCTGGAGCAGGCCGACTTAACCCACAACTTCGTAATACATTAATTTACAGAACCTTGTACAAATCAAACAATTTGCGGCTGCTCCAGCAATTTTCATAAATAGCTCCTTCATTGCCAATGCAAATTCATTTGCATTGCTCTCGGCTTCTGACTATATTTGCCCTGTCAGGCAGAAATACTGTTGCGCCTCGGAAAAGGAAATTGAACAAGTTCATTTCCTTTTCTCTCGGCTTCTGACTATTTTTGCACTTTAGGCATTATTTGTTTATATGGATGCGCGAAAAATCATAATAGCGGTAGACGGATATTCCTCGACAGGAAAAAGCACTTTCGCACGCACGGCGGCTGCAAAATTAGGCTATCTTCATCTGGATTCGGGGGCATTGTACCGGAGCGTCACCCTCAAAGGCATGGAGAGCGGGGCCGTAAGCAAGGAATGCATAGATGCCGGAAAGCTCTCGGAACTGCTCGGATCGCTTGACATAACATTCGGGAAAACTGCGGACGGGGAATTCCACACATTCATAAACGGGGCCGACTCGGAAAGCATGATA
This sequence comes from Candidatus Merdivivens pullistercoris, assembly GCA_017694935.1. Taxonomy (GTDB): domain Bacteria; phylum Bacteroidota; class Bacteroidia; order Bacteroidales; family UBA932; genus Merdivivens; species Merdivivens pullistercoris. The sequence continues at coordinate 29,048 of JADIME010000018.1, forward strand.
AGGTCCCTGAAAGTCTCTTCGTGTGTAAGCCAAGTGGCCGAACTGCCTTTTGTACGCGGATTCGTAGACAGGATCCTTCAAGGTTACGGAGCCGGGAAAGGGATAGTGATGGACGGAAGGGACATCGGCACCACTGTGTTTCCGAATGCCGAACTGAAGATATTCATGACGGCAGACAAAAGGACAAGGGCATTAAGGAGGATGAAGGAAATGGAAACTTCCGGAGGGAAAATCCCGTTTGAGGAAATCCTCGCCAACATAGAACAGAGAGACTACATCGATGCCCACAGAAAGACTTCGCCGCTATCGAAGGCTCCGGATGCAATAGTATTGGACAACAGCGACATGACATTGGAGCAGGAAATCGAATGGCTGGGGAATATACTGAAAGACAGATTCGGGATATGCATCTGAAAATCGAGATAGACGAAGGCTCGGGGTTCTGCTACGGCGTGGTAAGGGCCATCGGCAAGGCGGAAGAAATACTCTCAGCCTCCGGGAAACTGTACTCGTTGGGAGCCATCGTACACAATGACACGGAACTGGAAAGGCTGGCACAGAAAGGGCTGACCTCCATTTCATACGATGAATTTGAAAACGGCGCTCCCGGACACGGGGCAGGCATACTGATACGCGCCCACGGAGAGCCGCCTAAGACATACGCGATAGCGGAAAAGAACAGTTACCGGCTTATCGACTGTACCTGCCCGGTGGTACTCAGGCTACAGGAGAAAATACGGGCGGCAGCAAAAAGAATCGGAGGCAACGGACGCATACTGATCTTCGGCAAGAAAGGACACGCTGAAGTGAACGGCCTCGTAGGGCAGGCGGAAGCCGAGGGATGCGATGTTTACGTAATCGAGAATGAAGAAATGCTGCATTCCCTGTCGGCATCCGGCAAGATCGGCGGCACAGGCACGGCGGACAGCCAGACGGAAATATTTTCCCAGACCACGAAAGACCCGGACGGATACAGGAGACTGTGCGATTCGCTGAAAAGGCTGATACCGGGAATAAAAATCAATGACACCATCTGCGGCCAGGTGGCATCGCGCCATGCAAGGCTCACGGATTTCGCCGCAAGACACGATACCATACTGTTCGTGTCCGGCAAGGAGAGTTCCAACGGGAAAGTACTCTACGGGCTCTGCAAAAAAGCCAACCCGAGAAGTCATTTCATCGAAGACGAAAACGGGATAAAACCTGAATGGTTTCATGAAGGCGAAAGCGTAGGCATCTGCGGCGCCACTTCCACCCCAAAATGGCTTCTGGAAAGGGTCGCCACCTCACTGACATCCGGCGTAGGCCTCACAAATTCGCCAGACAAGCGGCCTGACAGTTTACAATGAAAAATGACAAAAAACATAACAAAAAAAACACACAAATACTTGCATTTGTGATTTATAATTGTTATTTTTGACGCGAAAAGTTAAGTGTTGAACCCAAATGGAATGTAATGTTCATAACTTGGCCAGTGTCAAGATATCACGGATGCTGGCACAGTTCGGTAAGAACGATTTCGAAAAACACAGCCTCTGCCTATAGGCAGGGGTCTCCGCAGAATGCTTCCGTCGTCGCGGGGAAGCGAATACCGAAATCAGTTATTAACGACAAAAATATAGTTTATGAACCCCAAAAAAAGAGCTCACATGTGGACAGTTGCGGTTCTGCAAATGTCCATGGCAATTATATTTTTCCTATGTTCATGCGACAGGTATGAACGTTTGGATTTGTCTCCTCCGGAAATGAAACAGTATCCGACCGAGATAACATTGGAGGAAGCGGAAAAGATGCTGTTGGAGATGATGTCGGAGTTCGACTCCAGCCCGACGAAGTCCGGAGGCAGCCTTTCGCGGAAGATATCAGGCGGTTACAGTGTCGGAGAACCGATAAACGTGACCAAGGACGGTGAAGTTTTGCCTTATTTTCATATATTCAATTTCGAAGACGAATCCGGTTTCGCAATAATGTCCGGTGACACCCGTGTCACTCCATTGCTGGCTTATGCATTGGAAGGAAATATTAATTATGGCGATACGATAGACAACCCAGGTTTGGCATTGTATATGTCAAGATTGTCTTCGTATTTCAACGATGTGATAACAATAGATACAATTAGTGGAAGGATAGACCGTGACAGTATAATCTTTATGGGGGCGTGGGAGTGGGAATTTTCTGAAATGATAAATGGCCCGTGCCCTGTTAAGTGGGGTCAGTGGTATCCATACAATTATTATTGTCCCCAGTATGGCGAACGCCATATGGCTCCTACGTGTTGCGTAGCGACTGCGGTCGCCCAGCTTATGGCTTGTTATCGTTATCCTGAAAATTATAAAGGACATGGGTTTGATTGGGACTTGATGATATCCGAGAGCAATGCGATGGATAATCCAGGCACTGGCGAAGGTGTTTCCCCTGTCATTCCAATATATCCTGACATAGAAATAATTCCTCCGGATTCATTGCCTCTGCCAGTGCCAAGCGAGGGACTATTACAAGTAGCCCGTTTGATGGAACAGTTAGGCTTGCCGGAAAACCTAGGTGTCTATTATACAGACTCTTCTAGCAGTGCATATACGCCATTTGTCCCTAAGACTTTGATAAATTTTGATTTTTTAGATGGTGGTATATTTACGGATCTTTCCGATTTTGAAGATGACAAAGAAATGTTCAAAATGAATCTTATCAATGAGCTCAAGAAGGGATATTATTGTATTATCAGGGCTAACGAAACCCGCGCAAATGGATCCGGTCATTGCTGGCTGTTGCATGGTTTACTCACCATGACGAATATTGCTGACCATCCCGGTAAAAAAGAATACTATATGTTGTGCAATTTCGGCTGGGACGGTAATTCTGACGGATACTATCTGATGGATGTTTTCAATACGACAAAAGGTCCCGTCATTCCTTATTCGGACGGTATAGGCAATTATAGTGAAGGTATTAAATATATTATAGGAATAAGAGTATAAGTTATGAAAAGAATCGCATTATTTTTTATATTGGTGTTGTCGGCCGTTTCCTGCGAGAAACCGGTTGCAACTCCGGCTCCTCAACATATAGACGGCAGCATCAATTTCACATTCAAGGAAGACAGCGGAGTCTTATCTTCTGACGGAAGGTCGGTATCAACGTTTGAGTATGATGAAATCCCATGGCTTCACATAGGAAAAAATGTCATGGGCAATCTGATAGTATCTGTGGAAGAGAATAAAGAAACCACATTCCGCAGTTCGGAATTGGATGTAATTTTCGATGACGGTGTTACGGCAACAGTCTCGATAAGGCAAAATGCAAAGCCCAGTTTGAGCAAATTTGACATAAATAGCATAAGGGATCAGCTTTCGGAAAGGGACTTGACCACAATAGATTTGGAACTGGGAGAAGACACTTATGACATTAGGTTATGGATGGTTCCTAAAGAATTGGCTCCGGATGTTATGGATTTGTATATAAACGGTGGCGCTCCTTTTATTGATTATATGTTAAATTCCGATCGAGAAGATATTTATGATTATCAGGAGTATTGCGACATAGTTAATCAATATGGCGAATTTGTACTAGAGGGTGTGCCATTCATTGCTGCAGGATATAGGTGTTTATATGTTTTTGCATTAGACATGCATGACAACGTGGGTAAAATTTATGACTATTCCATGGATGGTTAATGTGGAAAAACACGGCCTCTGTCTATCTATAGGCAGGGGTCTCCGCAGAATGCTTCCGTCGTCGCGGGGAAGCGAATACCGAAATCAGTTATTAACGACAAAAATATAGTTTATGAACCCAAAAAAAAGAGCTCACATGTGGACAGTTGCGGTTCTGCAAATGTCCGTGATAATCATATTTTTCCTATGCTCATGCGACAGGTATGAACGTTTGGATTTGTCTCCTCCGGAAATGAAACAGTATCCGACCGAGATAACATTGGAGGAAGCGGAAAAGATATAAGAAAGTAATTTGTTATTTTGTGTGACTTTAATGTATTAATGTAGAATAGACGTTAAAATTGTTTGTTATGAAAAGAGTATATAGTTTAGTATTTGCGTTGCTGTCATTGTCATTATTGACAGTGTCATGCGACAAGGACGGTAGGATTGATCCCGTGGACCCTCACAATGACAGTGTTTCAAAGGACACGACACTTGCGATGAATCTGGACATGGCTTATGTCGAGAGTGAATGTAGATATTCTCCCGAAGGGATGTCGGTTTATTCGGCGGTGTGCGATGAATGCTCCTGGCTGGATGTGGCAAATGACGGCTCGGGCAGCCTTATAATCTCGGCGGAAAGGAATGAGGAGACTGTATCCCGCAGCGCGGACGTGGATGTCGTATTCAGTAATGGCTCCTCAGCCGTTCTGACTGTCCGGCAGAACGCGTATCCGGTCCTTAAAGCACTGGATATAAGTCATCCCAAAGACAGCACGGAGATATATCTGGAATTGGGAGAAGATACGGAGGATGTCCGTATCTGGCTAATGCCAATCTTAAGCGATCTCAGCCCGGAAGAACAGGAATTGATAATGAAGTATTATTCTACTTACGATATTTCCATCCTGTATGACTTCATACTCTCGTCAGACCGTAAGGATATCTATGATTATCAGGAGTATCTCGATATGGTAGAAGAGCATGGACGATTTTGCATAGAAGGCATACCTATGGATGGATATCCGTATGAAATATTGATAATCCTGACCGTAGACCGATATGGAAATATAGGCAAGGACTACCGCCGTAGTGTGGTTTAGCACATAAGACATGAGCAGCTTGGCGGACAAAGGTGCGACAGACTTTGCCCGCCATATTTTTTGAGTAAGTTTGCGGATACATTTAGAAGCTGTTTAAAATTTTTTCAAAAGTTCTTTGTGGCATCATTCCGGCACGTTTTCGCCATTTTTATCGTAAAATAGCGCTGCTATTCTCCTCAAAAAACGACAAAA
>JADIME010000019.1 GCA_017694935.1 Candidatus Merdivivens pullistercoris
GAAGTAGAATGGATCGGTGATTACCACGCAAGTGCGCTTGCTCCCAATATGGCGGCGTCGGATTCCTTTAATTGTGAAAATACGATTTTTATTTTGCCTTTCCAGATTGATAGCAAGTTTTTGTTCATCGCTTCCTCCAAAGGTATGCGGAGAAGATCGCCGGACCGGGCAAGTCCCCCGAAAAGGACGATTGCCTCCGGCGCGCTGAATGCCACGAAGTCCGCAATGTTTTCGCCAAGTATCCTGCCGGTAAAATCGAAGATTTTCTTTGCGAATGCGTCTCCGCCGATGGCCGCTTCGTAAACGTCTTTTGAGGTGATGTCGATTTTTCCCCTTAAAACGGTGGGCTCATCGGGATATGTTTCCAGCCATTCGCGGGCGGTACGGGCAACCCCGATAGCCGAGCAATATGTTTCAAGGCATCCGTTTCTGCCGCAATTGCAGGCGCGCCCTCCTCTTACGGCGCATGTGTGTCCGAGTTCTCCGGCAAATCCGTCATGACCGTAGACCATCTGGCCGTTTATTACGATGCCCGAACCTATGCCCGTTCCGAGAGTTATCATGATGAAATCTTTCATCCCTTTTGCGGCTCCGTAGGCCATTTCCCCCATTGCAGCGGCATTTGCGTCGTTTGTAATGGTAACGGGCATGCCGTCCATCTTTTCCGAAAGCAGGCGCGCGAACGGAGTCACCCCGTTTTTGGCAGACCATGAAATATTCACGGCATTTGCAATTTCACCGGTATAGTAGTTTGCATTCGGAGCTCCTACGCCGATTCCGCGTACCAGCCCTTCCGCTCCGGCCTCCTTAATCAGTTCCGTCAGTCCGGTTTTGACATCTTCGAGATAGGGCTCTACGCGGTCGTATGTGTCCGTCCTTACCGTATTTTTTGCCAAAACATTCCCACGGGCATCCACGATGCCCATTTTCGTAGTCTGTCCTCCTATGTCTATGCCGACTACGTATGGTTTTATTCCACTATTATTGTCCATTTTTGTTTAAAATAATTGACAGCTTTTCGGCATCTCTTTTTATTGTTATTCTGTAACTATGTCCGTATTTACGTTCTTGGATCCTTTGACGGCGAAGAAAAGGATGAATAACAGGCCGGCGACAAGCAGCCAATAGCTGTTCAGAAATCCGATGCTGTCTGCAAGAGCTCCCTGTATTGCCGGAAGTATGCCGCCTCCGCATACCATCATCATAAAGATTCCGGATGCGGCGGAAGTGTATTTCCCGAGGCCTTCTACGGCGAGGTTGAATATGCCGCCCCACATCACGGACGTACAGAGCCCGCAAAGTACGAGGAAGAGACAGTTTACCGGTACCTGGGCGAATCCGAAAGAAAGGTCGCTTCTGAACACAGGCATTTTTACGATATTGCCGCTTGGCAGGAATATGGCAAGGCAGATGAAGAGTATCCCTACTGCAGCCACCGTCGAAAGCATGGCGCGGCTGGATATTTTCCCTCCGAGCACTCCTCCGACAAGCCTCCCTACAAGCATGAGCAGCCAATATGTCCCGACTACCGTTCCTGCGATGGTAGGGTCGATTCCTACTCCGTTTACGGTGTCGGTCATGAAAAGGTTCATGATATTAGGTATGCCCACTTCCACGCCGACATAGATGAATATGGCAATTATCCCTAATTTGAAATGCCTGAATGACATGGCGCTGTGTTTGTCTTTCGCCTTGTCCGACTTTTCTTTTATTACGTACGGCTCGGGTATTTTTGACAAGGCAAGCACGATGAATGCCACGGCGAAGATCCCCATGGCCAGATAGAAGACAGGGTTGGCGTTGGATATCTGGGCTCCGGCAAGGTTGCCGATCAGGTATCCTCCGAGGATAGGAGCCAGGGTCGCTGCTATCGAATTGATTGATCCTCCGAACTGGATGAGTTGGTTGCCCCTGTTGCCTCCCCCTCCGAGCGTGTTGAGCATCGGATTGACTACGGTGTTGAGCATGCACATCGAAAATCCGGAAATGAATGCCCCGAGAAGGTAGACATAGAAATTGTCGGCTATGCCTGAAAGGAAGGATATAAGAACTCCTGTAAAGCCTACTGCGACTGCGGCAAGGGCGGTCTTCTTGTACCCGATTTTCTGTAACATCATTCCCGACGGGATTCCCATGCAAAGGTATGCCAGGAAATTGGCCAGCGTACCCCACTGTGATTGGAAGTTGCTAAGCTCGAAATGAGATTTGACAATGACCCCTAACGGGTTCTGGATTCCTGTCACAAAGGCAATCATGAAGAATAACGCGAACATGATCGCAATTGCAAGTACATTTTTCTTTGAACTCATAGTGTTTTATTGCTTTTATATTATTGTTTTTCCCGAATTTGTCGGTCCGATTTGTCTAAATGAGGGATGACAGACTGATTTCACCGGTCCATTCTCCTCCCCAGTTGTTCCCGTGGTCATCGATGAAGTCCAAAGAAATGGTATATGTCCCGTCTCCATGGTTGGTGATTTCCATGTGGCCGTCGATCGCAGGCGCCACGTCGTTTATGATATATCCGTCCGTTATTCCAAGGTAGATAGTTCCTCCAAGGGCCGAACTTGCTTGGTCGTAGTACCCTTTCAGGTATTCTCCCGGGTAAATGCTCCCGTGCCTGATGCCGGCGTTTACTTCAGCGGCTGCCACTGTATAGGTCCCGGTAGGTATGCCTTCTTCAAAATCGAGGCTTGTTCCTACAAAGTCGGCTTGGAAAGAGTCCCCGCTGCCGTCGGAAGGCGACAGGAACAGTCTCCAGTTGAGGCCTCCGGTACCATAGAAATTACCCCAGCTTTCTGCATACGCGACTATGTCGGAAAAGTCAATCGTGTAGTCTCCGGTCAGTGTGGATATGTCCTGAGGAACGCCGAATATCCAAAGTTCTCCAGAAAAATCGCAGGTTATTCTGTAGCCCTCGGCGGTTGTGAAATCGCACACGATATCATATTTGCCGTAACCTCCGTTTTCGGTAACGGTCATTGTCCCGGATTCGATGATTCCGTATGCCGGAGTTCCTGTCTCATCATAATATATTGCGTATGTCCCGGCCGGCTGCTTTTCACCTGTCATCTCGCCGGGTACGAGCGTGAGGTTGTTTTCCGCGCTTGAAGATATCCCGTATATGCCGGATGCGATGCGGCCGTTTTTGTCAAGAGGGGTATATGCTTCGATATTCAGCATGGTTCCCGGAGGGGTGGTCGTGCGGTCTTCGGACATTTCCATGTCTGTCAGATTAATGGATATGCGCATTATGTTGTCGTCCCCGTCTACATAGTCCGAGTATGTGTTCAAGACGGTAAAATCTATGTCGTTCCCTATCGTGCCGTCTTCTGCCACGGGAGGTTCTTCTTTGGCTTGTTGGACGAGATCTATCGAATCTTCAATCTTTCCGTCGTCACCGTAAGTGTAGGATATTGTAATTGTGGCGGATCTTTCTTCTCCTGTTTCATTTGCCGAGGCACTGAATGCCACAGTCCCTTCCGAGCCGTAATCTATCCCTGTGATCCAGTCGGCCGGGCATGCGGCGGAAAGCTGGCCGTTCTCCGCAGGGTCGGTGATTGTGTAGCCGATGCTGTAATCTCCTCCTTCAGCTGCAATCTCCATACTGCCTTGTGTGGTGATTTTGATTGCGGGATTTTCGGTTACAACTGTCGTGTCTTTTCCATCGTCGGGAGTAGGCGGTTCCGGTTTTTCTTCCGAGGTGCATGAAAACAGCGCGGTGCAGCATGCGAGGATGCCAAGGATAGAAAAATAAAACTTGTTCATAATAAAATAACGTAACAAAAAGTATATACGACAAAGTTATGAAAAATTATAATGTTATCTGCAAAAACGGCTTCTAATTTGATTATGCGGAAATTGCCGAGGAACACGCGGCGGTTGCCGCGCTGATGGCAAGGCCGGAACGCCACGGCTCAATCTCCCGTTTTGCAAGATAATTATATGTAAAACAGAAGGTGGAGGATACAAGGTATAAAAAAAGAAGGCGACTAAAAGTTGCTTTTTAGTCACCCTTCCTTTCCGTATGTTTGCCTTCGGCAGAAATACTGCTATTTCCCGCTTTCCAGTTTGTGTATGGCCAGGCCGCTGCGGAGCTTAGGCTCGAACCATGTAGTCTTAGGAGGCATGATGTTGCCTGTGTCGGCGATGGTAATCAGCTGGTCCATGGTTACAGGATAAAGTGCGAAAGCCGCAACCATTTCGCCTGAATCGACCCTGCGGCTCAGCTCTCCGAGACCGCGGATACCGCCGACGAAATCAATCCTCTTGGATGTGCGGAGGTCTTTGATGTCCAACAGCTTGTCGAATACGAGGTTCGAAAGTACGGTTACATCGAGGACACCGATAGGGTCTTTGTCATCGTACCTGCCCGGTTTCGCTGTCAGCGAATACCAGTTGCCGCCGAGGTACATCGAGAAGTTGTGAAGCCCGGACGGAGTATAGATGTCCCTGCCTTTCATCTCGACATCGAAATCTTCTTTCAGTTTTTCTATGAATTGCTCCGGAGTCATCCCGTTGAGGTCTTTTACGACACGGTTGTAGTCGATGATCTTGAGCTGGCTTTCCGGAAATACCACCGCCATGAAGAAGTTGTACTCTTCATCGCCCGTGTGGTGCGGGTTCTGTGCGCGCTTTTCGGCTCCCACGCGTGCGGCAGCCGCTGTCCTGTGGTGTCCGTCAGCTACATAGAATGCAGGTATGCCTGCGAAGATTTCGGTAATGCGTGCGATGGTCTTGTCATCGTCGATTACCCAGAAATGGTGTCCGAAACCGTCCTCGGCCACGAAGTCGTACTCGGCCGGTTTTCCCTTTACGGTGTTTTCCACTATCCTGTTAAGCTCGTCGTTGTCACGGTAAGCGAAGAATACAGGCTCTATGTTCGCATCCTGGATGCGGACGTGGACCATACGGTCGTCTTCCTTGTCCTTGCGGGTGAGTTCGTGTTTCTTGATTTTTCCGCTCGAATAGTCGTCGGTATGGGCGCAAAGTACTATTCCGTACTGGGTGCGTCCGTCCATTGTCTGGGCGTATACATAGTACTCTTCCTTCTTGTCCTGTACGAGCCATCCTTTTTCCTGCCAGAGTTTGAAATTCTCTACGGCCTTGTCGTATGCAGGCTGTGAATGTTCATCTATGATAGGGTTGAAGTCAATCTCCGGTTTGGTTATGTGCAGGAGGGATTTTTCTCCTGCCATTGCCTTTGCTTCCTCGGAGTTGAGCACATCGTAAGGAGGTGCGGCTACTTCGGTGACTATGTTTTTAGGCGGCCTTACGGCTGCAAAAGGTTTTACTCTCATGATGTTTTCTTTAAAAAAATTAAAAACGGGCCTTCAATTAAAATTTGTTAAGCTGGAACCTTGTCTCCCCTTTTGTGAAGAAACCTACAATCTGGTTGGCTGCAGCAAGTCCTGCGTTGATGTTGGCCTCGGCTGTCTCGGCTCCCATCTTCTTAGGGGTCGCGAATACCCTCTTTCCGAATTTTTCATTCAGTTCGGCCTGGTTGCCTGCCGCGATGTCGGTAATGTATTTGAGATCGCTGCGCTCTTCGAGGACTTTCATCAGCTCTTCTTCATTGATAACCTCTTTCCTTGCCGAGTTTACAAGGCAGCCGCCCTTAGGCATCCTTGAAACCAAAGCGTATCCGATAGACCCCTTGGTTTCCGGAGTTGCAGGAATATGAAGGGAAACGAAGTCGTTTTCAGAGTAAAGCTGCTCCAGTGATTCGGCAACTTCCACGCCTTCCGCCTTGATCTTGTCGGCAGGCACGAACGGGTCGAATGCCATGACTTTCATCCCGAGGGCCTTTGCCTTTTCTGCAACGAGGCGTCCCACATGGCCGAAGGCCTGGATACCTATGCGTTTGCCTATAAGCTCCGTTCCTGTTCCCGGAGTGAAGCAGTTACGTGACATGTAGACCATGAAGCCCATGACGAGTTCCGCAACGGCGTTGGAATTCTGTCCCGGAGTGTTCATGGCGACTATCTTGCGTGCTGAACATGCTTCAAGGTCGAGGTTGTCGAAACCTGCACCGGCGCGAACGACGATTTTAAGGTTCTTTGCCGCATCGATTACTTCCTTGGTCACTTTGTCGGAGCGGACGATAAGGGCGTCCGCGTCGGCAACTGCGGCAAGGAGTTCCGATTTGTCCGTGTATTTTTCAAGGAGCGCGAGCTGGTAACCTGCTCCTTCAACGATGCTTCTTATGCCGTTTACGGCAGCTGCAGCGAACGGTTTTTCTGTAGCAACGAGTACTTTCATGATTTGTTCCTCCTTTGATTTCAGAAAAGATTATTTATGAGATGCTTCGAAATCCTGCATGGTCTTGATGAGTGCTTCTACGCTCTCAACAGGACATGCGTTGTAGATTGACGCACGGAATCCGCCTACTGAACGGTGACCTTTGATGCCTACCATGCCGCGCTCTTTTGCGAATGCAAGGAATTCGTCCTGCAGAGCCTCGTGTCCCGGAGCCATTACGAAGCAAACGTTCATGATTGAACGGTCTTCTTTGTCTGCTGTGCCCATGAACATGGAGTTGCGGTCGATTTCATTGTAAAGCATTTCGGCTTTCTTGGTGTTGATTTTGTGGATTGCCTCTACGCCGCCGATGCCTTTGAGCCATTTGAGGGTCTCGGTCATCACGAAGATAGAGAATACAGGAGGAGTGTTGAACATGCTCTGCCCGTCGATATGTGTGCGGTAGTCGAGCATTGTAGGGAGGTAGCGACTTACTTTGCCGAGGATGTCCCTCTTGACGATTACGAAAGTAACGCCGGCAGGACCTACGTTCTTCTGTGCGCCGCCGTAGATGAGGGCGTATTTCTTAATGTCTACCGGACGGCTCATGATGTCTGACGACATGTCGGCCACCAGATTCACAGGGCAGTCCATATCGTATTTGATTTCGGTACCCTTGATGGTGTTGTTGGTAGTGATGTGGAAATAGTCGAGATCCGTAGGAATCTCGTATCCCTTAGGAATGTAGCAGAAATTCCTGTCTGCCGATGAAGCCACGCAGATCGCATTGCCGATTCCCTGTGCTTCCTTGAGGGCTTTCTTTGCCCATACGCCTGTCTCAAGATAACCTGCCTTGTTTTCGAGGAGGTTCATTGCTACATAAAGGAACTGGAGGCTTGCACCGCCGCCGAGGAAGAGCACTTCGTATTCGTCAGGAATGTTGAGGAGTTCTCTCCAGAGGGAACGGCATTCTTCCATCACTTCTTCCCATTCTTTCGACCTGTGGGAAACTTCGATTACCGACATGCCGGTACCTTTGAAATCAACAAGTGCTGCACGTGCAGCTTCGATTGCCTGTTTAGGCAGAACGCAAGGACCTGCGTTGAAGTTATAAGCTGTTTTCATTACAAATTATTTATAATTAACGTTCAAATTATTTCAGTCTATAAGCTGCTATTCGCCGCAAAGTTACAGATTTTGTGCCAATAAAGTGTTATTCCCCGGAAATAATTTTGATGTTTTTCACCGGGGTCATTTTTTCACAGTAGTGGCAGAGCATGAATGTCTCCCCGTTTTTTTCCACTGTGGTGAATTTAGTGCGTATCGGCTCGTGGTTGGTTATGCACTTCGGGTTGTTGCATTTGGCTATGCCCGTTATTTCCTTGGGCATCCGGATCACTTTTTTTTCTGTCACCTTGAAGTCCCGGATGATGTTTATTGTGGCGTTCGGGGCCACCAATGCAAGTCTGTTCACTTCCGCGTCTTCCAGCCATCTGTCGGCGATCTTGATTATCCCTTTCTTTCCGAAAGTCTTGCTTTCCAGATTGATGCCGATGGTGATCTGGTTAGGCGCCCCCCTGAGTTCAAGCAAATCCATTACCCTGTATATCTGGTCGGCCGGTATGTGGTCGAGCACGGTTCCGTTTTTGATGGCCGTAACTACCAAGTGTCTTTCTTCCATGTTGTTTCCCTTTTAAGTGTTTTAGTTAAAATGAAAATTACCTGTATCCCATGAGGTAAGCGATAATGGCCATCCTGACATACAGCCCGTTTTCGGCCTGTTTGAAGTAGTAGGCGTAAGGGGTGTCGTCCACGTTGGTGCTGATTTCGCCGACCCTTGGCAGCGGGTGAAGTATCTTCATGTTCGGTTTTGCGTTCTTCAGCATCGAAGCGTCCAGCCTGTAGACATCTTTGACCCTTTCGTATTCCATCAGATCGGTGAAGCGTTCCTGCTGTACCCTTGTCATGTACAGTATGTCCGTGTCGTTCAGGTGGTTCTCTATCTTGTCGGTCTCAATGTACTCTATGCCTTTGTCGTCAAGGAAAGCCTTGTATTCGTCGGGCATCCTCAATTCGTCGGGGGCTGTAAAAATGAATTTTGCCCCGAAATCGGACATTGCTTGAAGCAGGGAATGCGTTGTCCTCCCGTATTTCAGGTCGCCCACCATGTTTATGGTCAGGCCGTCGAGTCTTCCCTGGGTCTTTAATATGGAGTACATGTCCAGAAGTGTCTGCGAAGGATGCTGGTTCGCGCCGTCGCCTGCGTTGATTACCGGAACGGAAGCAATCTCGGAAGCATATCTTGCGCTGCCTTCCAAAGGGTGTCTCATGACGATGAGGTCCACGTAGTTGGTGACCATCTTGATGGTGTCGTTGAAAGTTTCCCCCTTTGTCACGCTTGTGTTGGTGGAGTCGGAAAATCCTATTACCCTTGCCCCCAGGCGGTTCGCCGCCGTTTCAAAACTCAGTCGCGTCCTTGTCGATGGTTCGAAAAAGATGCTGGCAACCACTTTGCCTTCCATGATAGGCTGGGAGCGGTCGGCCTCGAATCCTTTGGCCGCATCGAGCACATGGAGTATTTCCTCCTTTGTAAAGTCATGAATAGAAATTAAACTTTTTGGCATATCGTTATCCTCTGTATTTTAATTGTCTTGTCCGTCTGTCCTGAAATTGCATCCTCCAATGCCGGATACCGCCTTTTCGAATTGGCCGCACAGCCCGAGCCTCACGTCCACGGTAATGCCGCATGTCATGCCGAAATCCTGTTGCCGTGCTGCAAGGCCCATGTCTTTCAGGACTTTCATTACCGGGTTTATCTCCATGTAGCCGAAATCCAGTACGTATGTGCGCGATGCCGTCTTTTCAACTATGTCGGCATTGTCGAGGGCGTCCGCGGCGGAAGTCCTGTATGCGCGTATGAGCCCAGGTATGCCGAGCTTTATGCCCCCGAAATAGCGTACTACTATGATCAGTATGTCGCTCAGCCCGTATGACAGCAATGTGTTCAGTATAGGTTTCCCGGCGGATGATGACGGTTCCCCGTCGTCGTTTGCCCGGAAGCGCTCCCCCTTTAGGCCGAGCCGGTATGCATAGCACCAGTGCCTTGCGTCATGGTATTTTTTCTTGGCTTCGGAGAGCAAAAACTTCACCTCCTCTTCGTTTTTGACCGGATAAGCCAGTGAGATAAAACGGCTTCCATTGTCTTTGAAGAGGCCTTCCGAAGGAGCGGCTATGCTCTTGTAACGATCCGTCGGATCCTGGATGTTTTCAAATGTTGCCATTCCGGTTGTAAAATTAGGCATTATTCTTCAGATTAAAAAATCTTAGTTATTGCGGTTCCCGATTTTGGCGTGCGCGAAAGATTTTGTATTTTTGTTTCCGGATTTTCCTGCCCTCCGGCGGTGAGGAATGTTAATGAAATTAAAAAAACATATAGTGATGATTTACAGATTCAAGGCTACGATGCGCGGCAACAGGCAGTTTTTACGCGAGTATGAAATACAGTCTTCGGCCACGCTGTATGATTTTCACAATTTCCTGATAGCGGATCTTGCTTTTGCCCCGGACCAGCTTGTGTTGTTCCGCGGCGTGGACAAAAACGGGAAGGTGTGCAGCGAATACGGTCTTTTCGATATGGGCGACGGGACTTTGGACAATATCATATTGGCCGACTGCATCGCGAAGGGAGAAATACGTTTCCAGTACATATACGATATATTTAATAATAGGTATATGATGCTGGAATATGTCGGGGAGGCGGAAGAATTCCCGAGGGAGACTTACCCGAGGCTTGTGACCGAACGCGGTACGCGCCCGGACCAGTTCTCGTCGGAACACGATACTGACGAGGAATTCCATGCTTCGGTAAAGCATCCGGCCATAGAGGAACCGGATGAAGATTTCGAAGACATTCCGGAAGAACCTTCCGATGATGAAGACGAAGACTGAGACTAAGACTGAATGTGATTAACGGTACAATGTGAATGAACTGTATATAGTACTCGGGCCTACGGCCGTTGGAAAAAGCGATTGGGGCGTGGAACTTGCCGAAAAGTTTTCATGCCCCATAATCAATTGCGATTCGCGGCAGATCTACAAGGAGATGAGGATCGGGACGGCTGTCCCGTCCGATGAATTGTTGTCGCGTGTAAGGCATTATATGATAGGCACGCACAGCGTTGCCGAGCATTATACTGCCGGGAGATATGAAATTGAAGCCAATGCCTTGGCGGAAGAACTCTTCAAGTCATACGACAGGCTCGTGATGGTAGGCGGTTCGGGGTTTTACATAGATGCTTTCTGCAACGGGCTGGACGATTTTCCTCCGGCAGATCAGGAGTTGCGCAAGCGGCTTTCTGAAAGACTTGCGGCGGAAGGCGTGGCGGAGCTGAGGAACGAGCTGAAATTGCTGGATCCCGTAAGTTACCGCACTATAGATACGGCAAACGGGCAGAGGGTGGTACGCGCCTTGGAGGTATGCATCATGACAGGACGTCCGTTTTCTTCTTTCAAGACTTCCCCGGAGAAGAAACGCCCTTTCGCTATACGGAAGATAGGACTTATGCGTGACAGGCAGTCGCTGTATGACAGGATCGACAGGCGTGTCCTGCAGATGATCGACGCGGGACTCGTGGATGAAGTGCGTTCGCTATTGCCGTACAGGGAGTTCCCCGCTCTTAAAACAGTGGGGTACAGGGAAATATTCGATTATCTGGACGGCGTGCATACATTGGAACGAGCCGTCGAACTTATCCAGCGCAACACAAGGCATTATGCAAAAAGGCAAATATCCTATTGGGGCCGTGACAAAAGTATAGAATGGAAGACATTGGAAGGGTGATCAAAAAGGAGGAATTTCAAGGCTTGCGCAGATGAGAAAACCGGAGTGTACTGTCGTACATGAGAATTTTTGAATCAAGCGTAACGCGGAAATTACACCTTTTTGTCACCCTTCTTAGCATGAAAATTGAGGGCATCTTTCCCGTCATTTAATGTTAATGGTGCGTATGAAAAAATCTTTTTTCATCTATGCCGCGTTGCCGCTTCTGATTTTGTCGGCATGCGGTAATAATGCCCGCAATGGCGGCAGGCATCATGTCCCGTGCGTAAAGGCCGTTGTCGTGGACTCATCCTCGATGTCTGTCGTTTCCAGAGAATTCATAGGCACGGCCGACGGTTCATATTCGGCAGTGCTGAGTTTCCCTTTGTCCGGAACAGTCGAGAAAATATATGTCCGGGAAGGGGAGCACGTGGAAGCCGGGGAGCTTGTGGCCGAATTGGACAGCCGTGTAGCCGAAAGTTCGCTCATGGCCGCCCGCGCCGCTTTCGACCGTGCCCAGGACGGGTATGAAAGGGCCGGGGCTGTTTACGAAAAGGGCAGTATGCCTGAAGTCAAATGGATAGAGGTAGTGTCGCAGCGCGACCAAGCTGCCGCATTGCTCGACATAGCAGAGAAAAATCTTGAAGATTGCCGTCTGTATGCCCCGGTGTCCGGGGTGGTTTCTTCCGTGTCCGTGGAGCAAGGCATGAATATCCCGCCTTACAGGCCTGTGGTGCGGCTTGCCGACCCCGGGGCGGCGGAAGTGGTGATAAAAGTCCCGGAAGATGAAATATCCTTGTTCTCGACAGGCGGGACGGCCGATGTGGATGTACCGTCCGTCGGGATTGCCGGGATTCCCGCAACGGTCATATCGAAAGGTGTATCGGCCGATCCCCTTTCGCATAGCTATACGGTGAGGCTTTCGGTAGCGGACGGCCATGGGATATTGCCGGGCATGACCTGCCGTGTGCGGTTTGTTTCCCTTTCGGAAAGCCGGTTCATGATTCCCGGCAAGGCAGTTTCCCTTTCGAATGACGGCCGCCGTTATGTATGGACGGTAGAGGACGGAAGGGCTTATATGAGGTATGTCGATATCGCCGGCTTGGCTGACGGCGGAGTGCTTGTCGCCGGAGGTCTTCGTCCAGGGGACACTGTGGTGACCGAGGGCCTCGGGAAAATATCCGAAGGGATGGAAGTGTCCGTGCAATAGGAGGAACGGTTATGGATACCCGCAGGCATGGCTTGGTAGAGACAATTATCAGGAATCCGGGCATTGTCATATTGCTCGTTGTCATTCTTTGCGCATTCGGGGTTTACGGCCTCGTGAACATGAACAAACAGGAGTTTCCCGAATTTGCCATAAGGCTCGGCGTGGTGGCGGGAGTGTACCCCGGGGCCAATGCCGAGCAGGTGGAGGAACAGCTTACCGCCCCTTTGGAGGATTTCCTGTTTTCATACGAAGAAGTTGATAAGGAAAGGACTTATTCAATATCGAAGAACGGAATAGCGTATATATATGTCACCCTTGATGAAAGTGTGAAGAATGACGGGCAGGCCTGGTCTAAAATAAGGCACGGACTTAAAGATTTTAAGGCGGCGCTTCCTCCCGGGGTCCTTGCGATTTCAGTGAACGATGATTTCGGGAACACGACATCGCTGCTGATAACGCTTTCTTCGGCTGACAAGAATTACAGGGAGCTCGGCACTTATATGGGGCAACTGGAAGACGAACTCAGGAAGGTGCCGGCCATAGGCAATATCAAGCGTTACGGGGACTGTCACGAAGAAATAGCGGTGATTCTCGACAAAGACAAGATAGCTTCATACGGCATTGATGCGCGTACTGTATTTGCAACGTTGTTTCCGCAAGGTCTTCTGTCGGTCGGCGGGTCGTTGGAAAGCGACGGTGTTTCAATGCCTTTGGAAGTCACGGTCCCGTTTACTACCGAGAAGGAAGTGGCGGAAACAGTGGTGTATTCCGACCCTTCGGGCAATGTCCTCAGATTGAGGGATATAGCGAAAGTCGAAAGGAGGTATGCCGATCCTTCTTCATATATAACCCATGACGGGCTGAGGGCTTTGGTGCTGTCTGTCGAAATGCGGAGCGGAAACAATATAGTGCAGTTCGGCGGGGATGTAAATGAAGTATTGGATGATTTCAGCAAGGGGCTTCCCGACAGTGTCGAATTGTTCAGGATAACCGATTTGCCTCAGGTCGTGAAAGTCTCCGTGCTGGAATTTCTCAGGGACCTGATGATTTCCATATTGATAGTCATAGCCGTCATGCTCATGATGTTCCCTTTGAGGTCGGCGATTGTCGCGGCGGTGGAAATCCCGATAGTCACCTTCATCACACTTGCGGTCATGTATATTCTGGGCATGGAGCTTAATACTGTCACTTTGGCCGCCCTGATTGTCACGCTCGGAATGTTGGTAGACGATTCCATAGTGATGGTGGATGCATTCGTGGACAACCTCAGGCGGGGCATGTCTCGATGGGATGCGGCGGTGGACAGCGCGAGGAGCCTGTTCATGCCTCTTTTTGTCGCCACGTTGTCGATAAGCGCCATTTTCACGCCGTTCATATTTACCATAGAAGGGTATTTGGGAGAATTCGTGCAGTATTTTCCTCCGATGATAGCCCTGTCCCTTTTCATATCCCTCATCATGGCGATGCTTCTCGTGCCTTTGATGGAATACAGGATGCTCGGGGACAAATCCATGTCGGCAAAGCCAAATATGGTGGAAAGGCTTCAGGAGAAATTTTTCGCCTTTGTGAACAAAGTCTATGAAAGGGCTTTGGGCCTGTGCATGAAATATCCTTACGGCGCAATGACGGCCGCCGTCGGCTCGGTGGCGTTGGCTGTAGTCGTTTTCTTATTGTCGCCAATACAGTTGATGCCTAAGGCCGAAAGGGATTCGTTCGCGGTGGAGATTTATCTTCCGGAGGGCAGGACTTTGGACGAGACAGCGAAAGTCGCCGCGGATTTCGAGGCGTACCTGAAAAAGGACGGGCGCGTGAAATCGGTCACTGCATTCATTGGAAGCGGTTCTCCGAGATTCATGGCTGCCTATTCCCCGAATCTTCCGGCATCCAATTACGCCCAGTTCATTGTCAATACCGCAAGCAACAATGATGCGAAGGCGCTGATAGCCAAATTCAAGGACAGTTCATTCGATATATACCCCGAGGCTTCCGTAAGGGTGAAGCAACTGGATTACCAGGCATCCGCGTGTCCGATAGAGATAAGGCTGAGCGGGGACGATGTTCCGGAGCTGAGAAGGTATGCGGATACTCTTGTGCGTTTCATGCATACTCTTGACAATGAGTTGGTGTGGATACACAAGGATTACGATGCGTACAGATATTCCGTGAGGCTGGACATGAAACCGGACGAGGCTGCGAGATTGGGGATTTCGAGGGCTTCATTGTCTTCTTCACTGGCCGTGCTTTTCGGGAAAGTGCCGCTTACGACTGTGTGGGAAGACGATTATTCAGTCGCGGTCGTATTGGAAACAGGATTCGATGAAGAGGCACCGACGTATGATGACCTTTACAATGCCCTTATCCCCGGGGCGGTTCCGGGCGTATGGGTGCCGTTGAGGCAGGTCGCCGACATCGTTCCCGACTGGAGCCCTGCCGTGCTTACCCGATATAACGGAGTTCCTACTGTCACCATATCTTCAGAGTTGCGCGAGGGCGCCAGCCAGCCAGTGGCTATGGACAGGATCAAGGAATATGTGGATAAAGACTTTTCCCGTATCCTGCCTGAGGACATAAAACTTGAATACGGCGGCCTGACGGCTATAAATGAAGACAATGGCCCGGGAATCATTTTGGGGCTTGTCGCCTCGCTGGCCATCCTGTTTTTCTTCCTTATGTTCAACTTCAAGAAGATATCTCTGGCTTTGCTCTCATTGGCATCTACGTCATTGTGCCTTTTCGGGGCGTTCCTGGGGCTCAGGATTTTCGGTCTCGATGTCAGCCTTACGGCGGTAGTCGGCATTGTCAGCCTTTTCGGCATAAACATAAGGAACACCATCATATTGTTCGAATTCGCCGAAGAACTCAGGACACAGAAAGGCTATACGGCAAAGGAGGCGGCAATCGAAGCCGGAAAACGGAGGATGAGGCCTATATTCCTTACTTCCATAACTACGGCGGTAGGGGTGCTCCCGATGATCATCAGCCGCAGTACCCTGTGGATGCCGATGGGAGTAGTAATATGTTTCGGTACCATATTCGCCATCGGGCTCGTGGTTACGATATTGCCTGTGGCTTATTGGAAATGTTTCAATAAAGTGAAAATAAAGGAGGAAAATATATGATAAAACGTCTTGTATTGGCCTTGCCGTTGTTTTTGACCGTAGCGGTTGCGGCTTCCGCCCAGGTGACGGGGACTTCACGGATGGAGCCGGGTGATGTTTTTCTGCAGGACGACGGGCCTGTGTCGCGTAATGCCGGTGCAGTGTGGCATTTCAATGCCGACAGTTGCCGTTTGAGGGCGATCGCGGCAAATGCGGCAGTCGAGAATGCGGACTTGAACGTGGAGGCGGCCAAAGAGAAAAAAAAAGCGGCCGTGGCGAAATATTTTCCATCGGTTACGGCCAATGTGTCGGCATTCATGATGCATGATTATATGCTCGACGTGTCTTCTTCCGATCTTTCGGACGGCAGCCTGTCTATGGAGGTGTACACGGAAGGACAGGATCTGGAGTCGTACATAAATGAGAACCTTGACCAGATAGCCCCGTTTTTCGAGCAGTTCGGCATAGACATAAAGCAAGAAGTGAATGATTTCGTGTCGGGACTTTCCTACAATGCTTCCTTGCAGATGGTGAAAAAAGGAGTATCCGCCTCTGTCGTGGCTGTCCAGCCCTTGTATTCCGGCGGCAGGATCATTAACGGCAACAAACTGGCCCGTGTCGGCATCGAGGCTGCACAGGTGCAGCGTTCGATGGCTGTCAAGGAAGTCGGATACGGGGCGGAACAGAGGTACTGGCTGCTTGTTTCGCTGAATGAGAAGATGAAAACCCTGGACGCGATGTCGGCTTTGGTGGATACGCTCTACAAAGACGTGGAAGCCGCATACGAAGCCGGTCTTGTCGGCATGAATGACTTGCTGAAAGTCGAATTGAAGCGCAATGAACTGCTTTCTTCCAAGACGACCCTTCAGAATGCGATCGTGCTTGCCAATATGTCCCTTTGCCAGTATGTCGGGCTTCCGTTGGAAGACCGGATAGTGCCGGAAGATGCTTTGGATGAGATGTCCGCCCTTCCGGGGATGCCTGTGATTCCGGACAGCGCCGATGTCAGTATGCGCGATGAATACAGGCTTCTGGATCTGAAAGTCGAGGCGGAAAAATATAAAAAGCGTCTGATTCTCGGCGAATCCCTGCCCCAGCTCGGCATAGGTGCCGGATATTTTTACGGGAATCTGTGGGGACGCAACATGAACAATGCCGGTGTCTTTGTCACGTTGAGCATCCCTGTTTCTTCATGGTGGGACAATACATTCAATTACCGTAAACAGCGCATCATGGAGCGGATTGCTGTAAATGAGAGACGGGACTATCGTGATTTGCTGTCATTGCAGGTTAGGCAGGCATGGGACGAGATTTGCAGTCTCAACCGCCAGATTGGCATTTACCGTCAGACCATAGAACAGGCCCGTGAAAATCTGAAAGTCAATTCGGACTATTATGGCTCCGGCATGGTTCCCCTTTCAGACCTGCTTGAAGCGCAGGCCATTTACCAGCAAAGTGTCGGACAGTATGTGGACAAGTGCATCGACTATAAATTGAAAGTTCTTGAGTACAATCAAATGATCGATTAAGAAGCTGTTTAAAAGACGCCTTCCTTGGTGCCGGCCCCTCCGTACCCCCGGAAAGCCAATGCAGATTTATTTGCATTGTTTTCGGTTTCTCGCTATATTTGCACCCGCAATGGCCAAGGGAATGCCGTGTGAGTCGGCAACAGTACCCGCTGCTGTGAGTCCTAAAAAGTTGTGTTACAACCGACTTTTGAGTTTTTCGGAAATCTGCGCCACTGGCACTTGAAAGATGCATACGCACTTTCACAGACTTCACAGAGTCTGTCGCCGGGAAGGCTCCGGAAAGGACAAGTCAGAAGACCTGCCTTGCTTTTTCGGGGTTTTAGCCTGCGGGACCACAGGCGCGGACGTATGGATATTTTGCCTTATTGCAGACAAGTCGTTTCCGCTTTTCGCTGCTATTATCCTGATTGGATTGTGAAATTGTTAAATTTTAATAGATTCAATTATGGAGAAATTTTTACGTTTTGTTTTTGTTGCCCTGCTGGCCGGGGCGTTGTTTTCATGCCAGGATTACGAGCCGTACGACGACAGCGGCATCAACAGTGAGTTGGACCGTCTGGAGGAGGCCATAAATGACCTGCTTGCTTCCACCGATGCCTTGGAGGAGGATGTGGCAGCCTTGAAGCAGATAGTGGAGGCGCTGTCTTCCAATCTGTACATCGTATCGGTAGCTGAAACCGGGGAATCCACGGTCATTAACCTTAGCGACGGTTCTTCGATTACGATAAACCACCCTTCCGCACCTGAAACTCCCGAGGCTCTCTTCAAGGATGCGTACGTGGACGGGGATGTCTTTGTCGTGGTGCTCGCGGACGGTACTGAAATAAGGCTTCCGATGTATGAGGATTTGCAGTTTGTCATCGATGCGTCTTCAATCGACGGTGTAGAGGCTGGGAAGACTGTGTCTGTTTCCATTGAGACAAAGGGAGTGGATGATTTTTCCATAGTCAAGCCTGTCGGCTGGGACGTGGAGGTTTCGGGAAACGATGTATCCGTGACTGCCCCGCTGGAAGGCCTGGATTATGCTGAGTATGAAGGCACGATAGATTTTATCGCCGTGGGGCATGGCCGGAGTGTCATAGCCAAGCTCCCCGTGTATGCTTACGTGTACAGGCCGGGGACAGAAGAAGTCACTTTGGATTTCGAGGGTGATTATTATTATGTAAGGTTGGCTGAGGAAGGGGACAATTACGGCAATTGTTTTTACAATGTTCCCGAAGATGACCAGTGGCAGGGCATGAACTTTATCAGCGATGAAAATTACGACGTTTTCTTCGGGACTAATTTTTCCTATGGCGGATATAATATGTACAGCGGGGCCTTGATGGTTTCATGCAGCAATAACATGGAACAGGGGGATTTTAACAATCAACTGAGTGTCTTTTATTCCGATCCGGCAACAGGGCTCGGCGGACATGACGGGTCGAAATATTTCGGAGTCAATTTCACGGCTGTCGGTTATGGCGAGCTGACCAGGATAAACTTCGCCGGGCCGAGAAAGCTCCTGCGCATGTATGTGGCTAACTCTACCTATGCGTATGTGCTTATGCGCGACGGCAATCCTTTCGGCACCGGGAAGCCTTTCGGGTATGAAACCGGGGACTGGTTAAAGATTGTGGCTTATGCCCTTGACGAGAATATGGAAAGAATCGGTTCAGCCGAGTTTTATCTTGCGGATTTCCGTACCGCGGATGCCCCTGGCCTGCTTGAAGGATGGCATGAATTTGATCTTGGCAGTCTTCCTCGGTGCCAGTTTGTGGAATTCGACATGCAGGGCTCGGATACCGGAGATTACGGCCTTAACACCCCTGCTTATTTCTGTTTCGACGATTTGGTCTACGAAGGCGAGGGGGAATCCGTCAAGGTCAGACTGTAACGGCGATATTTTGGATAAAAACTTGTTTTTCGGAAGGCAGTGCGCTGTGTCGTCGCAGCCTTCCGGATTTTTATTTGCCGAGGGAAATGAACCAATTTTGCCGCGAATGGGGGACGCTTTCCCGGAACTGTGTGCCATGGACAATGCAATTTTTTTTGTATTTTAAATAATAATTGATATTTTTGCAATACCAAAATAATATCATTATGAATGAGTATAGATTTAAAGGCTTGGTCCTTAATGGCTTTTTGGCCCTTCTCCTTTTGGCTGTGATTGTCGCGGCGATTGTTTTCATTGCGGCTTTGCCGACGGATGCCGTATGGTGCCCGATAGTATGTGCGCTGCTGCTGATAGTATTCCTGTTCTCGCTGTTCGGCTTTTTCCAGTTAGAGCCGAATCAGGCGAGGGTTATGGTTTTCTTCGGAAAATACAAGGGGACTTTTGACCGTACGGGTTTTTACTGGGTGAATCCTTTCTATAAAAAGAAGAAGCTTTCGCTCCGTGCCCGCAATCTCGATGTAAGTCCTATCAAGGTCAATGACAAGTCAGGCAATCCTATCATGGTGGGCATGGTGCTTGTGTGGAAGCTCAGGGATACTTACAAGGCTATGTTCGAAATAGATTCGCAGACTATGGCCGGAGCCGGACAGGGCATAGCTTCGGTGTCGTCTGTGATGAAAGCATTTGAGAATTTTGTGAATATCCAGAGCGATGCGGCCTTGAGGCAGGTAGTTACCAACTACAATTATGACAACAACGAGGGCCCGGACGATGAGATCACGCTACGTAGCGGCGGCGATGAGATTAACGACATTCTGGAAAAGACCCTGAACGAAAGACTGGAAATGGCCGGAATAGAAGTCATCGAGGCCCGTATCAATTATCTTGCGTACGCCCCTGAAATAGCAGCCGTGATGTTGCGCCGCCAGCAGGCTTCGGCTGTGATTTCAGCGCGTGAAAAGATTGTGGAAGGCGCGGTATCCATGGTCAAGATGGCTTTGGACAAACTTGAATCGGACAAAGTCGTCTCCCTTGATCCGGAACGCAAGGCCGTGATGGTCAGCAACCTGTTGGTTGTCCTCTGTGCGGACGAGGCTGCACAGCCTGTCGTTAATACCGGGTCGTTGTACAATTAAACAGTGAAATCATGCCAAAGCCTTCTTCTGACATAAAATCTTTTGTCCTGAGAGTGGACTCGAAGACATGGGAGGCTCTTGAAAAGTGGGCTGCCGATGAGTTCCGGAGCGTGAACGGCCAGCTCCAATGGATTATTGCCGAGGCATTGCGCAAAAGCGGCAGGATGAAATAAGATACGATTATCTGCAAAATTACCCCAATGAAGATGAAAGCAGTAATTACCACGGGCGGCCACGCTGTCCGTGGCAATTACTGCATACACAATCATATAGTGGTAATTTTGCGGATAATCATAAAATAAGAAGCTGTCGTCAAGTGTGTTTATTGTGCCGGCTGCATGGCTTTGCAAGGCGAGATTTCCGGAAAATATGTAACCGGGGCAGTGAATCTGACCTTCTTGTCCATGCCTGTCGTTTCCACGCCCGTTGTCCCGGCACCTTTCAGGTATTCTTCAGGGACTTGTACTTCGATGAACCCTATAAGCCGTTCATTGTTCCAGTTTGTCGGGCAGGCAATCAGGAATAATTCAGGTTTGTAAAATTCATCAGATTCGCCATTAGAATATTCGTGGGTTGTGTGAAAAACCCACCATAATATACTGTCATATCTATTATAAATGTTATTTGTACGTGGAGTAGGATTTCCGAGGTAGAGGTTTCCTGTAAGGTAAAATTTCGCCATATCTTCTTCGGATTGGAATGCATTGTTCAATTGTGGAACTATAATTTCTCTGAAGAATTCCCAAAATGTGTCTTTACTTGTAAAATTGACGTTAGATATGAGGTAATAGCAATCTGTATTATTGCCCATTGAAATTGTTATAGGTATATATTCCTCTGTAATAGTTACGTCCTCATATTCGTTTATGACGGTTGCCGGATTCGAATAATCTATTTCCACTTCAAGGCTGTCGGGTAATGGTATTAAAGGATCATATTCCTGAAGCGGAATCTCGAACGCATACGCACCGGTGATTTTCGTGCCGTCGGATGTTACGAATCCTACTAACTGATCGTCCGGAGTTGCTTTGGATATACCGTACATGCCGTTTTCTTTTTCTGTGTAATAGAAAAATTTTTCTATCCATTCATCTCCATCTTTGAATGAGAGGTTATTAGTAGGATCGTTAAGGTCATGCTTTATCATGTAATCTATGAAACCTTCTATGCTGCCGTAAGAGTTAAGTATCTGTTGTTTTGATTGCCTGAATATGTCCGCAATGAATTCATTTCCATGATATGAGGCCTTCAGTCTGTAATGCGAGCGGCTTACGTATTTCACGGTGACTCCCGTTGTCAGTGCGCAGACCTGCTCTTTCACGAAGCGGGAAGCCTGTCCGGATTCTGAGATTGCACGTGCGTAGACGGTGTACGGTCCGAAGTCCAGAGGCTTGGAGAAGTCGAAATGAACGGAGACCTTGCCGTCCTCCCCGGGAACGGCCTGCTGGATGTTGTCGAGCGAGCCCTCCATGAACGCCACGGAGTCGGCTTTCATGTTCACGGCACGGCATACAGCATATTCGATGGTCTTTGTGCTTTTCCCGGCTTGGAAATCGACGGTGAAGTGCCCGTCGCTTACTCCGGAGATAGAAATGTTTACAAAGTTTTCAGGGGCGTCTGTCTGTGTTTCCCCTTTTTCGCAGGAAACGGCAAAGAAGATAGAGGCGGTTCCGATCAGGAGCGACAAGGCCGGGAGATTCCTAAAATACCCCCTCCCCGGGTGAGTTTTTTAATTGTTTTCATACTGTTATGTGTTTTGAATTACTTTGCAAAGATAAGTTTTTATTCCATAGCAAAAAACACTCCCGTTTTACAAGAGCTTGTGTAAATGCAGGAGTGTCTTATGTTTGCGGCAGTCGTACCCGGACAAATCAGAACGGCAGATCGTCTTCTTCCGGTTCAGACAGATCGTCGATGGTAGGTGCGGGTATGGTGTTGGCGGCGTCAGGTCTGGAAGCATTGGCGCTGTTGCCCATTGTGTTTGCTCCCATGCCGGATGTAGAATATTGTTGAGTGTTTACTCTTTCTATCCTCCATGCCCTTAGGTCATTGTACCATCTGCCTGCATATTCTCTCGCAGACAGATTGAACGATACTTTCACTTCTTCGCCTTCGCTGTACCCGGCCAGTTCGTTTACTTTGTCGGCTCCCCATACGTTGAAACACACGAAACTCGGGTACTGCCCTTCCTGATATTCTATAACGAATTCCTGTTTTTGCCATTCGCCTCTTGCCGATACGCCCTTTTGCGGTGCAAGCTTTTTCGTTATCTTTCCTGTGATTTCCATAGTCGTTGATTTAAAAAGTAAAAAAGAGGGCGCTTAAGGAAGCCCCCTCTCATTATCAAGTACAAATTTTTTATTTTTCAACTGTTTTTCCTTTGAAAGCTTTAGGAGTCATGACTTTTGCCCCAGACTTGCCATCGTCTTCCTTTTCAACGTACGGACTTACTTTTACGAGTTCGACATTGAATATGAGTGTCGAGTTGCCAGGGATAGGGCCGCGTTGGCCTTGGCCGTATGCGAGCGATGCCGGAATGTAAAGTTCAATCTTTCCACCTTCTCCGATCTTAGGAAGTCCTTCCTGCCATCCTTCGATGAATATGCTCAAAGGCATTGTCACAGGCTCTCCCTTGGATGAATCGAATTCTGTTCCATCAATGAATGTTCCGGTATATATGACATCCACCGTGTCTTTAGGGCCTGGTTTTACCTCGTTTCCGGCTTCTATGATCTTGTATTGTAATCCGCTTTCGCAAACTTCAACTCCTTCTTTCTCTTTGTTGGCCTCAAGGAAGATTTCTCCTTCTTTCAGGTTTACTTCGTTATTGTATTTAGCCATCATGCTGAGGTACTTCCTGAAAGTAGGGTTGATGTCTTTAGGGTTGTATTTGAATGCGGTAGTATCATTAGGAGAGGTGGCTTTCAGGTAATCCTGCAGGCCCTTCCTTATTTCGTTCATGTTTACGACTTTTTCATTAAAGCCGTTATCTTTGATGAAATACCCGAAATTGAAACCGATGTAATAACTTACCGAGTCTATCAGGCTTTTCTGCGGGAACTCTGATTCGACTTCAAAAGGATGCTGTTCCGGAGCCTGTCCGTTGGTGCCGCAAGCTGCTACGGCCACTGCAATTGCGCCTAAGGCGATAATCTTGATCTTTTTCATCTTGTATTTTTTGTCCATTAATTTCAAAAACATGCAAATATACGCAGTAGCCGAGAGCAATGCAAATTTATTTGCATGTTGCATGTTTCGGCAGGAGGAGCCGGGAGGCCTCGGACTCACGGATACGACGGGCGGAACATGTGATGCAAGCCGTCAGGCTTGCATTGCCGAGGCGTGAACCGTATTTCTGCCGAAGGCAAATATTGCAGTAGCCGGGGTGGCATGGCGTGCCTCGCAATGAGAGGACGGGTGCCCGGTTTATACCGGGGGGGGGAAGTGCTACGGTTTCGCGGCAAATCGATTCACTTTCCCCGGAAAAACAGGCTCGAAATGCAGATAGATGGCAATAGCCCCGAATTTATTGTGGGAAAGTGAACAAAAAATGCGGATAAATAGTTCACTTTCCGGATTGGAATGAAAATAGCTGCCGGATGCGCGGCGCATGTTCTACTGGACTTATCCCGGCGAGAGACAGGAACGCACAACACAGTGTAGCTGGCACAGTTCCCGGGAGGGGTGGCCGTGCTTTCGTCCCGAGGAGAGCGCACGCTGTGAAAAAGGTCTTTGCTTTCCTAGGTTAGACCCCTCATGAAGAATATCCGAGTTATATGGAAAAACCAAATTTGCCGGAGCAGGTGGATTTAATCTTTGTCGATATAACTAGTTGATTATATGTAAGTTACTAAAAATTGACAATTTCCAGTTGCTCCGGCATGCATGAAAAAAGATACTTGCTGGAGCAGGTGGACTTAATTTGTAGCTGTATAATGCATTGATTTATAATAATTTATACAAAAATAACAATTCGCGGATGCTCCAGCAAATTCCGTTTTCATGACTGACGACGAGACAAATTCTATTTTCATGACGGACGGGTCAAGTTCAGTGTCAAATTTGCTGGCAAACTCAGATTAAGCCCGTGCCAAGCTCGCTGGCAAGCTCAGTGTCAAACTCAGTGTCAAACTCAGTGTCAAACTTCCGGTGGTACCACAGTATGCATTACTGTTTCTTCTGTTTCCTGCATGTGAGAAGCAGGGAAGCCAGCCCCAATATGGCGGCGAACAGCGAAGTTATTATGATTGTCAGTTTTCCCAGGTCGATGATGCTTTCGTCGGCAAATGCAAGGTTGTTGATGAAGATGGACATGGTAAAGCCGATGCCCCCCAGTATCCCGACGGACAATATCTGGCCCCAGTTTATCCCCTGAGGCTTTTTCGCCGCCCCTGTCTTGACAGCAAGGAAGCTGAACAGGAAGATTCCGGCCGGCTTGCCGAGCAGAAGGCCGAGCAATATGCCCATGGAGACGGAAGGTATGCCGCCGCTGAAATCCATAGCCGTTGCATTTATCGCGACTCCGGCATTTGCAAGGGCGAATACCGGCATGATGAAAAACGTCACCCATGGATGGAGGGTGCTTTCGAATTTGTGCATCAGCGGGTCCGCCTTGTTGATCATGCTGTGCATGCTGTGTATGATGTGCTGCTGTTCAGGGTTTGCAAGGACTTCCACGCGGGAGTCTCCGGCCATCTTGAATTTGTCAATCATGTATTGGAGTTTGGTGCCGAAACGCAGTTCGTTTATTACGCTCCGGGCAGGGGTGACCGCCGCCAGCAGCACGCCGGCTATAGTGGCATGTACCCCTGACATGTAGACAAAATACCAAAGGAACAGCCCGGCTATCATGAATACGTATTTGTTGCGTATGTTCAGGAAATTCATGATTGCCAGCCCGGC
This sequence comes from Candidatus Merdivivens pullistercoris, assembly GCA_017694935.1. GTDB lineage: Bacteria > Bacteroidota > Bacteroidia > Bacteroidales > UBA932 > Merdivivens > Merdivivens pullistercoris. The sequence goes on from JADIME010000019.1 coordinate 24,811, forward strand.
AACGATCGCGGCGGCATAAAGCAGGAAAACCAGATGCAGTTCATGCGAAGGATAAAACAGCGCAAGTACCACGATGGCTCCGAGGTCATCCACTATCGCGAGGGCCGTCAGCATGACTTTCAGTGCGAGCGGCACGCGTTTTCCCATCAAGGATATTATGCCTATGGCAAATGCTATGTCCGTGGCCATCGGAATCCCCCATCCTTTTTCCGTCAGAGGATTGCCCGAGTTGAAGGCCGCATATATCAGGGCCGGGGCGATGATTCCGCCGATGGCGGCGAATACGGGCAGGGCGGCATGCTTTATAGAAGACAGTTCCCCCACCATCATTTCCCGTTTGATCTCCAAACCGACTACGAAGAAAAATATGGCCATCAGTCCGTCGTTTACCCAATGCAACAGGGACATGCTCAACGAGAAATTGCCTATCGTGAATCCCATTTCCTTGTCCCAAATCGCATTGAATCCCGTCATGGGGCCGAAGTTGGCCGCTATTATGGCTAAGGCGGTACATGCAATCAGGACAATGCCGCCTGCGGACTCGTTGTGGAGAAATGTGTTGAATATGTTCCGGATTTCCGACATCCGGAATTTTTTAAGACTTTGTTCGCGGTTAAATGCGGATGTGTTCATGGTCAAGTGGGTTTTAACGGGGCAAACATACATAAAATTGCTAAAATTTCGGCTGTTTTATGCGAAAAATTTGGATAGATGATTTCTAATGGGTATCTTTATGGGCGATTAACTACTATTTTAATATGGAAATAACATCGGAACAGCTGCATTCGAAGTTGAAAGAATTTTTTGGTTTTGATAAATTCAAAGGCCAGCAGGAAGCCATAATAATGAACCTCATTTCCGGAAACGACACATTTGTGCTTATGCCTACCGGGGGCGGCAAATCCTTGTGCTATCAACTTCCGGCGCTTGTCATGGACGGTACGGCCATAGTTATTTCTCCATTGATCGCGCTCATGAAAAACCAGGTCGATGCGATCCGGGGGTTTATTTCGGACGAGGCGGGGATAGCGCATTTTCTCAATTCGTCCCTTAACAAGGCCCAGATAGCCGAAGTCAAGCAGGACCTTTTAGACGGGATAACCAAGTTGTTGTATGTCGCGCCCGAGTCTTTGACCAAAGAGGAGAATGTCGCCTTTTTCAAGCAGTTGAAAATATCTTTTTACGCAGTCGATGAAGTCCATTGCATATCCGAATGGGGGCACGATTTCAGGCCAGAATACCGGAGGATACGTTCGATAGTAGAGGAAGTGGGGCGCGCCCCGATAATCGGATTGACGGCCACGGCCACCCCGAAAGTGCAGTATGACATCCAGAAGAATCTCGGCATGCTGGATGCGAAAGTTTTCAAATCCTCGTTCAACCGCCCGAACCTGTATTATGAAATAAGGGAAAAGGTGGATGCAAAAAGGGACATGATCAAATTCATAAAACAGAACGCAGGCAAATCCGGGATAGTGTACTGCTTGTCGCGGAAAAGGGTGGAGGAAATAGCGGAACTGCTCAATGTGAACGGGATAAAGGCTTTGCCTTACCATGCCGGCATGGATGCGGCCACACGCAGCGCAAACCAGGACAAGTTCCTGATGGAGGAAGTCGATGTCATAGTGGCCACGATCGCTTTCGGGATGGGCATAGACAAGCCGGACGTAAGATTCGTGATCCATTATGATATACCGAAGAGCCTTGAAGGATATTATCAGGAGACCGGCAGGGCGGGCAGGGACGGCCGCGAAGGGAAATGCATAGCGTATTACAGTTACAAGGATATCATACGTCTGGAAAAATTCATGCAGGGAAAGCCTCTTACCGAGCAGGAAATAGGCAAGCAGTTGCTTTTGGAGACAGTGGCCTACGCCGAGTCGAACAGTTGCCGTAGGAAGATACTGCTCAACTATTTCGGGGAAGAATATACGGAGGACAATTGCGGGGCCTGCGACAACTGCCTGCATCCTAAAAAGATGTTCGACGGACAAGAAGACATGCTTACGGTCATGGAACTCATACTTTCAATGCCTGAGAACTTCAAGACGGAGCACCTTGCCAACATATTGGCGGGGGTCGATACTTCATTGGTGAAGTCGTACAAACACAATAAGCATGAACTTTTCGGCATAGGCAAGGACAAGGGCGCAAAATATTGGATAGCCATAATCCGTCAGGGAGTCGTGAATCATCTGCTGGAAAAGGATATAGAAACATACGGGCTTGTCAGCATGACGGAAAAGGGGAGGGAGTTTTATGAAAATCCGAATCCGATAATGCTGACCGAGGACAGGGAGTTTGC
>JADIME010000020.1 GCA_017694935.1 Candidatus Merdivivens pullistercoris
ACGACGACGGCAACAAGATACCTGTCAGCGGCGAGGCCCCTCAGGTGCGCATCAACGAAGATGGGTACTGGGAGATTTCCAGCGACGGCGGCAAGACATGGGAGAACACCAATGTCAAGGCCGAAGGCGGCAGCGGCGAGTCCATTTTCTCGGACGTGACTGTAAAAGACGGGTACATGTACCTTACACTGGCCGACGGAACGGTAATAGAAGTCCCTTTGACGGCGGAACTTTCCTTCGACTTCGGCACGGACGGGAGCGTGCTTTACTTTGCTGCAGGCGAGAGCAAGACATTGGATTACACCATGAGCGGAGCGGAGACCTACACGATAACCAAGCCTGACGGGTGGCGTGCCTCGATAGATGTCGAAGGCCTTGTGATCACGGCTCCCGCTGCCGAGAACACCTTTGCCGAGACCGAGGGCGTGGTAAGCGTGATACTTTTCGGCGCAAACGGGCAGAGTTTCCTGGCCGAGCAGTCTGTAAAAATAGGCGAGGCAGTTCAAGACAACCCGGGAAAGGAATTCGGTATCGAGACAGTCCTGATTAAAGCCGGTACATTCATGATGGGAAGCCCGGTAACCGAGCCGGGGCGTTCTTCATATGAAACCCAACATGAAGTCACGCTTACAAAGGATTTCTACATGAGCATATATGAGATTACCAACTCTCAGTTTGCCGACTTCCTCAATGCCAACAATGTGGGAGAGGACGGCGAATTCATGACCGAGAACAATGGATTGCAGCAGATAGTCGTCGAAGACTCATGGGATCCCGGGTGTGTCTGGAACGGTGACGGATGGGAACCTGCTGAAGGGAAATCAAATCATCCTGTCACTTATGTTTCCTGGGACGGGGCATACGAATACGCCCGTTGGGCGGGAGGTACTTTGCCGACCGAGGCACAGTGGGAGTACGCTTGCCGTGCAGGCTCGACCACGGCATGGTGTTTCGGGGATGATCCCGGTCCGATTTCGGACTACGGATGGTATTTCGAAATATCTCCGGACGGGACACAGGAGGTAGGCCGGAAGTTGCCTAATGCCTGGGGCTTGTATGATATGCACGGAAATGTTCATGAACGTTGCCTTGATTCCTGGGACGGAGGTACGGACTATTCTCCGGCCCCTGTTACGGATCCTCTTAGTCCGAATCCCGGTTTAATGCACAGCATGAGAGGCGGTTCATGGGTTAACGACCCGTATGGTCTGCGTAGTGCATACAGGTGGAACGGCCCGGACAATCTTAACGGAACTACCGGTTTCCGTATAATTTATCCTGTGGATTAAGGATCTGTCTGAAATCTTGAATGGCTTTCAAGACACGGTTCTGTTTCTTGGATCATCGTGTCCGTCGCTGCGGATTTTTGCAGTCATGTCCACGGGAAAACGAGTGGCCTAAGCCTGTTCTTTCAAGGCTTTGGCCACCAATTTTTATATTTGATCCTGGTGTGATAAACTGATTAATAATGTATTAGGATAAATTTCCCGCAAAGTCCAAGTGGCTGTGACTACAGTTTTTACAAATTTTACATATTTTTGCCCTATGGAAAAAGAATATTCGGTTGTCCTCCCGATGGCGGATTACATAAGGGAGTTCCGGGATGCGGGACGTTTCATAGAGTATTGCAAGGCTTGCGGCCAGTATGGAACGTGCTGGGCGTGCCCTCCGTTTGATTTTGATACGGACAAGGTTCTCGGGCGATATGACAGCATCTTGCTTGTGGCTGTAAAAACAGACGTGTCCTCAGGGCCGGGGAAGACGGCGGATCCGGAATCTTTGCCGGATAAGTGCGGTATAGCCGACTGTGCCGATAGTGTAAGGACAGGGATGCCGGTATCCGGCAAGTCCGGAGGTGTCGTTACTGGTGTCGATGTCTGTCCCGACAATGAAATGCGTATGAGACTTTTGGATAGAGTGAGAGTGGTAATGGACAAAAGACTGCTCGAAAAAGAGGCGGAGTTGCATGGAATGGCCTTTTTCGCAGGGACATGCATGCTTTGCGGAGATCCGTGCTATCCGGACGATGCGCTCTCCGGACAAGAGGTTTTGTCCGGCAGTGGGGAAACATGCTGGAGGGACGGCTGTACACGCAGGCGCGGACTCCCGTGCAGACATCCCGGAAAGGTGCGGCCTTCTCTGGAGGCTTTCGGGTTTGACCTTGTAAATACGGCCAGGGAACTTTTCGGAATAGAGTTGCAATGGGGCGGAGGCAAGGTCGGAGGTGACGGATACGTTACGGGCGGGCATGACAGCAATATCGTGTCAGTACCCGAATATTATGTGCTTGTCGGGGCGGTGGCATATTGAGAAGCATGCCTAAATTGTTCAGAGAAAAAATTTTAAACAGCTTCTCAGAAGCTTCTTGGCAATTTTTTCGCAATTTTTCCGACAAAAAACAGCGTTTTGTTTGCATTGTTGATTTTTTCTGTTTATATTTGCAGACATACAAGAAAGCCGCTATGTTTTACTATATCCATAACATTATGAAGTTATTGGCATTTATTGGAAGAAATGCTTTCTTGATACGTGGCCGGGTTTCTGTACCCGGTATTTGATTTTAGGCAAAGTCTTGCCTTTCGTGAGATTCAAGCAGAGGGAAAAAGCGACATTTGTTGAAGTTACATGGTGTTTTACTGCCTCTTCGTGGGTGCGGTACATGTTTTCCAACTCCTTTGTTTGTCATCGATGCAGAAAACCTATTTAATCACTTTTTAATATTTTATAGTATGAAACGTTTTTATTTTTTTGTTGTAGCCATGTTGATGGCATTGCTCTCATTCTCATTGATAGGATGTGACCCTGATGACACAGGTAAGGTACCTCCCGATCCTGATGATTCTACCGAAGTAACAACGCCGCAATTGAATATTACCCTTGAAGGCGACCTTCAGATAGACCCGCAAGGTGGGGATTATCAGTTTGAATACGAGTTGCTCAATGAGGTTTCCGGTGGAACGATAGGGGTTTCGTTAGAGGAAGGGTGCGATTGGATTACGGATTTGAATTACAATGTCAAAGGAGTTGTCACATTTACAGTCCCGTCTAACGAAAGCGGTGCCGACAGGAGTACTGTGATGACGGTGACTTATACTTATGACGAGGACAAGACGGTGCAGGATGCGATAAATATCGTACAGGCTTTGTATGAACCTCCGGTTGTTTATGACTATGAATTGGATGCGGAATATCAGTCCGGTTACTATTACGGTACGCAGTTCGGTGTGAACGGGGAGCACAACTATTATACGTGGCTTTCTTCTCTGCCTTTTGACGATGCCGGTTATACGCAGCCGGGCGGCACTTATTATCTGTTCGATATTTACGCTCCGGCTCCGGAAGACGAGAATGACCCTAAAATCCCTACTGGTACATATACTTTGGGAGAATTCGGGGCGACAGACGAGTTTACATTCTCCCCGGATTATTCCATGGGCATGGCTTTGAGCGAAGACGGGAGTATGCGTACTATGGACGTGACTTTTGCCGAAGGGACACTTGAAGTTAGCGAAGAAGGCGGAAACTATGTGTTTGATGCTAAACTTACTGACAATGAGGGTAAGATGCACCATGTTACCTATACTGGCCCTGCAACTTATGATGTAGAAGGAAGCGATGTTGGCTATAGCGTGATTGAAAATGATCTGACAGTGGATATAACCACTGCTGTCGCAGGCTATGTGGCTGATGAAAGCGGTGTAATGAATGTGTCGATAAATCTTACGGACATGCCGGTGGATTCCGAGGGTTATGTAACTCCTCCGGGTACCATCGTATCTTTGGATGCATATATGCCGTTTGACGAAAACGGGTATATCGAAGCGGGTACTTATAATGTAAACTTCGATATGACCGAAGGCACTTTGTATCCGGGTGAGATGATGGATTTCTTCGGGATGTTGCTTCCGATGGGTACTTACGCGGAATATTACGATGAGGCAGGCAATGCATATTATGGCTTTATCACTTCCGGCAGTGTCGAGATTAGCGGAAGTGCCGGAAATTACGACATTGACTTAAAACTGGTAACCGAGCAGGGATACAATATAACAGGCAGCTATTCCGGCCCGCTCACGGTGCAAGACATACCGGGACCGTTCTCGACTCTTACCGATGATTATACGCTCGATCTTTCCAACGCAGTAGGCTCCGGGACATTCTATGGCGACTATTATTCTACCGGAGGCGGCAACTGGTATTTCGTACTGAGACCTTCTGACGGAATTACCGGAGACGGCCTTCAGGTAGACCTGGTAGGTGCTTCTCTTGATTTCGACGCAGGCGTTCCGACAGGTATCTATACTGCAGCTTCTTCAGATTCTCCTAATCCTTCAGAATATCTCGTGGGATACAATAATTCCGAAAGTCTCGGAGGAACAATGTTCCTTGGCGGATTCGATGCCCAAGGCTATGTGTCCGAATTTGCTCCGGCAATGGATGGCAATCTCGAAGTCACGAATCATGGCGATGGCACTTATACTTTGAAGTTCAGTTTCCTTGATGACTTGGGACATACTTGGGACGGCGAATGGACTGGTGCCATATCGTTCACCGATGCAGGTTCGAGCATGTACTCTACTCAGGCTCGTACTTATTCGGATTACAGAAGAGGTGCAGTGAACATGAAACAGAAAGCCGATTTACTTATGCAGAATAAATTGAAAGCGGCTGAGGTGACGACTCCTACAAAGGCAGTGAGCCGTAAAGTAGTCAGATGACGTTTCATAAATTAATTTTTTCATTTGGAAGGACGGCCAAAGTCATCATGGCCGTCCTTTTTTTTTATAACTTGCGCCAAATTGTTATGCGCATGTATAAAGAGGTTCTCAAATGTTTTCCGTTTTTTTTATTTATGGCGTTTTATGCAATACTCTCTTGCTGCAGGAGCGATGTCATCGTGCATGATGGCGTGCGTTCACATGTGCTGGATTCTTTGTCGCGGGTGTGGAATGCCTGCAGCAAGTCTGGAGAATACGACTCGCTGGTGTCTGGAACAAGGACGTGGTTCTCGTCAGCCGTTGATGAAAACGATACGGCATTTGCGCTGAAATCAGGTCTTGCGATGGCGCAGGCATTCATTTTCATGGAACGATTCGATTCGGCGGAAATCTATCTGCGTTATTTGCAACAATATGAATCTCCTTCCATGGATCCTCAAGTGGGTGTCGGTCTCAATAGCGTTTTGGGCATATACAGTGTAAAGAGCAAATCCGATTATTCGGCGGCACTCCAGTTCTATTACGAAGGTCTTTCATGGGCCAGAAAGGAAGGCAATGTAAATAACATGATTGCCCTTTTGTGCAATATAACCCAGATTTTTTACATACTTTCGGACGGTAGCGGGAAGGTTTATGCCGATTCGGCGTATGCGTTGATGCAGTCAAACGATGTAAGTGACTATATACATGCACATACACTGCTGTCTTGCGCGCAGATGGAGTATCTTTCAGGAAACGATGCGGCTGCCGACAGTCTGGTTGCCGAGGCCGGACGGATCGCTGGAGGCAATGGATTGATGTCATTGTACACGGCAATATGTTTGTTGAAGGCTGATATTATGGCCGATACGGGAATGATGGAAAGAGCAGGGAGGCTGTACGGCAAAGCATTGGCATATTCCGAATATTCGGAGCCGAGCATACATGCCATCGCCTGCCTGCATTATGGGGATTTCTGCAGGCAGTCAGGGCAATACAACGCCTCGGTGCGTTTGTACAGGGCTGGCTTGAGTCTGATGGCGGATGCAAACCGGAAGGATTTCTATATAGCAATGGCTGAAGCGTTTTCATTGTCCGGACATAAAGATTCAGCGTTGAGGTATTATGGTTTGTATGCAAAACTCGAACGCGGGGATTCATCGAAAATCAATGAAAGGCAATTCAACGAGCTACTGCGCTCTTATCAGAAAGCCGAGTATGACAACCGTCTTCAAAGACGGGAGTTAGAGTTGCTCAGAGAGCGAAAACGGCTCAACTCTATCCTATACATAGCGGTGATAGCAGTCATAGTGGCTTTTTCCGTGTCCGTACTTTATATGAAGCAAAAATCAATGTACCGGAAACTGGCATTGCAGCATGAAAAGTTCCGTTTAAGGATGGAATCAGTGCATATTTCTGACACTGTTCCGGCCAGGCCTCAGAGGGGCGATGATACAGACATGAAATTGTTCATAAAGATGGAAAGGCTTATGGATGAAGAAAAAGTATATATGATGAAAGGTCTTACTTTGGACAAGATGGCCGAGATAATGGGGACTAACCGTACTTACCTTTCAAATGCGGTGAACAAATTCGCAAAAATGGATTTCATAAGCTATGTGGACATGTACCGTATAAAAGAAGCTTCAAAAATAATTTCCAATAACGGGAGCATGCCGGTAAAACAGTTGGCGGATGCCGTAGGGTACAATTCGATTTCCGTGTTTTACAAAGCATTCAAGCATGAAACCGGCCTGACTCCGGGGCAATACGGAAAATCCTTGCAATCTGTCGCAAAACCAGATGTTTCGGATTCGTAAAATAGTTGAATCCGAAAAAGAAAAATTTGCATGCGATGTTTCACTGTGGATAAATTTGCGGAGCATTAAAAAATTTAAGGCCATGAAAAAAATAACATCTTTATTTGCCATTGCGATTGCGGCTTCGTCCCTTTTGCAAGGTTGCGAGGAGCCGGTGACTCCTCCTGAGAAACCATTGGAGTTGTCGGAGGTGATTCTGGACAGGGAAGAGGCTGTCATTAAGAGAGGGGAGACCCTTGTCCTAAGTTATACGGTGGAACCCGAAGGCGTTTCATGCGGACAGGCAGTATGGATTTCTTCTGACCCTTCCGTTGCCACGGTGGATCAGTCGGGCAAAGTAGTCGCAGTTTCCACAGGAACTGCTGAAATCACTGTTACTGTCGATACTAAATCCGACATTTGCCTGATAACGGTGGACCCAGTGATGCCGGAGTCTATAAGTCTTGACATAAAAGAACAGAGATTGCTTGTCGGTGGCAGTTTCAAGCTGACCGCTACGGTGTCCCCTGAGGATGCGGACGACAAAGACGTGACATGGTCCTCTTCGGACGAGACAGTCGCCTCGGTTTCCGAGGACGGTGCCGTTATGGCACTTGCTGCCGGCGAAGCTGTGATAACCGCTGCCTGCGGGGACCTTTCGGACGATTGCCATATTGAAGTCGCGGCTATGCCTATGCTCGGGGACTATTATTATTCGGACGGTACATGGTCTACTGAGCTTGATGCGTCAAAAGAGACGATAGGAATTGTATTTTACATGACTCCGGATAAAGCAAGCGGAAAGATACTCTCGCTTGACGAATTCTACGATCCTGATAATGGCGAATATGCTTCATATACCATGTGGTGTACGGGAGAGATGGAAGAAATCGGCTGCAACCATGAGTTCGAAGGACGTTTGAATATGGATATCATGAAAGAACATCCGGGTTGGGAAGAAAATTATCCTCCTTTCAAATGGTGCGCAGACAAGACAGACGGAGGATTGGAGTGGTATCTTCCTGCAACCGCAGAGCTGAGGCAGATGATTTGCGGCATGTGCGGTGTGAAATGGATGAGCGAAGGGGCCGATGAGGACAATAATGAAATAAATGATTGGGGCGACAGCGAACGGTATCTTAACGGTTCGGAATGGGCGGACGAGAAAGAAGCTTTCAATGCAAGGATAGAGGCAGCGGGAGGAGAACCCATAGAATGCGGAGGCAATATGTATTGGGCTTCTACCGAGCAGGATGCCAACTATGCCGGCAAGATTGTTTTTCTTACCGGGATGACCCAAGGTTTCAAAAAGTCAGATCCTTATGGCAGGGTACGTCCCATTGCCGTATTTACGATAGAATAATGCGTTTACGGAAGTCTGAGGACGTGACTGTCCGGGAACTGTTTAAAAGTTACGACAATGAGTGATGTGAAATGTTTTTTTGTTTTGGCGGTTGCCGCAGCGGTGTGCGGATGCGGTAAACAGGAAGCAGGGGAACCCGTTTCCCCTCCTTCGCCGCCGGTAGAGATCGTGCAGGTGGACAGTGTATGGCTGTCCGAAGACAAAGCGGTTGTGTCCGTGGGTGAAACGGTGCAGATGTCGGCAGGCTATTATCCTTCGGATGCCGCTTTCGAAGGTTTCGGATGGGAGAGTTCGGACAATTCGGTAGCTTCAGTGGATGCTTCGGGACGTGTTACGGGCGTCTCGGCAGGATTTGCTGACATAACAGTCGTGTATGGGGATCTTTCAGCATCGTGCAAAGTCATGGTGAAAGATCCGGCAGCACCTCAAATCGGGTACTATTACTATTCGGACGGTACCTGGGCTGCAGAGTTGGATCCTCTCAAGGTGCCTCTCGGCATCATTTTCTATGTCAATCCGGATGGAAAAGGGGGGAAGATGCTTAATGCCGAGGAGGGCGATGCAATCTGGGGCGTACTGGGAGAATCGGGGGCGGGTGATGAATATGACGGTGCACCTAACACGGAATTGATAATGTCGCGTGAGGAATACCGATACCGTTATCCCGTAGTCGCATGGGTGGCGGATCTCAGGACGGCAGCGGTTTCATGGTACCTTCCTGCAAAATACGAATTGCAGCAGATTTATGCAGGGGCAAGCGGCCTGCAATGGATGGAAAACGGGGCAGATGCTTTTTTCGGACAAGTGGATGCCTGGGGAGTGAATATGTCTGTCCTGAAAGATGAAAAATACCGTATGGCGCGGGATGAGTTCAACAGAAAGATAGGAATGATTCCCGGAGGAGTGGGCATTGAGTTCGACCGCGGCAATGCCTATTGGTCTTCGACAGAGGCGAATGAAAACGATGTCTGGCTGGTTGCTTTGGCCAATGGCATCATGAATACTTCCGGAAAGGATTCCGGGTATGGGCGTATAAGGGCGATAGCTGTGTTTTAAAGCACGCGCATGGCGATGGCGGCGCAGGCTTCTGCATCGGCAAGAGCGTTGTGGTGGGCTTTGAGGTCGAATCCGCAGTGTGCGGCCACAGTCTGCAATTGATGATTGGGGATTTCCCCTTTGAACAAACGCCTTGATGCATTACAGGTACAGTAGAAGCGGTATTCGGGATAATCCATGCGGTACATCCTGAATACCGCTTTAAGACATCTTTCATCGAAACGGCTGTTATGGGCCACTAACGGAAGTCCTTCGACAAGAGGCTCTACCTCTCTCCATACGTATGGAAAGACGGGAGAGTCTTGCGTGTCCCGCACTGTCAGCCCGTGTACCCGTGTGTTCCAATAAGAATAGTATTCCGGTTCGGGTTTTATGAGACTGTAATATTTGTCCGCTATGATCCCGTTCTTCACGACCACTAATCCCACGCTGCATACACTTGTGGGGTATTGGTTTGCCGTCTCGAAATCTATAGCCGCAAAGTCTGTCATTTGGTTGTTGCCGTTTTTTTTCGAAGCCTTTGGATTGTCTCCCGTTTTCTTGTGCAAATATACGCGGAAGCCGAGAGCAATGCAAATGAATTTGCATTGACATGTACGGGGCCTACGCGGGAAGGAGGACTCGGACTCATGACCATGGAGGAACCGTACATGCATGCAAGCCGCATGGCTTGCATAGCCGAGGCG
>JADIME010000021.1 GCA_017694935.1 Candidatus Merdivivens pullistercoris
CCCAGTACCCATCTTCGTTGATGCGCACCTGAGGGGCCTCGCCGCTGACAGGTATCTTGTTGCCGTCGTCGTCAAGGATGAAATCGGTCGTGCCGTCGGCATTTTCGTATGCCCAATAGTACGTGCCGTCTTCTTCAACAACCGTTATTGAAGGAGGGGTGAGGCCGTCCTCGCCGTCCTGACCGTTGCGGATGGTCACCGATGTGCCGTCAGAGAAATTGATCGTCCAGCTGCCATCGCCGTTATCCACGACATTGTTCACCGTGACGGACGAGTTGAGTTTGGAGATGATGTCCTGAAGCGATGCTATGTCGCCCTGCACCTGTTCCTGGAAGTCCTCTAATGCTTCCACCCGGGAAGTCAGGTCGTCAATCGAATCCTTCAGGGAAGTGTCATCGAAGGTACACGACGAGAGGCCGCCCAAAAGGGCCAATGATGTAAAAAAGCCGGTCAAACAAGCCGGCACGGCATAGAAAGCAGCAACAAGACTGCGCAATGAAGCAGAAACCCGTCTGCCAAATCCAGAAAAATTGAATGATCCAGTCTTCATGATGTTTAATATTAATTTAACAAAACCTGAGAAAGATTTTTAAAAAGCTTCTTATAAAACCAAAACAGCCGCAATATGAAAAGAGGCTGCACCATCGGAAACATGGCACAACCTCTAAAAGTATTTTAATTTATTAATTACTAATATTTTACCCCCCCCTCCCACGACATCACGAGGGATCCGGCAGGGTCGAATGAAACGTTTTTACTGTTATTTGAAAAATTTTTCATACTCCGGACAATGAATAATTGAAAAATGCAATACAAATCATGCTACAAAATCACTACGTCCTCACAGTAGCATGGAGTAGAACCGTCCGTTACGGCTGTTTCTTCACCGTTGATCCAATATTTTATTACGGAGTTTTCAGGATAAGCACCGCCATGAATACCGGCAATTATAACGTCACCATCAATTACGACAATGCTGGATGCGCAACCGTTATCGTATGAAGATACATCTACGGACGGCTCATCGTTTTTCCAGTATGCGGCACAGCGGTCGAATCCCGGTCCCTTCGCGCCTGCGAGCCATACATTGTCCTCGTCATCGACATAGATTGCATAAGGGCAGGCATATTCGACAGCAAGCGCAATCCCTTCGCCGTTTTTCCAATAGCAAGGAGCGTATATAAGCTCGCCGTTAAGTTCGGTAAGGTACCATCCCCCGACATATACATCCCCGTCTTTCACATACATGGACGAAGGATAATTGCCCTGATCCATCATCTCCAGTTCATGCCTTTCTCCATTGACAGTATAGTAAGACAGGCCGCTTTCCTGCAAGACCATATAAAGATTGCCGTCATTGAAAAGAACGCAAGATGCCTGTGCCGCCGTACCCGATTCCTCGGAAGTCATGGCTTCCCATATCAGATTCTTATGATAGCCAGCAATTGTTGTCTGAGTATAATCAGGATTGAAGAAATAATAATATGCGGAAAAATACACATCCCCTGTTTCCTCGTCCACGGTGACACCAGTCGCATTTCCCTGGCACTCGTCGTATGGTTGGAAAATATTCCATCCCAACTCTTCACTCCAATATGTCGCATAACTTTGTCCTATGCCTTCACGCCCGACACAATGCACGACACCGTCCTTCTCCACAGCCAAGGCACTCAGGAAAGAACCGTTTTCAGGCCCCACCACTGTCTTTTCCCCATTCAACCAATAACAAGCCGTATTGTTGTCATTCCCTCCTATGTACATCCTCATCTCCTGCTGGTTCACAGGAATCACGACAGGGTCGAAGCCTTCGGCGGATATGGTCACGGAAGCCTCGCGACTGTCCTCCATGGACAGGTTGGCAGCCGCCGTGAGGATAAAGCCTGCCTCTGTATATTCTACGCTGAGCCAGTCTGCATCCGGCTCCGCAGTCCACTCGGAAGCATTGGTCGTTACTGTGAACTCTTGCGTCCTTGTACGTACACCCTCAAACGAAACGGACTCTACAGACGGAGATACATCCAGAGTGGGAACTATCACCGTAACTTCGCATGTAGCCGAGAAATTGCCCGCCTTTACTGTAATAGTAGCCGTACCGTCCGACAATGCCTCCACAAGGCCTTCTTCGGAAACCGTTGCGACCTGCCCGTTGCTGCTCGTGAAAGCCAATACATAGTCGGCATCTTCAGGTACTACTGTTACCGTAAGAGAGGAAGTCTCCCCTACGGCGAGGGTCAATGTTTCCGGTTCCACGCTTATGCTCTCTACCGGAATGTCTTTAACACAGCCTGCCGCAAAAAAAACGATAGCGACAATCGACATCAAAAAATAAAACGACCTTTTCATATTGCAACTATTTTTAAGGTTAAAATTGTTTCCCGATCCAGAAGCTGAATGAAAAATTTTCTCAGCCGCAACAAAAATACGCCTTGGACTTTTAAGTTCAAAGCGTGATTTTTTATCGATGCGGCAATTGCCGCAAAAATAACCGTCAATTGCCGCTACGTGAAATCTCTACAATCTTCTCCCTGTACTTGGCAGGAGGCATTCCAACCTTTTCCTGAAATGCTTTATAGAAAGATGCAAGTGAACTGAAACCGAGTTCGTCGGCCAAAGCCTTTAAAGGAATGTCGTTAGAAGGATCTGAAAGCTGCCTGATAGCGTCTTCTATCCTGAACGAGTTTATATACTGAAAAAAAGAACACCCGGCCTTGTCGTTTATGATTTGTGACAGATAAGTACGGTTGCTGCCAAGCGCATCGGCCACGCGCTCCCGCGTGAGATTTTTCTCGCAATACAGCCGGTCATCTTTCATCAATGATTCCAAACGTCCGAAAAGCTCGCTTCTGCTATCCTCTTTCAGCGACGAATTGGAATATTTTCCCGCACCGGAAGCCGCTTTTGAGAGTTCATCTATCCTCTGTTCCAATTGTTCCTCCCTATCCACGGCAGCTTTGTAACGTCGGGCTATCTGCATGTACATCCGGTTTTTCCTCCTGTACATCATCCATGAAACGACTGATACGGCTATTATGGCAACTATGACGAAAGAAGCGATTAGCAACTCTTGGTTCTTCTTCATTATCAATACATTGTGTTGCTGCAACTCTCGCTCGTGACGTTCGTTCTCATATTTTCGGGTAAGTTCGTTTACAGAACGCTCCCTTTCAATGTTGAAAACCCCTACTGACTCGGAATGGAACAGCCTGTAAGCATCAAGCGCGCTATCCAACCTTCCGAGAGCCTCGTATGCTCTGGATTTCAATTCATAAAGTCTGTAAGTATATAATCGGTTGCCCCGCGATACCGCCAAATCTATACCACGGTCAAGCATCCCGATGCATTCCGCATATCTGCCCTCGCCGAAAAGATATTCTCCGTAAGAAAGATATATGGAAATGGCGGTCGGCACGGATTCTTCATCGATGTATTCCACTGCGAGCCGATAATATTTTTCAGCTTCGGACTTCCTGCCTTTGGCATCCTGAAGCCGTGCATACAGACAATATACCCCCATTCGGTCAAAATACCTGTCCACCAGAGACATCGCCTCGTTCAAATATTTTTCCGCATTGACTAAATCCCCTTTCAGAAAATACATTATGGCAGACACGTGCGCCCCGCAATATATAATATAGGTATTTCCGGACTCCTTCCCGTAACGGTACACCTCCAATGCATATTTCAGCCCATCGGGGTCTTCGCGCAAGTTATACACCACCACGAGATTGGACCCGAGCACCGCATAATCCAGATAGTCCTGACGTACCTCGGCCAGTTTCAACCCTTTAAGGAAATAATCTATCGCCTTCCCGAAATCCATGTCTATCGTAACGGCATAAATGCCCAATCCGTTGTAAGCCGTATATATTGCGCTATAGGTCTCATCCGTCCGGTCGGCACTGTCTATGGTATTCCAAAGGCAGATAGCGTCATTCAGATAGTTATATGCCGAATCATAACCGTCCATTGCAAGATAGGACTGGCCTATATAACTGTCAGCCAACATCCTCGTATGCGCATCCCCGCTTTCTTCCGCCACGTCGAATATTCTGAGCGCGTAACGCTGCGCCTCACCGTAGTTTCCCTGCCTCATGTATATTGCATACAACTGCGACAATGCATCCACGTTATCCGGTTCATGCTCTAAAAGTTCCAGCAAAGCCTCGGTAGTGTCCTGCGTAGTCGGTTCCTCGGCAGCGGACAGACCGCCGACCTGCGATGCAAGAAACAGCGCTATCATCAAGATTGTCCGGACAAGTTTACGCATAGACATGAACAGTACTAAAGTTAAAAATTCTTAATGAGCAATGTCAGGTTCTCGATAAACATCTTGACTGCCATCGCGAGCAGAATGACCCCGAAAAACTTCCGCAGTATATATATGCCTCCTTTCCCGATGATATGCTCCACCTTGTCCACATACCTGATTACGAAATAGACCACTATCATATTCAGCACCAATGCTATGACTATGTTGGAAACATCATACTGCGCCCTGAGGGAAAGTGCCGTCGTCAGGCCCCCGGCACCCGCTATCAGCGGGAAGACAACCGGGACCACGGTGGAATAGCCGGCGGGGCCGTCATTACGGAAAATCTCTATGCTGAAAATCATCTCCACCGCCAGCGCGAACAATATCAGCGACCCTGCAATGGCGAACGACTCAATGTCTGTATTGAAAAGTTTCAGCAACCAATCCCCCGCAAAAAGAAAAGCCACGTATATTACCAATGAAATGACCGCAGCCTTCCCTGCTTTTACTTTCTGCCCTCCGCTATTGATACCCATGATGATAGGTATCGCCCCGGTAATATCTATCACGGCGAACAGCACGAGGAACGATGACAATATCTCTTGAAAGCTCAAACTTGACAGTAACATGACGAAACTCGATTAATCTCCATAATTGCGGCTAAATTACTAAAATTTTCACAAAATAACGGGCTTTCCGTGCCGGATTACCGATTTTCGAAAATTGTTGTTAATTTTACTTCTTTGATTCATTGATAAAAACGTTTTTATATGGACAAGATTCTGAACCCATGGTGCAACGTGGATGGCTATCTGTGTTTCGGGTGTTCTCCGGACAATCCGGCCGGAGTGAAGATGGAGTTTTACGAGGACAGGGATGAAATAGTCAGTGTATGGCAGCCGAGGCCTGAATTTCAAGGCTGGCTTGATACCCTTCACGGAGGGATACAGGCCGTGCTTTTGGACGAGATATGTGCATGGGTGGTGACACGCAAGTTACAGACGACCGGGGTGACATCCAAAATGGAGACCCGCTACCGCCGTCCGGTAAAGACAGACGAAGGGACGATCGAAATCAGGGCTTCGCTAAAAGAAATGAGGCACAATATCGCCATCATAGAAGCAAGGCTCTACGACCATTCGGGCAGGCTCTGCACTGAGGCCACATGTACATATTTCACTTATCCTCAGGAAGAAGTAAGGGAAAACATGTTTTTCCTCGGTTGCGAGACCGAAAAGGAACACGAAGAAAAATTGAAAACCGGACATGCCGGTCAGAAAACGCGCAATACGGCACAATAAATGCTAAAGGCTTACCGTTTAAAAACACGGAAATGGACAGACACACAACAGGCATAGTATTAAGCGGAGGAGGAGCGAAAGGCTTCGCCCATATCGGAGTCCTCATGGCGCTTGAAGAAAACGGAATAGAACCTGCCATCGTGGCGGGGACAAGCATGGGAGCGATCATAGGCATCTTCTATGCGGCCGGTTATCATGGAAAAGAGATTTACGACATAGTGGTAAAGGAAAAATTCGACAGTCTTTTTACAGTGATAACCCCGGTTTTCGGGATTTCAAAACTCGGTATTTCTTCACACAAAAACGTTTATGATGTTTTCCGAAAATACATGCCCGATGACGATTTCGGCAGCCTGCAAAAACCGCTTGCCGTGTGTGCCACTGACTTGGTCACCAGCGAGGGCAGATATTTTAGCAAAGGAAAACACCTTCACGATGCCGTAATAGCCTCTTCCTCCATACCCGGAGTGTTCGAAGCAGTAAAAATTGACAATGGAGTCTATGTTGACGGGGGACTCATCGACAATCTGCCTGCCAAGACAATCCGCGAACACTGCGAGTACCTGATAGGGGTGGATGTGAATCCCGCCCCGCTCGATATCCCGAAATTGGAAAACAAGGCCGACCTGATAGCCCAGACCCTGCACACTATAGTATACCACAGCTCCGCGCAAGGCCGCTCTCTCTGCGATTTCATCATAGAACCTCGCGTAAGCGACAAATACAATGAATTCAGTTTTAAAGAGTTCAAAGAGATATGCAATATCGGGCACGACACAACTGCCGACTTCATAGCCAGCCATCCTGAAGCGGCGGAAAAAATGAGAGGCCTGAAAACTCGCTCCGGACACACTGTTTGAAACACTACCCGGGGCAGCCCGGCATCGTCTTCCGAACATGAAAGACAAAATAACGCCACTGCCAGAAGAGACAACGTCCTTGCAATTTTCTTCATTTCAAATCGGCATGTTTTCTTTTCCTGTACAACTGCCAACTGTTGATGATGTTCTGCCATACCACATAACACCCGGGGGCAACCGCCGTGACCGGATTGAGGTAAGTATAAGCCATCCATATCGCCAGAACAGTGTTTTTCTGTCCCAAACCCTGCCCCGCGCTTATCCTGTCCCCGTAACGGCTGCCTATCCTCTTGCCTATGACAAATTGCAGCACGCAAGTGACCAGCCCCACAAAGGCTATCGACAGTTCCACTCCAAGTGAATACGGACTTTCCACCAAAGATTTGGTTGTCTGCGCCATCACAAGTATCAAAGAAAACGCCCAAAGATAAAACGCCGCCCCACGATGCTCATAAAGCCATCTATGGACAGCCGGCAGGCAGAACCGTAGAAACCATGCAGCGACGAGTGGCATTACCAGTAATGGCACTACCCTCTTCAATATAGTGAGAAACGCCTGAAAAAATGTCAGCCCCTCATGGGGTTCTATAAGAGGGAAGACAGCAGGGACGAATACCGAAACCACAAGATTGATTTCTATCACGTATGTTATCAAGGCATCCACTTTCCCTCCCAATTTTTCCGTAATGATTGCAGCCGCAGTAGCCGTAGGGCAGATGATGCATATCATGGCAGACTGCGCCACCACCTCATTGAACGGATGCAAAAGCAAATAGACTCCGACAGAACCGGCCACCTGTACGAGCAGCAGCCACAAATGCACTTTTCTAGGCCACAAATCCTTCGGATGTATCTTTGTGAATGTGAACAGTAACATGAAAAAAATCAGCCATGGAGGGAAATGTGATGAGACCCATCTGGCTGCCGGCAAAAGAGGCTCCAACGCCTCTAAATCTTTAAAAGCAAAATAGGAAAGAACGCCGACCATCATTGCGATAGGCAGCGTCCAGTCTTTTATGAACATCAAAATTTTCTGCATTTCCAACGATCAACAATCCCGGCACGATGCCAGAGAAGCCCCGGGTCCTGTCTGGGACACTTACACAATCTTTATTAAAGCATCAGCTGTTTTCTCGTTTCCTGCGCCACGGTCTCACCTTTTATCGCGCCGAGTATTGACAGCCCGAAATCAACGGCATGTCCCGGACCGCTGGCCGTAATGACATTTCCGTCCACGACAACGCCTTTGCGCTGGTCTATTACAGTAACCCCCTTTGCCTCCAATGCAGGCTCGAAGCCTTCGTAACATGTCATGGACATAGATCCGTTCTTCCTCACAGTCTCATCCAAAGGCAGCTGAGAGAGTACAAGACCCGGAGCAGCACATATCGCAGCCACAAAGCCGCCTTCTGCATAATGGGATTTCAACTTTTCCATAAGGGGCTTGCACTCCGCAAGGTTTTTCGTTCCGGGCATACCCCCCGGAAATATCATAAAATCTTCCTTGCGTATTTCATTAAGGGAAACAAACTCGTCTCCCGCAAAAAGATTGTCCGCAACAGGGACCTCTTTCAACAGATACTCGGCGACAACCGGTATGCCTTGAGCACTGTCAACCACATTGTCTCCTGAAACAGAGACTACTTTCAGATCAACACCGCCTCTGACCAGCATGTCAACCGTAGCCATTGCCTCGACAATTTCAAAGCCGTCGGCAAGAAAAACAAAAGCCTTTTTCATATTTCCTAGTCGTTTTGAATATTTCCATCAATTTGAATCCGGATACAAACTTAGCTAAAAACGCTGGAATAATCAACCGAAATCGGAATAATAGTGCATCTTGTACTGATAATAAACGCATTACGCTGAAAATCTCGGAAATACGGGAAATGGCAATTTAGCAAAGAAACGCAAGGTAATGAAATAGAACGGTTGCCTAATCGTTACCCGAAAACGAGTAAGATTTTTCTTTGTG